>NZ_WBUS01000050.1 GCF_008933605.1 Albidovulum sp.
TTTCGCGCCTCGCCCCGGCCGAAGCGGATGCGGGACGGCTGCGCGATCGCGAAGGGTGTCATACCGCGAGCGTCGCGGCGACGGCGCGCTTCCAGCGGGCGTATTTCGAAGCGCGCGCGGGCTCCGCCATGCCGGGCTCGAACCGCCGGTCGAGCGCCCAGGCGCGCGCGAAACCCTCGGCGTCGGGATAGACCCCCGCCCGGGACCCAGCGAGCCAGGCCGCGCCGAGCGCCGTCGTCTCCAGCACCCGCGGCCGGTCCACCGGCGCGCCGATGATGTCGGAGAGGAACTGCATCGCCCAGTCGGAGGCGGTCATGCCGCCGTCGACGCGCAGGACACCTTCCGCGCCGGCGCCCCAGTCCGCCCGCATCGCCTCCAGAAGGTCGCGCGTCTGGTAACCGACGCTTTCGAGCGCCGCCCTCGCGAACTCCGCCGGCCCCGAGTTACGCGTGAGCCCGAAGACCGCGCCCCGGCAATCGGCGTTCCAGTAGGGTGCGCCCAGACCCACGAAGGCAGGAACCAGGACGACCTCCTGTGTCGGGTCGGCGGCCTCGGCGAGGGACTGCGTTTCGGCCGCCGAGCGGACGATCTTGAGCCCGTCGCGCAGCCATTGGACGACCGCGCCGGCAATGAAGATCGAACCTTCGAGCGCGTAGGTCGGCTTTCCGCCGAACTGGTAGGCGATCGTCGTCAGAAGCCGGTTCTTCGAGGCGACCGGCTCCGCCCCCGTGTTCAGCAGCGCAAAGCAACCGGTGCCGTAGGTGGATTTCATCATGCCCGGCGCGAAACAGGCCTGCCCTATGGTCGCCGCCTGCTGGTCGCCCGCCACGCCGCAGATCGGAATCTCGCGCCCGAAGAGGTCGGATCGGGTCATGCCGAAGTCCGCGGCGCAGTCGCGCACCTTGGGCAAGAGCGTCTCCGGTATTTTCAGGATTTTGAGTATGTCGCTGTCCCATTCCCCCTTTCGGATGTTGTAGATCAGCGTGCGCGCCGCGTTCGTGGCGTCGGTGGCGTGCACCCTGCCACCGGTGAGCTTCCAGATCAGGAAGCAGTCGACCGTGCCGAAGAGAAGCTCACCCGCCTCTGCCCGTGCCCGCGCGCCATCCACGTGGTCGAGAAGCCAGGCAAGCTTCGTGCCCGAGAAATAGGGATCGAGGAGGAGCCCGGTGCGCTCCGCGATCATCTTCTCGTGACCCTCGGCCTTCAGCCGCTGGCACATTTCCGAGGTGCGCCGGTCCTGCCAGACGATGGCGCGGTGAATCGGTTCGCCGGTCCTGCGGTCCCAGACCAGCGTCGTCTCGCGCTGGTTGGTGATGCCGATGGCGGCGATGTCACGCGCGTCGATGCGGGCCGTCTCGATCACCGCGCGCGTGGTCGCCGCAACCGAGGACCAGAGGTCGGAGGGATCGTGTTCCACCCAGCCCGAGGCGGGGAAATGCTGCGCGAACTCCTCCTGCGCGACGGCCGTCACGCGCATCGCCTTGTCGAACAGGATCGCCCGGCTCGAGGTCGTTCCCTGGTCGATTGCCAGCACATGGGTCATGCCGTCCCCTCTCCCTTCATCCAGGCGTCGAGCGCCGCGATCTCCTCGCCCGTCATCCTCAGGCCGAGCTTGGTGCGCCGCCAGACCACATCCTCCGCCGTCCGGGCATATTCCCTGGCCATGAGCCAGCGCACCTCGGCCTCTGTCAGGCCCGCGCCGAAGGCGCGCCCGAGGCCGGTGGGCGCCCGGGCCTCGCCAAGCACGGCCGGCGCCTCGGTTCCGTAGGTGCGGACCAGCCGGCGGGCGGTGAAGCCGTCCAGGAACGGGTAGCGCGCCGTAAGGTCGGCGATCAGGCCCGCCACCCCGTCCACGGGGAAATCCCCGCCGGGCAGCGGGACGCCGGCCGTCCAGTTGCCCCTGGCGAGGCCGAGATGCGGCGCGATCTTCGCCATCGCCGCCTCGGCGAGCTTGCGGTAGGTCGTGATCTTGCCGCCGAAGACGTTGAGCACCGGGGGGCCCTCCGCATCGAGCGTCAGCACATAGTCGCGCGTCGCGGCACTCGCGCTCGATGCCCCGTCGTCGTAGAGCGGGCGCACGCCGGAATAGGTCCAGACCACGTCCGCCCGGGTCACGGGACGCGCGAAGTACTGCGAGGCGAAGGCACAGAGATAGTCCTGTTCCGCCTCGGTACAACGCGCGTCGCCCGGGTCGCCCTGATGGTCCACATCGGTCGTGCCGATCAGGGTGAAGTCCTCTTCATACGGAATGGCGAAGATGATCCGCCCGTCGGTGCCCTGGAAGAAATAGGCGCGGTCGTGGTCGAAGAGCCGGCGCGTGACGATGTGGGAACCCCTGACAAGGCGGATATGCGCCTTCGGGGCGCGATTCGTCATGTCACGCACCACCCGCTCCACCCAGGGCCCGCCGGCGTTGACGAGTACCTTGGCGCGGAACCGCTTCTCTCGCCCCCGCATCGCCACCGTCACTTCCCATGCGTCACCGTCGCGCCGCGCGTCGGTCACCCTCGCACGGGTGAGGATCTTCGCGCCCCGCGCCTCGGCGTCACGGGCGTTGAGGACGACAAGGCGCGCGTCCTGCACCCAGCAGTCGGAGTATTCGTAGGCGCGGGCGAACCCGGGCTTCAGCCACTTTCCGGCCGGGTCCGTCCTCAGGTCGAGCGCGCGGGTCCCGGGCAGGATCTTCCGCCCGCCGAGATGATCGTAGAGGAAGAGGCCAAGCCGGATCAGCCAGTCCGGCCGCCGGCCCTTCAGCCAGGGCATGAAGAGCGTCAGGAGCCGCGAGGTGGGCGTGGTGCCTTCGAACCGCATGTCGTCGGAGAGGGGCAGGACGAAGCGCATCGGCCAGGCAATGTGCGGCATGGCCCGCAGCAGGACCTCGCGCTCGACGAGCGCCTTCCGGACAAGGCCGATCTCGAAATACTCCAGATAGCGCAGGCCGCCGTGGAAGAGCTTGGTCGAGGCCGAGGAGGTCGCCTGCGCAAGATCGCCCATCTCTGCCAGCACGACCGACAGCCCCCGCCCCGCCGCATCCCGCGCGATACCTGCACCGTTGATGCCGCCGCCGATGACGAAGAGGTCGTAGGAGGGTTCTGGGATGTCTTCGGAAACCACGTTCTGCCCTCCGCGACTGCGGCCCCATTTCGCGCGGAAGTGCGCGTTTTGTCAACTTTTTCGTTCGCAGATGTTCGTTTCTGATGACAGAAGGTTCGGATCGGGGTAGGAGGCATCAGGAGGCGGTGATGGCCCTGAGCTTTCGTCAAAGCGAAATCCTCGATCTCGCGCGGGCCGAGGGACGTGTCGCCGTCGAGGATCTCGCCGAACGTTTCGGCGTCACGTTGCAGACGATCCGCCGCGACCTGTCGGAATTGGCCGATGCCGGCAAGCTCGACCGGGTGCACGGCGGCGCGGTGCTCAGGGCGGGCGTGGCCAATCTCGGCTATGCCGAGCGCCGGTTGATGAACGCCGAGGCGAAGGCGGCGATCGGACGCGCCTGCGCGGCCACGATCCCCGACAACTCCTCGCTCTTCCTCAACATCGGCACGACGACGGAGGCGGTCGCGCGGGCGCTTCTCCATCATCGCAACCTGACCGTCGTCACCAACAACATGAACGTCGCCAATATCCTCGCCGAAGGCGACGGCTGCGACGTGATCGTGGCGGGGGGCGTGCTCAGGCGGTCGGACGGGGGGCTCGTCGGCGACCTCACCACCGAGGCCATCGGTCACTTCAAGGTCGATTACGCCATCATCGGCACATCGGCGCTGGACGCCGAGGGCGATCTGCTCGACTTCGACCCGCAAGAGGTGCGCGTGGCGCAGGCGATCCTCCGGCAGGCGCGGGCAAGCTGCCTGGTCACCGATGCCTCGAAACTCGACCGCCGCGCGCCGGTGCGCATCGCCTCGCTGTCGGCCATCGGCCGCGTCTTCACCGACCGGCCGTTTCCACCCGGGCTGGCCGCTCGTTGCCGCGACTGGGGTTGTGAGGTGATCCTGGCCGATCAGCCGATGTAGTCGGCAAGCACCGGGTGCACGCCTTCGGACCAGAGCCGGCCGAGCTGGCGCGCGAAGGCGGCGGCGAAGCGCGGCTCCTCTCCGAGGGCCCCGAAGACGGCACGGTTGGCGAGGAAGGCGCCGGGATCGTCCTTCGCGGCCTGCGCGCGGAGGCTGAGTTCGGCCCAGTTCTCGTCGTTGGGCGCGATCGCGCGCCCCGCCTCGTCGATGCCCGCGCAGTAGCGGCACCAGAGCGCGACTTCGAGCGCGAGCCCCTCGAGGGGCCGGTCGGCCGCCAACGCCTGCGAGAGCGTGGGCAGGATGAACTTCGGCTGCCGGTTCGACCCGTCGAGGCAGAGGCGGCGGATCGTGTCGCCGACCTCGGGGTTCGAGAACCGCTCCGTCACCTTGGCGAGGTAGGCGTCGTAGCTGACGCCGGGAATGCGGGCGAGCGTCGGCACGATCTCCTGCCGTTCAAGCGTGTCGAGCCAGCGGGCGATCAGCGGATCGGCCATGGCCTCGTGCACGAAATGGTGGCCCACGAGCGCGGAGGGATAGGCGATGGCGGCGTGACCGCCGTTCAGGATGCGCAGCTTCATCAGCTCATAGGCCGCGACGTCCTGCACGAACTCGACGCCGACCCTTTCCAGCGCCGGCCGGCCGGCGGGGAAGTGATCCTCCAGCACCCATTGCCGGAAGGGCTCGCAGACCACTGGCGCCGCATCGACAAGGCCGAAGCGTTCGGCGACCAGCGCGCGCTCGCGGTCGGACGTCGCGGGCGTGATGCAGTCCACCATGGAATTCGGAAAGGCGACATTGGCCGCGATCCAGTCGGCGAAGGCAGGGTCGGACCGGCGCGCGAGACCGATGACGGCCCGTGCCGTGACGTGACCGTTCTCCGGCAGGTTGTCGCAGGACATGACGGTGAAGGGCGCCACGTCCGCCGCCCGCCGGCGGCGGAGCGCGGCGAGGATCATGCCGAAGACGGTGCGCGGCGCACGCGGCGTCGCGGCTTCCGCCACCATGTCGGGGTGCGTGGCATCGAAGCCGCCCGACTGAGCGTCGACGTAATAGCCGCCTTCGGTGATCGTCAGCGAGACGATGCGGATCGCCGGATCCGCCATTGCAGCGATCGTCGCCTCCGCCTCCACCGGCACGAAGCCGATCATCCCCCCGGTCACGCGGGCACTGAGCCCCTTCGGATCGAGCTCCACCACAGTCGTCAGCCAGTCCTGTTCGGCGAGCTTTGCGCGCATCTCGGCGTCCGCCGGCCGGACCCCCGCGCCGAGGACCGCCCAATGATGCCCTTCGCCGAGCGAGAAGAGCCGGTCGAGATAGACCGCCATGTGCGCGCGGTGGAAGTTGCCGACGCCGACGTGGACGATGCCGGCCTTCAGCCGCGCGCGGTCGTAGCCGGGGCCTGCCACGCCACCGGGCAGGCGCAGCAGGGCAGAAGCATTCAGTTGAAGTGCCATCAGCTCATCCAGTTCCCGCCGTCGACGTTGTAGGTCTGCGCGACGATGTAGTCGGCCTCGGCAGTGGCGAGGAAGACCGCTATCCCGGTCAGGTCCTCTGCCCGGCCCATGCGGCCGAAGGGCACGGCCGCGCCCACCTCGCGCTTCTTCTGGCCCGGAGCCTTGCCTTCGTACTTCGCGAAGAAGGCGTCCACCCCGTCCCAGTGCTCGCCGTCAACGACCCCCGGCGCGATGGCATTGACGTTGATGCTGTGCCGGATGAGGTCGAGCCCGGCCGACTGGGTCAGGCTGATCACCGCGGCCTTCGAGGCGCAGTAGACAGCGACGAGCGCCTCGCCGCGCCGGCCGGCCTGGGAGGCCATGTTGATGATCTTGCCACCACGTCCCCGTGCGATCATGCGCCGTGCCACCGCCTGCAGCGTGAAGAGCGTGCCGGCGACGTTGACGGCGAAGATGCGGTCGTAGTCGGTCCGCGCGATCTCGACGATCGGCGCCGCGGTGAAGAGCGCGGCATTGTTGATCAGGATGTCGATCCCGCCGAGGGCGGATTCCGCCTCGGCCACGGCGGTCTCGATGGAGGATTGTTCGGTCACGTCCATCCGCACCGCGACGGCGGCGGGGCCGATCTCGCCGGCGGCCTGTTCGGCCGCGCCGACGTTGATGTCGGCGATGGCCACACGGGCCCCTTCGGCCACGTAGGCCCGCGCCAACGCCAGGCCGATACCCCGCGCCGCCCCGGTGATCAGCGCCGTCTTTCCGTCGAGCCGTTTCATGCGAACCTCAGTCCGTCCCTGTCGAAGCGATGGATCTTGTCCGCCTCGGGCGTCAGCCAGACCGCGTCGCCGTGGTGCAGGTCGACCTCGCCGCCCGCCCGCACGGTGATGGCCTCGCCCAGCCCCGTGCCGTTCACATGGAAGAACGTGTCGGAGCCGAGGTGTTCGGAGACGCCGACGGTTCCGCGCCACAGCCCTTCCGCAGTGGAGACGGCGATATGCTCGGGCCGGATGCCGACGGCGGCCGCGCCGTGCTGCGCCGCCTCGGCGCCCTCGATGAAGTTCATCTTCGGGCTGCCGATGAAACCGGCGACGAAGCGGTTGCGGGGCGCGCGGTACAGCTCCAGCGGGCTTCCCACCTGCTCGATGCGACCGGCGTTCAGCACCACGATCTTGTCGGCCATGGTCATCGCCTCCACCTGGTCGTGGGTGACGTAGACCATGGTGGTCTTCAGCCGGTTGTGAAGCTGGCTGATCTCGATCCGCATGCCGACCCGAAGCGCCGCGTCGAGGTTCGACAGCGGCTCGTCGAAGAGAAAGGCCTTCGGCTCCCGTACGATCGCGCGGCCGATGGCGACACGCTGGCGCTGGCCGCCGGAAAGCTGGCCGGGCCGCCGGTCGAGATAGGCGGTGAGGTTCAGCACCTCCGCCGCGGCCCTGACCTTGCGTTCCTGCTCCTCGGCGCCCATCCCGGCCATGCGGAGCGGGAAGGCGATGTTCTTGCGCACGGTCATGTGCGGATAGAGCGCGTAGGACTGGAACACCATCGCAAGGCCCCGCTTCGCCGGTGGCATCCCGGTCGCGTCCTGGCCGTCGATGCGGATCGTGCCGGCCGAGACGTCCTCCAGCCCTGCGATTAGCCGGAGAAGCGTCGACTTTCCGCAACCCGAGGGGCCGACGAAGACCACGAACTCACCGTCCTCGATCTCGAGGTCGAGGGGCGGGATCACCTCCACCTCGGCGAACCGCTTGGCGACCTTTTCGAGCGTGATGCGTCCCATGCGTCGTTCCCTATTTCACCGCGCCGAAGGTCAGGCCGCGGACAAGTTGCTTCTGGCTGAACCAGCCCATGATCAGGATCGGCGCGATCGCCATGGTCGAGGCGGCGCTGAGCTTGGCGTAGAAAAGCCCCTCGGGGCTCGAATAGCTGGCGATGAAGGCGGTGAGCGGCGCGGCCTTCGCCGCCGTCAGGTTAAGCGTCCAGAAGGCCTCGTTCCAGGCGAGGATGATGTTGAGAAGGAGCGTCGAGGCGATCCCGGGCACCGCCATCGGCGTGAGCACATAGAGGATCTCCGAGCGCAGCGAGGCGCCATCCATCCGCGCAGCTTCGAGGATCTCGGCCGGGATCTCCTTGAAGTAGGTGTAGAGCATCCAGACGACGATCGGCAGGTTGATCAGCGTGAGCACGATCACGAGCCCGGTCCTGGTGTCGAGCAGGCCGGTGTCGCGGAAGATGAGGTACATCGGCACGAGGACGCCCACCGCCGGCATCATCTTGGTGGAGAGCATCCACATCAGCAGGTCCTTCGTGCGCCGACCCGGCACGAAGGCCATCGACCAAGCCGCCGGAATGGCGAGGACGAGCGCGGCAAGGGTGGAGCCCACCGACATCACCACCGAGTTCCAGAAGTGCTTGAAGTAGTCCGACCGTTCCTGCACCGTCACGTAATTCTCCACCGTCCAGTCGAAGAACAGGAACTTCGGCGGCGAGGCGATGGCGTCGCCCTCGGACTTGAACGAGGTCAGCACCGTCCAGAGGATCGGGAAGAAGATCAGGAAGGCGACCGCCCAGGCAAGGATCGTCACCAGGGTCTTGCGTCGGGTCGAGACCGAACGTGCCATCTCACGCCTCCAGGTTCTTGCCGATCATGCGCATCAGGAAGATCGCGACGATGTTGGCGAGGATCACCGCCACGATGCCCCCCGCCGCCCCGCCACCGACGTCGAACTGGAGGAGTGACTGGGCATAGACGAGGTAGGTCAGGTTCGTGGTCGCCGTGCCGGGGCCGCCGTTGGTCGTCACGAGGATCTCGGCAAAGGTCGAGAGCAGGAAGATCGTTTGGATCAGGATCACCACGGTGATCGCGCGGGTCAGGTGCGGCAGCATGATGTGGCCGAAGCGGCTGAGCCAGCCGGCGCCATCCATCTCGGCCGCCTCGAGCTGCTCGCTGTCGAGCGACTGGAGCGCGGTCAGGAGGATCAGGGTGGCAAAAGGAAGCCATTGCCAGGCAACGATGAGGATGATCGAGAACATCGGCGCCTGGGCGAGGAAGTCGAAGGGCTGGGCGCCGAAGAGCTTGGCGACCCAGGCGAAAAGCCCGTTCACCGGGTTCATGAACATGTTCTTCCACACGAGCGCCGAGACCGTCGGCATCACGAAGAAGGGCGCGATCACGAGGACACGGACGACCCCCTGCCCCCAGAAGGGCTGGTCGAGAAGGAGGGCGAGGAGGATTCCGCCGACAACGGTGATCGCCAGCACCCCGCCGACGAGCGTGAGCGTGTTCTTGATCGAGGTGAAGAAGGCCGGGTCGGTCAGGAAGTACCTGTAGTTGGTGAGGCCGGTCCATTCCGGAGGCATCCCGGAAAGCAGGCCGTAGCGCTGGAACGAGAACCAGATCGTCATGCCGAGCGGCACGATCATCCAGAGAAGCAGGAGGACAACCGCAGGTGACAACATCACCCGTGCCGCCCCGCGCGCATGCGCCGTCGCCATGACTGCCCCCTCTCGTTTCGGAACTTCTCCGGCGCGGGTTCGTCCCCGCAGGCGATGGATGCCAGGGCCGCCGCGCGAGGGCGGCCCTGGCGCCCGTGGTCACTTGATGTAGCCGGCCTTGGTCATCTCGCGCGTCGCCAGGTCCTGCGAGGCGGCAAGCGCGTCGGCGGCCGAGGTCTGGCCCGCAAGCGCGGCCGAGAACTGCTGGCCGACCGCGGTGGCGATGCCCTGGAATTCCGGGATCGCCACGAACTGCACGCCGACATAGGGCACCTCGTCCACGGTCGGTTTCGTCGGGTCGGCCGCGTTGATCGAGTCGAGCGTCATCTTGGCGAAGGGCACTGCGGCATATTCCGGGTTCTCGTAGAGCGAGGTCCGGGTGCCCGGCGGCACATTGGCCCAGCCTTCCTTGGACGCGACCAGGGCGAGATAGTCCTTTGAGGTCGCCCAGGCGATGAACTTCTTCGCCGCATCGACCTTCTGCGAGCCGGCCGGAATGGCCAGCGACCAGGCCCAGAGCCAGTTGCCGCGCTTGCCGAGCCCCTTGTCGGGCGCGAGCGCGAAACCGACCTTGTCGGCCACGGTCGAGTCCTTCGGGTTGGTCACGAAGGAGGCCGCGACGGTGGCGTCGATCCACATGCCGCATTTGCCCTGCTGAAAGAGCGCAAGGTTCTCGTTGAAGCCGTTGTTCGACGCGCCGGGCGGACCGTAGTTGTTCATCAGGTCGAGATAGAAGTTCAACGTGTCGGCCCAGGGCTGCTGGTCGAACTGGGGTTTCCAGTCCATGTCGAACCACTTGGCGCCGAAGGAGTTGGACATGGCCGTCAGGAAGGCCATGTTCTCGCCCCAGCCGGCCTTGCCCCGCAGGCAGACGCCGTAGACCTCGTTCGCCTTGTCGGTCATTGCCGCCGCAGCTTCCTTGATGAAGTCCCAGGTCGGCGCCTCGGGCATGGTCAGGCCGGCCTTCTCCATCAGGTCGGTGCGGTACATGACCATGGAGCTTTCGCCGTAGAACGGCGCCGCATAGAGGTTGCCGTCCACCGTCAGGCCGCCCCGGATCGCCGGCAGAAGGTCGTCGATGTCGTACTCGCCCGGCAGGTCATTCAGGCTGACGAGCCAGCCCTGCTTGCCCCAGATCGGAACCTCGTAGGTGCCGATGGTCATGATGTCGTACTGGCCGCCCTTGGTCGCGATGTCGGTCGTAACCTTCTGGCGCAGGGCGTTTTCCTCGAGCGTGACCCATTCGACGGTGATGTCGGGGTTCTTCGCGGTGAAGTCCTCGGTCAGGCCCTGCATCCGGATCATGTCGCCGTTGTTCACGGTCGCGATGGTCAGCGTCTCCGCCTGCGCCCATCCTGCGGCGGCGCAAAGCGCCGTTGCACCCAGAAGGGCGCGCATCGTCACTGTCATGGTCTCCTCCCTCATGCCCGTTACGGGCATTTGCCTATGCGGTGAGCAAATATTCACTCATGGGCCGAGTCGAGTCAACAGCCGGTTTCGGGGATCGGTCGGCAAGGCGGATCAGCGCGCGGCGAGCAGACGTTCGGCCATCACCTCGTTGGTGACGAGCCCGTTGACGAGCCGTCCCCGCAGCGCCGCCGAAAGCGCGGGAAGTTTCGCCTCGCCCACGGCGACGGCGATCACCCGCCGCTCGGCCGCCTTGGGCAGCGGCACGGACGCGACGCGGGCATTGAACTCGCAGTCGAGAAGGTGCCCCTCGCGGTCGTAGATCCAGCTCGTGATCTCCCCGGCCGCGCCCGCCGCGACGAGCGCGTCCATCTCGGACGGCGGGACGAATCCATCCACGACGAGCGGGGCGCCCTGCCCCATCTGGCCGATGCCGACCAGCGTCAGGTCGGCATCCTGCGCCAGCGCGACCGTATTGCGCACCGGCTCGAGCGCATGTAGCGCGCGAAGCTCCGCCCGGTCGGAGGCGAGGACCGGGAGCGGATAGGGGTAGTGCCTCGCGCCGACCCGTTCGGCCATTGCGATGGTTGCGTTGTAGGGCGTGGCCGAGCCGTCCGACATCATGTTGCCGAGAAGCGAGACGATGCGGTGCTGCGGGCAGGCCATGCGGGGCAGTTGCTCCACCGTGGCCTTCAGCGCCCGCCCGGTGCCGAGCGCCACGATCCGCCCCTCCTCCGACGTCAGCACCCGCTCGATCTCGACCGCCGCCGCGATGGCGACGCCGGTCAGAAGGCCCGGCGCGTCCGGGTCGGAGGGCACGATCTCGCAGAACTGGAGCCCGAAGCGTTCGGTCACGAGACCCGCCAGATCCATGCAGCGGCCGATCGGATGGTCGAGCCGCACTTTCACCAGCCGCTCCGACACCGCGAGCGAGACAAGCCGCTGCGCAGTCTGGCGCGAGACGCCGAGCTTGCGGGCGATCTCGTCCTGGGTGTTGCCGGCGACATAATAGAGCCAGCCCGCCCGCGCCGCGTCGTCGAGCCGCGTCGTCGCGGCCGTGAACCTGCCCTGCGTCACCTGCTAACCCTCTCGGATGTCCCTGAGCAACACCTGCGGGAAATCCCCCCAGTTGTCAAAACTTCGCACCCCCGGCGGCAGGTTCGGCACCCCGCCGCGCATGTGCCCGCCGCCGGCGAAGTGCAACACGCCCATGCCGGCATTGATGGCGGCCTCGACCCCCGGCCGACTGTCCTCGATCACCAGCGTGTGGTCCGGCGCGACGCCCATCCGCTCGGCGGCGAAAAGGAAGAGGTCGGGCGCCGGCTTGCCGCGCGCCACTTGCGAGGCGGTGAAGACGTCGGCCCCGAAGAGCGGAGCGAGCCCGGTGATCTCCAGCGAGCGGGCGACGCGCGGGGGGCTCGAACTCGTGGCCACGCAGCGGAAGGGGATCAGCCGTGCCAGCAGCGCCTCGATTCCGGGCGTCGGCCGAAGCTCGGTCTCGAACCGGGCAAGGAGCGACCGGCGGTAGCGCTGTTCGAAATCCTCGGGCAGGGGCACGGCGAAGCTCTCGCGGATCGCCCTGGAGACCGTCGGGAAGCTCCGCCCGAGGCAGTGGTCGCGCACGTAGTCGGCGGTGATCGACACCCCGAGTTGTGCAAGCTCGTCGATCAGCACCGCCGCCGAAATCGGCTCGCTGTCCACGAGCACGCCGTCGCAGTCGAAGATCACGAGGTCGGTCTTGGCTGGGGTCGGGATCATGCGGGCGTGCTCCGGCGGGCTTCGCCCTCACTAGGCGAGCCGGCCCGCCGCCATCAAGGGGGTGCGCGACCTCAGCCTTCCGCCTCGTGGAGGAGATGGCGCAGCCAGCGCGCCGCCGCCCAGCTTGCCGGCACGCCAAGCGGTACGGAGAGAAGGAGCGCCGTCAGCGGCGGCAGCGCGGGCAGGCCCACCGCCTGCCCCATCAGGCCAAGCAGGAAGAGGTTGATCGCCACGGCCGCCGCCACGAAGGGGTAGAGCGTTGCCCCGAGTTTCCAGAGCGGCCATTTCCCCCCGTCCGGCGCCTCAGTGCGAGGTTCCGTCCTCGAAGGTGATCTTGTTCCAGACATTGTATTTCCCGGAGGGTTTCCGCATCGGCAGCCGCTTCACCTCCTCGAGGGTCTGGGCATCATAGACGATGACGGCACCGTCGTCCTCCCAGACCGACACGAGCGCATACCGGCCGTCGCGGGTGAATTCGGTGTGCGCCACGGTCTTTCCGGGCGCCGGGTTAAGCGTCTTCACGATCTTCAAGGTTTCCTTGTCGATTACGTGCATCTCGTCCTTGTGCGGGCCGAAGAAGACGTCGGCCCAGACGTAGGGCGAATTGTCGTGGCTGCGCAGGAAGAACCCCGGGCCGTCGGTCTGGATCGTCTCGACCACCTCCCAGGACTTCATGTCGATCACGCTCAGCACCCCCTCCTTCAGGTGCGGCGTCGCCATGACGCGCTGTCCGTTCCGCATCCAGCTGATACCGGAGCCGAGGTGCGGCATCCCCGGCAGCGGCAGCGCGGCGATCTCGCGGCCGACGATCAGGTTGACGACGACGCCCTTGTCGCCCTCGCGGTTCGTGCCGATGAGGTTGCGGTAGCCGGGATCGAAGAAGAAATCGTCGATCGGCGCGGAAAGCGGGATGCGCCGGCGGGCGAAGAGGCCCTTTTCGGCCGCGAGGCTTTCCTCCATCCCCTTCTCGAAGCTGTGGACGAAGCCTTCGTGGAACGGGCCGGCCTCGGGGTCGGTCGCGACCTCCCAGACCTCGGGCACGTCCTTCAGCGCCAGGACGAAACTCTTGCGGTCCGGCGCCTGGTAGACGGCCGAGACGCGCGAGGGCGTGCCGTCGCGGCCGGTCACATCGATCACCTTCGCCACGCTCAGGTCGTCGGTCGAGAGGATCGTGAGCGTGTTGGGCAGGTAGTTGGCGACCGCCAACCACTTGCCGTCGTGGCTCATCGCTATGTTCCGGCTGTTGAGACCGGCACGAACGCGGCCGACCTCGGCGAGCGACCAGATGTCGTATTTCTGCACCCAGCCGTCACGCGACATGATGAAGACGAAGCGGCCGTCCGGCGAGAACTTCGGCCCGCCGTGGACGGCGAAGGGCGTGGCAAAGCGGTCGAGCACCTCGAACGTGTCGCCGTCGAGCACGCTGACATGGTGATCGCCGGTCTCGACGACGAGCGTGATGTTCATCGGATCGGCGGTGAAGACCGGGGCATCGGCGGGAGCATAGTCGGCCCGAAGCTCGCGCGTCGCCGCAATGTCGTCCTCGTGCCATTCGGGCGTATCGGCCAGGGGTTCGCCGATGTAGGCGGCGAGGGCGTCGATCTCCGCCGCGCTGAGGGTTCCGGCGAAGCCCGCCATCTGCGTGGCGACTCGGCCCTCGGAGATCACCGCCCGAAGCGCCTCCGGCTTGATCCGGCCGAGCGTCTCGGGGATCAGCGCCGGCCCGGTGCCTCCGAGGCGGCTCTCGCCGTGGCAGGAGGCGCAGTGGTCCGAGAAGAGGGCCGCGCCCGAAGGCGCGGCCCCCCATGATCCCGCACATGCCGGAGTGGTGGCCAGCAGACTAATGAAAACGATGTGCCGGATCATGACTCTTGCCCCGGAACGGCGTGACGGTGAGGCGGGCGGCCTCCTCCACGCCGATCTCGCGGTTGGAAAGGTAGCAGGCCGGGTCTTCGGCCCAGGGATCGCCCGTGACCTGCAGGGCGCGGATGCGGGTATTGCCGCCACAGACGGCCTGAAAGGCACAGGCGCCGCAGCGCCCCTTCAGCGGGCGCGGCCGCTGGCGAAGGGCGGCCAGCATCGGGTCGTCGCCGGTCCAGAGTTCGGAGAAGGGGCGTTCCTTCACCGAGCCCACGGTGTAGTCGGACCAGTACGTGTCGGGGTGGACGCGGCCCTGGTGGTCGATGTTGGCGACGCCAAGGCCCGAGGAGTTGCCACCCCAGGCCTCCAGGTGCGCGCGCACGTGCGCGACCTTCTCGGGCTCGAAGTTCCGCTCGGCCCAGCGCAGGAACCAGACCGCGTCGGCGTCGTTGTTGCCGGTGACGATCTCCAGGGGCTCGCCCTCGGCCACGGCGACCCACGCCCGGTCGATGAGGTGGTCCATCGCGGTGCGCGTGCGCACATGCGCGGCGTCCTCGCCCCGGTTCTTGTCGCCCCGCCCGGCATAGACGAGATGCGACAGGTAGAACTTGTCCACCCCCTCGGCATCGCAGAGGTCGAGCATCTGCGACAGCATGTAGGCGTTGTCTTCCGTCAGCGTGAACCGCAGGCCGACCTTCACGCCGAGCGCCTTGCAGGCGCGGACGCCGGCGAGAGCCGCGTCGAAGGCGCCGTCGACGCCCCGGAACCAGTCGTTCACCGACCCGATCCCGTCGAGCGAGATGCCGACATAGTCGAAGCCGAGATCGGCGATGCGGTCGGCGCAGTCGGCAAGCTTCGTGCCGTTGGTGGAGAGGCTGAGATGGCGGAACCCGAGATCGCGGGCCCGCTCCGCCAGGTCGAAGAAGTCGAAGCGCGACAGCGGCTCGCCCCCCGAGAGGATCAGCGCCGGGATGCCGAAGGCCTTGAGATCATCGAGCACGCCCATCGCCTGCGCGTGGCTGAGCTCGCCGGGGAAGTGCACGTCGGCCGAGGTCGTGTAGCAGTGCCGGCAGCGCAGGTTGCAGCGGCGCGTGAGGTTCCAGATCACGACCGGCTTCGGCGTCCCCGCGCGCCGCCGCACCGGCGAGGGCTGAACGAGTTCCTGCATGTACTGGGTCAGACGGAACATGGGGCTCAGCCTCCGTCGGCAAGGCGCAGCCCGGTCTTTTTCAGGATGCGCGTGGAATAGAGGATGTCGGACGTCCGCGAGTCCGGGCCGAGCAGCGCGGCGATCTCCTGCCGCTTCGCCTCCACCTCGGCGCGCGTCCGGCCATGGATCATGGCGAAGAGGTTGTAGGGCCAGTCGGGAAGCGCGCGCGGGCGCAGATAGCAATGGCTCACGTAGTCGAGCGCGCCGACGCGCGCGCCGAGGTCCTCGGCCCGGTCGTCGGCCACGTCCCAGACGCTCATCCCGTTGGCGGTCACGCCGAGCGCGTAGTGGTTGGGGGCGAGCGCCACCCGACGCACGATGCCGCGCGCCTGCATAGCGGCAAGCCGGTCGATGACCTCCGCCTCCGACATGCCGAGCCAGCCGGCGATCTCGGCATAGGGCTCGGACGTCAGCGGCAGGCCGCCCTGCGTCGCATTGATGATGCGCCTGTCGGCTGCGTCGATCGTCATGCCTTCACCCGGAAGCCGATGAAGAATTCCTTCAGTTTGGGAAACCGCAGCACCGTCAGGCCCGTTTCGGCCTCGATGGCGCGCGCCACCCGCTCGATCCCCTCCGGCCGGTCCGTCGCCAGGACGAACCACATGTTCAGCCGATGGGCACGTTCATAATTGTGTGCGACCTCCGGATGGGCATTGACCAAAGTCACGACCTTCTCGAAGCGCTCCGCCGGCACCGCCATCGCGCAGAGGCAGAAGGCCCCGCCCATCGCCTCGACATCGAAGAACGGGCCGAAGCGGGTGATGACACCTTCCTCGCGCAGGTTGCGGATGCGGGCGATCAGCTCATCCTCACCGATCCCGAGCGCGCGCCCCGCCTCGACGAAGGGCCGGTGGCTGAGCGGGAAACCCTCCTGCAGCGCGTTCAGGATTGCGCGGTCGGTCGCGTCCAGCGCATCGGTCGGAAGGGTCGCGCGCTTCATGCCGCCTCCGCCGCCAGAAGGGCGCCCGTCTGCTTGAAGCAACGGGCCGAGAAGAGGGCGCGATGAGGGACGCCCGCCAGTTCCGGCAGGGCCGCGGCGGCGTCGAGAGTGGCGAGCGCCTCCGCCCGGCTACGGGCATGGATCATGGAATAGAGCGGATAGTCCCAGACCCCCGGCACCGTCCGTCGCTGGTAGCAGAGCGTCACGCCCGGGTGGCGCGCAAGCGCGGCCCCGGCCGCCGCGATCCTCTCGCCCGGCAGCGCCCAGACGACCATGGCATTCGCGCTCCAGCCGACGGCGCGGTGGCGCACGATGATGCCGACCCGGGTCAGCAGGCCCGCATCCGAGAGCGCCGCGACGCGCCCGATCACCTCGGCCTCGTCACGACCCAGCGTGCCGGCGAGTGCCGCGAAGGGCCGGGGCACGAGCGCGAGCCCGGTGGTCAGAGCCTGAAGCACCGGCCGGTCGGCGTCGGTCAGCGCCGTGACGGTGAGCGGCCGCGGCTCGGGCATCGCCGCGCCTTCGCCCGAAAGGCGGAAGCCGAGGTCTATGTTGAAGGGCCGCACGAGGCACAGGTCGAGGACCCGGAGCCCGGTCGCCACGCCGATGCGGGCAAGAGTGGCCTCGAGCGCGGCGGCATCGGGCGCGGTGGCGACGAACCAGAGGTTCCAGTCGGCCTCGCGCAGATAGGAATGGTTCACCCCCGGCTCCGCGCCGACGACGGAGGCCACTTCCTCGATCCGGGCCTCGGGAACCGCCATGGCCGCGAGGGTGGAGGCACCGGCCGTGTTCGGCCGCACCGTCGCGCCGACGCGGGCGATCATGGCCCGGGCCTTGAGCTGGCCGAGCCGGTCGATCACCTCGGCTTCCTCAACGCCGAGCATCGCGCCGATCGCCGCGAAGGGCCGCGGCACCAGCGGCATGTCGCGCTGGAACTCGTCCAGCAGGCGGCGGTCGATGGGATCGAGCCGGTCGAACATGGTCAGAGCCCGATCCTGTGCGCCCGCGCGGTGAAGAAGATGCCCGAGGGGCTTTCCGCCGCGATCTCTCCGACCAGGCCGAAGGTCCGGGTGTCGTAGATCATCACCCGGTTGTCGTCGCGCGCCGAAATCCAGACCTCGGCGCCGCGCGGGGCGAATTCCATGTGCAGCACGCCGGCGCCGGGGGTCAGCGTCCTGACGACCTCATGCGTGCGACTGTCCACCACCTGAACGGTGTCGTTCAGCGGCGTGGCGAAGTTCACCCAGACGAAGGGCGAGCCGGGCTGGGCGATGATGAACACAGGCTGGCCGTGGACCGGGGTGCGCGCGACTTCCTGGAGGCTCTCCCGGTCGACCCAGAGAAGCTCGTGCTGACCGACGGCGGGCAGGACATACTGGCCCTCGGTAAAGGCCCAGCCCTGAAGGTGGGGCATCTTGTAGACGGGCAGGTCGTCCTCGGTCTTGCCGTAGTCCTTCAGGAACCGGACCGGCTCCGGCTTTTCGTCCCAGAGGTCGATGGCGGTCACGCCCTTTTCGCCGAAGAGCCCGATGAGGAAGGTGTGGGCATCGTCCGTGAGCACCGCGTCGAAGGGGTTCGCGCCCACGTCGCCGAGCTTGGTCACGACCATCTCGGGGCCGGAGAAATCGGCGAGGAAGGCCTCGCCCGTCTCCCATGTAGCCCAGGCGAAGCGGCGGCCCGGGACGTCCACGAGCCCGATGGTCTTGGCCCCCGCAGGGATATCCGCAACCTGGTCCAGCGTCTCGGCATCGAAGACCTTGACGCCGCCGGGTTCGTAGTTCGAGACGGCGATGAGCTTGCCGTCGTCGGAGATCGCCCCGCCGATGGAATTGCCGCCCTGCACGATCCGCTTCGCGATCGTCTGCATCACCATGTCGACCTTGGTCAGCCCGCCGTCGCGGCCGAAGACATAGGCGAAGCGCTCGTCCGGGCTGTAGGTCAGCGTCGCGTGGCTGAGATCGCCGAGCCCCTCGATCCGGCCGATGGAGGCGTGGTCGGAGCGGTCCACGACCAGAAGCGAGCCGGTGGCGCGCTCGATCACGAGCCCGAGGTCGCCGGTGGCGCGGATCTCGTCGGCGAGGGCGGGCGCGGCGGCGACGAGCAGGGCGAAAGCGAGCGCCTTCATTGGCTGTGTCCTTTCAGGTACTCGGCGATCCAGAGCGCGTCGTCCTCGCTCAGCACCGGGCGCCAGCGCGGCATCGCGGTGCCGGGCACGCCGTCGAGGATGATCGTGGCGAGCCCTTCCGGCTCGGCCTCGGCGAGCGCCTCGGGCGTCAAGGGGGAGCCGAGCCCGCCCTTCATCGTCAGCCCGTGGCAGGAGCCGCAGTCCTGGATCACGATATGTTCGAGCTTGCCTGCCCGCTCCGGCGTGACCTCGGCCGCGGCCGGAAGGGTCAGGAGGAGAAGGGCGGCGAGACTACGCATAGGCCGCCATCCCCGCGCCCTCGCAGGCCAGCGCGTCGGCGAGCGCGATCTGGGGGTAGAGCGCGACGACGCGGCCGATGATGAAGAGCACCGGGGCTTCCGGCGCCCCGGTGGCGACGTCGGCGGCGACGCTGCCGAGGGTCGAAAGGATGCGCTCCTCCTCAGGCGTCGTGGCGCCCGCGACCGCAAGGACCGGAAGGCTGGCCGGCAACCCGTGGCGCATGAGTTGGAAGGCGATCTCGGCGATGTTGGCCGCGCCCATGTAGACCACCAGCGTGGTGTCCTCCGAGGCGAGCGAGGCCCAGTCGAGGTCGAGCCTGACGTCCTTCGCGCGGTGGCCGGTCACATAGCGCACACCGGTCGCGATCCCGCGGTGCGTGAGCGGCACGCCGGTTGCCGCGGCGGCACCCTGTGCGGCGGTGATGCCGGGGACGTATTCGACGGGGATGCCCGCCGCGCGCAATACCTCGGCCTCTTCCGAGCCGCGGCCGAAGATCAGCGGGTCGCCCCCCTTCAGCCGCGCGACCTGATGGCCGTCGCGGGCAAGCTCGACCAGAAGCGCGTTGATCTTGTCCTGGGCAAGCTTGTGGTGGCCCGCCATCTTGCCGACGTCGATCAGCCGAACACCCGCGGGGATCATCGCCATGATCCCGTCCGAGACGAGGCGGTCGTGGACAACGACATCGGCCGATTGCAGTAGCCGCACCGCCTTCAGCGTCATGAGGTCCGGATCGCCCGGTCCCGCGCCAATGAGGAAAACCCTGCCGGGACTGAAATCGCGCATGGAATCTGCTCCGGAAAAGGTGGACGGGCAGAGGGGAGGAAACGCGGGAGCCCTCCGCCCGTCCTGACGGCGTCAGTAGACGTCGTTTCTCGTGTTGAGCACGTTGAACTTGCCGGTGGGCGTGATCAGACGCGGATCCTTGATCACCGTCTTCAGTTCGAGCGTCTTGTCATCGACGACGACGATGGCGCTTTCCTTGTCCTTCGCGTTCCAGACCGAGAACCAGACCTCGGTGCCTTCCTTGTTGAACTCGGGCTGCACCACGCGCGGCTGGCCTTCCGGGATGCCCGCCCACTCACCGATCGGCAAGGTGGTGAACTCGGGGTCCACGTTCGGATCGCCGCCCATCGCCGTGATGTCGAAGACCGCGACCGAAGCCGAAATCTCGGAGTCGGGGTTCAGCGGCGCATCGACATAGAGGTGGGTGGAGTTCGGGTGGGTCTTGATGAACAGCGACCCGCCGCCCAGCGCATAGAAGCTGTCGACGATCTTCCAGGCCTGATCGGGATGGCCTTCCGGATCGGTGCCGATCAGCGCCACCGATTCGTCGCCGAGGTGCGAGGTCGACCAGACCGGCCCGTAGACCGGGTGGGTGAAGTTCGCGCCACGACCCGGGTGCGGGGTCTGGCCGCCGGTCTCGATCAGCGCGGTCAGCTTGTCTTCCTTGGTGTCCACCACCGCGATCTTGCCGCGGGCGTTGGCCGCCACCAGGAAGTAGCGCTTGGTGCTGTCGAACCCGCCGTCATGCAGGAAGCGTTCCGCCTCGATCTCGGTCATCTTGAGGTTCTTCAGGTCGGTGTAATCGACGAACATGATCTTGCCCGTCTCCTTCACGTTCACGATGAACTCGGGCCGATAGTGGCTGGCCAGGATCGACGCGACGCGGGGTTCCGGGTGGTAGACCTGTTCGTCATAGATCATGCCGCGCGTGCTCACGATCTTCTTCGGCTCCAGCGTGTCGCCGTCCATGATCACAAACTGCGGCGGCCAGTAGGCGCCGGCAATCGCCAGCTTGTCTTCGAAGCCCTCGAACTTCGAGGTCTCGACCGACCGCGCCTCGATGCCGATCTTGATCGAGGCAACCGTTGCCGGGCTCTCCATCCAGAGGTCGATCATGTTCACCAGACCGTCGCGGCCGATGACGAAGAGATAGCGACCAGAGGCCGAGATGCGGCTGATGTGCACCGCATAGCCGGTGTCGATGACGGCCTTGATCTCGTAGGTGCCGCCGTCGATCAGGGCGATCTGGCCGGCGTCACGCAGGGTGACCGACATCAGGTTCTCGATGTCGATGTCGTTCATCTTCTCTTTCGGACGGTCCTCCGGTTTCACCAGGACCTTCCAGGAGTTCATCATTTCCGGCATGCCCCATTCCGGAGGCTGCGGCGGATCAAGGAGGACATAGCGGGCCATCAGGTCCACGTCCGCTTCCGTGAGGTCACCCGAGGTGCCCCAGTTCGGCATCCCTGCGGGCGAGCCGTAGGTGATGAAGGACTTGATGTAGTCGAACCCGTTCTCGCGCGTCACGTCCGGCGTCAGCGGTTTGCCCGTGGCGCCCTTGCGCAGGACGCCGTGACAGCCGGCGCAACGCTGGAAGTAGATCTCGGTGCCGCGCTGGAATTCCTCCTGCGTCATGACCGGATCATCGGGTCCCAGGCCCGGAATCTCGACCTGGATCTCCGCGAGCGTCGTCATCGACGGCTCGTAGGCGGCGGCCGGGCCGTCGCCGTGTTCCTTCGGTTTTTCCTGCGCGAGCGCGGGGCCTGCAAGTACGGCGAGCGCCAGCGCGGCGCTGCCAAGCAGCGTGCGCCTGGCGTGGGGGGCTCGGATCGTCATGGGTTGTCTCCGTCAGCTGGTGAGGCTCGGGGCAATCTGCCCGCCTGGGCGGGAATGATCTTTGACTTCTGTCAAGGAAGGCACAGCCATCGCGGCGCATCCTCGCGGCACCCCCCCGGAAGCCTCGGAATGCGCCGCCTTACCCCGATCCTGCTTATCATGGCCCTGCTGGCGGCACCCGACCTCGCGGCGGGGACGGGCGGGCTGGCCGGGGG
>NZ_WBUS01000051.1 GCF_008933605.1 Albidovulum sp.
GCCTCGCCCAGCCGCGCCGCCGGGGCCGCCGCGCCGGCAGGATCGGGCGCCGCCGCGACGGCGTCGGAGATCAGGGCGATCTCGAGGGCGATGTTGCGCGTCATCTGCCGCGTCACGCCCTCGAAATGCCGCTGCAGGAAGGCCAGCGACACGACGAGCTGGAGCGCGAGGATCGGCACGATCAGGATGAGCGCGGCCCGGCCGTAAAGACCGCGCGGCAGGATGCGCTTGATTGTGGACGAAATCATGGAACAAATCTATCGGTGCGGCCCGGGGAGAGAAAGCGCAACATGGATGCGGCCACCGAAATCCGGCCCCTGCCCGGCCAGGCGCAGCGCCTTGCGCCGGGCCTGCGCGTGGTGCTGGCGCCGAACCCCTCGCCGATGACGCTCCACGGCACCAACAGCTACATCCTCGGCGAGGGCGAGGTCGCTGTGATCGACCCCGGCCCCGCCGGGCCCGGCCATCTTCGCGCCCTGCTCGACGCGCTCGCCCCCGGCGAGCGGGTGAGCCACATCCTCGTCACCCATGCCCATCTCGACCATTCCCCCCTCGCCCGTCCGCTCGCCGCGGCGACGGGCGCGCCCGTCCTGGCCTTCGGCCCCGCGACGGCCGGACGCTCCGCCGCGATGGAACGGCTCGCGGCGGCGGGCAGCATCGCGGGGGGCGAAGGGGTGGACATTGGCTTCGCCCCCGACGACACCCTGGCGGACGGCGCCGAGGTCGCGGGCCGGGACTGGACGCTCCGCGCCGTCCACACGCCCGGGCACATGGGCAATCACCTGAGCTTTCTCTGGGGGGACGCGGTCTTCGCCGGAGATCACGTCATGGGCTGGTCCACGTCCATCATCTCGCCGCCCGACGGCGACATGGGCGCCTACATGGCGTCGCTCGACCGCCTCGCGGCGCTCCGGCCGCGTCGGCTCTACTCCGGCCACGGCGACCCGGTCTGCGACCCCGCCCGGCGGATCGCGGAGCTCGCCGCCCACCGTCGCGCCCGCGAGGCCGCGATCCTCGCCGGCCTCTCCGAAAGGCCTGCCGACGCCATGTCGCTCGCCCGCGCGATCTACCGGGATACGCCGGCCCCGCTCCTGCCCGCCGCGGCCCGCAACGTCCTCGCGCATCTCATTGATCTTGCGGAAAGAAACCTCGCGGCCTGCGGGGGCACCCCGACCGCGGAGTCGCGGTTCCGCCGGCTTTGACGGAGACGGACTTTTTCCGCCAAACCCTCTGGACGCCCCCACGTTGCCTTGCTATATCGCCCCCCGGTGTTCCGGCGTAGCTCAGCGGTAGAGCAGTTGACTGTTAATCAATTGGTCGTAGGTTCGATCCCTACCGCCGGAGCCAAAATTCTTAAGAAAATAAATAACTTAAGAGCCGTCCGATCTGGCGGTTTCTGACCGGTGTCAGCCTTGTCACCGAATTTGTCACTGAAATCCACCGCCCGCACGAAAACAGAAGACCCCCGCGCGGGGCGGGGTTTCCGCTGGACGATTCCGGGCGGACCGGCCGGTGCCTTCGCCTTACGCGATGCGGTTCGGCGACCCCTCCAAGCGTTCGCAGTCGTCGACGATCTCGCGCGCCAGTTCCCCGGCCGCCTCCAGAACCTCCCTCACGCCTTGCTCGCGTTCGGCGTCCGCAGCCTCGCATGCCACGATTGCGGCGCGGAGCAAGGAGACGGCGGCCCCGCCCGACGCGTCGGGACAGCGCTTGCCCGGACTGCCGATCAGGTGGCAGCCCGCGGCGACCGGCGGCGCCGATTCCGTATGCCGCGGAAAGACGTGGGACATGGCGATCCTCCCTTGTGGTCAGGACGCGCGGCTTCGGGGCTCGGGCGTCACGATCCGTCGCGTGCCTTCCTCGAAGGCGTGCAGGTTCAACGGCCAGGCGGCGCGCGGCCACCTGAGTTCCATTTCGCCCTTCCGGGGGCGGTAGACGGCCGTATAGAGCGTGCCGAAACCCCGGTCGAAGGCCGAGGAATAGAGCGGCCGTCGGAGGAAGGCGGCGATGAACTTTTCCTCGGGCTCCACATGCAGGGTCAGGCGCTGCAGGAGGAACCTCTCGCGCTCCACGGTCGCGGTCATGCGGGCATGGGCGTCCCATTCCACGCGTTCCTGATGGTTCGTCGCGACGGCTGCATGGGTGATCGCGGCGGGCCGGTCGGGCGCCATGAAGGCGGTGAGGTAGTTCCGTTTCCGGTCGAGTACGGTGACGTTGTAGCTCATGTGTGTCGGGATGCGGGCGAGCGCCCTGCCCGCCTCCTCCGCCGTGGTGCAGGTCTGAAGCACATAGCGCAGGATCAGGGGCAGGCCGAACCCGTCCCCGACGACCCGCCGCCCGCCAAATGTCAGCGACACGGCAAGTCCGGCATCGTTCATCCCGTCGACCAGCCCCCAGAGCCCGTCTGAGGTGCCCATGACGGTCCGGCCCAACCATGAGGTGTGCAGCACGACGCTTTCGAAGGCGCGCGGATCGTAGTCGTAGTTGCGCACCAGCACCGGCTCCTTCCCCGGCCAGATCGCCTGACTGCATCCCGAGAGGTAGGGCGGCGGGCGGTAGAGGCTGAGGAACCGGGCGGCAAGGTCGCCGCCGCCGGCAAGCGTGCAAAGCTCGTCGTAGAGCGGGATGAGTTCCGGCATGTGCGTCTCGAGCGCGCGGAGGCTTTCGAGATAGGTCGGCCGCGCGTCGGCGCCCTCGCGCAGCCACCACTGGCGGTAGGCGGGCCAGAGCTCGGCGAAGAGCCCGGCCCATTTCGGACCGGGGTCTGCTTCGGTTATGGCCCGCCACCAGACGTCCATCACATGATCTTGAAGGCCGGATCGGCAAGCGCCGGCCCCGCCGCCGACATCGGCAGGGGTTCGGCGGCGAAGGCCGACTTAATGCCGTGGATCCACTTCTTCGCGCGTTCGTTCAGCTGGAATCCGCTGGTCATCGACCGGCCGCGCGTGACGAGGATGCCGAGGTCGGCGCCCTCGTAGCGGTAGTCGCCCTTCCTCAGGATGCGCAGGAAGAAGGCCTCGTTCTCCGATTCCACGGCGCGGCGGTGATAGTCGAAGCGGTCGAAGACCACGCGGCCATCGTCAAGCATCTTGTAGATGCCCGATTGCGGGGCCTCGGTCAGAAGATCGACCGAATCCTCGGTGTGCTTGATGACCATCTGGCTCCAGCCGTCGATCATGTCCGGGTCCGCCCACCGCGCGTTCAGCTCATCGACGTCGAGCGTGAAAGTGGCCTTCGAGAATTCGAGGAGGTGGAACAGAAAGAGCGGCGCGTCGGCGTGGGCGAAGGCGGCGTGGTTGGTCATCGAGCTTGCGCCGGTGATACGCGGGTTCAGCTCTCCCAGCCAGATGTCGCCGGTCTTCCTGTCGATCAGGAAGTCGAGCTCGAAATAGCCGCGATAGCCTTCCTTGCGGAGCTGTTCGCCGAACTTGAAAGTGAGGTCGCGCGCCTTCTCGCGGAGCTTGGGCGCGAAGGCGGTGGCAAAGATCTCGTTGCCGCACCAGCCGCCGCGATACGGGGTGAGTTCCCTGAAGCCGACAAGCTCGGTCATCAGCGGCCCGACGATGGTGCCCTCGCTCGTGGCGCAGGCCTCGATGGCCGAGCCGCGGCAGTCGATCCGCTTCATGATCTTGATCTCGCCCTGGCCGACGATCTCGTGTTCGTACTTGCGGAAATCGGCCTCGGACCTGACGAAGAACGTGGTGTGGCCGCTGTCGCCGAAGGCCGATTGCAGGACAAGGTCGTGGCCGATTCCGGCCTTTTCGCAGACCTGCCTGAGATGCGCGTAATCCTTCACTTCCGAAAGCGTGTTGGGCACCGACGGCACGCCGGCCTTGTTTCCGACGCGCACCGTCTCGATCTTGTTGTCCATCTTGGTGCGCAGCTTGGCCTTCGGGAACCAGACCTCGCCGCCCAGCTCCTTCGCCAGACGCTCGGTCTCCTCGTCGAACATCAGGAAGACGAACTTGGGCTTGCCGCCCCGGCGCCTGACGAGGTCGACGACCTCCTTGTGCTGGAGAAGGTAGTTGTTGATGTCCTCGATCGACTGAAACTCCGCATGCGGCTGTTCGGTCGGGCAGAAGACGTTCGGATGGCGGCCGTCATAGCAGTCGATGTAGCAGATGTACTTGAAGTTCTTGCACCATTCGTCGATGCCCAGAAGATTGAAGTTAGTGGCCGAGACGAAATAAATCGGATCCTCGTTCCGGTGAAAGAAGCGGCGGATTTCCGAGATGTTGTTGAGCTGTTTTCTGGGCATTTCCTGGTCTCTCCCTGTCCCTATTCAGCCGCGGTTGCAAGTTTGGTGATCTGTCCTGCCAGCGCCTCGTCGGTGAAGACACGCAAGCCAAGGTCGGCGCGGTAGCCGTGGATCTCGTTAACGTCGAGCGCGCGCATGAAGCCGAGGATCTCGCGGCTGACGACCTGGCCCGGAACGAGGATCGGGAACCCCGGCGGATAGGGAATGATGAACGAGGCCGAAACGACCGCGCGACCCTTGTCGATCTCCCTCTCGATCGCGCCGTCAAGCTCGAGATAGTCGCACTTGTTCTCGTCGTAGGACAGGAAGAAGGCACTACGGATGTCGCCCTCTCCGGTGTCGGCATCGGCACAGAACGCCTCGTGGAAACGCGAGAAATCGGGCAGAGGTGGAAGATCTTGCATGAGGTTCTTCACACGCCGCTCGAACGACAGACGCTCCATCTTCGAGGCATCGTCGAGCCGGTCGTCAAGTTCCTTGGCGATCTCGACCAGCACCTCGATCAGATAGGCGACCGAGGATCGGGTGGTGCCGATATTGGTCATGAAGAGGACGGTGTTGCGCGAGGTCTTGTTGATCTGGATGCCGTACTTGTCCATCAGCACCTGGGTCTTGAACGTGTCACCGTCCCAGCCGGTGCCACCGACCGCAAGCGTCACCCGCGTCGCGTCGAGGACGAACTCGTCCTTCTCCCAGCACTCCCAGATGTCGGTCCAGCCCTGTTCGGGGTTGTAGTAGCTCTCCACCCCGCTCTCGCGGAACTCCTCGGGGATCATGTCGCCCGCGGCGAGGACCTTGAAGTACTTCTGCAGGAGTGGATGCGTCGAGATCGCCCGCCGCATCGCCATCGCCGCCTCGACCTGGCGCTGGACGAACTCGAACCCTTCCAGTTCCACCTGCCGACGACCGACATCGAGCGAGGCGATGATCTGGTAGTTCGGGCTGGTCGAGGTATGGGTCATGTAGGCTTCGTGGAAACTCTGCTCGACCTCGCCCTTGAAGTCCTGGTCGTTGACATGGATCATCGAACCCTGCCTGAGCGCGGTCAGCGTCTTGTGCGTCGATTGCGTCGCATAGACCCGCACCCGCGCATCCGGCGGCGGGATGAGGCGGGTCTTCAGCAGCGTCGCCTCGTCGGCATCCTTCAGCTTTTCGGCCTGTTTCGCATGGGCCTTGGCGTGTTCGGGCGATTTCAGCCGTTCGCGGAGCATGTTGGCCGCGTTCATCCCGGTCCGCTGGCGATAGGTCGGCCCGAAACGGGCGAAGGCGAACCATGCCTCGTCCCAGAGGAAGATCAGGTCGGGCTTGATCGCAAGGCATTCTTCCATCACCCGCTCGACGTTGTAGACCACGCCGTCGAAGGTGCAGTTGGTCAGCAGCAGCATCCGGACCTTGTCGAGCTTGCCCGCGGCCTTGAATTTAAGGAGCTGGTGCTTGATCTCACTCAGCGGCACCGCCCCGTACATCGAATATTCGTTCAGCGGATAGCTGTCGAGGTAACGCACCTGCGCCCCCGCGAGCACCATTCCGTAGTGGTGCGATTTGTGGCAATCGCGGTCGACGAGCACGATATCCCCAGGCCTTACAAGGGCTTGAACGACGATCTTGTTGCAGGTCGAAGTGCCATTCGTTGCGAAGAAGGTCTGCTTGGACCCGAAGGCCCGCGCCGCGTATTCCTGCGCCTTCTTGATCGGCCCGGTGGGTTCGAGAAGACTGTCGAGCCCGCCTGACGTCGCCGATGTCTCGGCGAGGAAGATGTTCGGGCCGTAGAAGGCGCCCATGTCCTGGATCCAGTGCGACCGGGTGATCGACTTGCCGCGGCTGATCGGCATGGCATGGAACACCCCCGTCGGCTGCTTGGAATATTCGACGAGCGCGGTGAAGAACGGCGTCTTGTAGCGCGCCTGGACCCCGCGCAGGATGTTCAGGTGCAGTTCCATGAAGTCTTCCTGATTGTAGAAGACCCGCCGGCAGATGCCGAGATCGAGGCCGGCAATGTCCTCGACCGAACGGTCGGTCACGAGGTAGGCGTCAAGCTCGGGCCGCACCTTGGCGATCAGGCGGCAGAGTTCGGGCCCGTAATCCTCCGGCGGGATATCCTCGATGCTTTGCTCGCCGCCGGCGCGGTTCAGGTAGCGCGTCAGGATGGGCAGATCGACGTCCGAGTCGAGCCGGAGGCCCGGGCGCACGACGATCGCCTGGATGTTGTAGTTGAAGAGGACGCAGATCAGCGCGTCCTTGAGGCTCGGCACCACGACCGGTTCGTAGATGAAGGCGTCCTCGGACCGCCGCATCGACGCCATGTTGGACTTCAGCCAGCGTTCCTGATGCTCGTTCACGTCGTCGACGATGAGGACCTCGAAATAGGGTTTCGACAGCGCCCGCGCCTCG
Organism: Albidovulum sp.; assembly: GCF_008933605.1. Lineage (GTDB taxonomy): Bacteria > Pseudomonadota > Alphaproteobacteria > Rhodobacterales > Rhodobacteraceae > Albidovulum. Next base: position 6,650 of record NZ_WBUS01000051.1, read on the forward strand.
GGTGGCAGAAGCGCTTCTTCCTCCTTGTCCTCGTCCAGACTGCCGCGTTCCAGCGGTATCTGACGGCGTCGATAGGCGCCGGTGCCAAGCCCGCGCGTGACCCGCCGGGCGGCAAAGGCGACCTCCTCGATCAGCCCGTGCTCGAACTGCCGCCGCATGTGGTCGAAGGCGGCCACGCCGGGAAAGGCCCAGTATCGCTCGATGACCGCCAGCGCGTCGAAGAGTTCTGCGGCCGAACTTCGAAGTTGTTTCGAGCGCTTTCCCTCGGGTTCGCGCTCGAGCTGGTCCAGCTTTTCGCGCAAGGCGCTCCAGCGGTCGGACCGCAGTTGCACCGCCGAGTAGTAGTCGCTCATCGACTGCATTCTCTCTTCCTCATGCAGCGGCGTTCCGCCAGTCGATGCGCGTTCCTTCCGGACGCTTCGGCCGGTGGTCAGCCCGTGGAAATTCGCCCCGCCAGCGGCGGAAAGCCCGCGTCGTCGCGAAATGGCGGACCCATTGACTTGTGCGCCTCGCCGATCACGGTCGTCACGCGCGGATTAATGCCCGAGCGCGATCCCTGCCGCGGCATTTCAAGCGCGCCGAGGCTGTGCAGATAGGCATCCGCCCCGCTGGCACGGTCATAGACCGGGAAATCGACGGACCTGTCGCGGAAGCTCTTCAGCACCTGGCCAAGACCCTTCATGCCGGTTTCCCGCGTGCGCCGGACAAGGTCGAGGTCGACCTCGATCGGGAACATGTCCTCCTGCCCCGCCGACTGGTGCAGCACCGTGGCCGAGGGATCGACGACGCAGGACCGGCCGTTTCCTCCCGCGCCGAGGCCGTTCACGTCGATGACGTAGCACTGGAACTGCGCCGCCGTGGCCCGCGCGATCGCAAGCTCGGCATCCCGGTCGGTCGTGCCGGTCAGCACGGGGTGCAGCAGCACCTCGACCCCCTGCGCGGTCAGGTGCCGCGTGGTTTCCGGGAACCAGATGTCGTAGCAGATGGACAGTCCAAAGCGCCCTACCTCGGGCACGTCGAAGATGCAAAAGCCGGTGCCGGCCGCCACTTCGGCCTCGTAGGGCCGGAACGGGAACATCTTGCGATAGCTCGATACGATCTCTCCCGCCGGGTTGATGACGACGGAGGTATTGTAGATGTGTCCATCCTCGGCCTTCTCGAACATCGAGCCGGGGATGAGCCAGATATTGTGCTTGCGCGCCGCATCCTGAAACCGCGACAGGCTGTCATTCCGGAACGGCAGCGCGAATTTCGGCAGCGGGCCGAAGGGCGCGAGTTCCGAGAAAAGCACCATCTGCGTCCAGGGGAAGCGTGCCATCAGGATGTCGATCCGATGGATCATGCCATCCGTATTGGGTTGCAGCGCGTTGACATACATCTGCACGCCGGCGATTGCGAAAGGGGTCATATGCGGGCCTGTATCGTTCCCGGCCCCTGTGTCGGGCCGTTCCTTCGCCATATCATCGCACGACGAGAACGGAAACCGGCGAACGCCGCACCACCCGGTCGGCCTGTGACCCGACGAGGAATTCCCGCACCCGGTCGGGCGCATGGCTCGCCATGACGACGAGTTCGGCGCCGGTCGCCTCGATATGTTCGAGGACGACCTCATGCACCCTCCCCACCGCGACATGAGGCACGACGTTCAGCGGCCCGTGGATTTCGTCGCCAAGCAACTGTTGGAGACGGGCCTTCGCGTTCTCGACCGCATTCTTCTGGAAATCCCGCGGAAAATCCTGGGCGACGAGCGGAGAGCCGAAATCGGGCACGACCGACAGAACGTGCAGCGTCCCCCCGGATTCCCGCGCGATTTCCGTCGCGGCCGGCAGCGCCTTCTTCCAGGATGCAGCATCTCCGAGATCGACGGTCAGGAGGATTGTCTTGTACATGTGCGCCCTCCTCAGGCGTCGGCGCGGCGCGGCGTAGGCGCGCGGCCCCTCTGCATCATGACGATCAATGCCAGCAGCGCCAGCGCCGGAATGAACATCCAGTATTTCGACGGCGTCGATGCCGGCCGCAGGACGCGCAGCACCTCCTGATCCCAGTCGAGACCCGCCTTCTGCGCGGGCGAGTCAAAGGCCGCGTCGTCGATGATCATCCTGTCGCCATCCTGCCGGAAGGCGAGCCCCGCGGCCGAGAGCCTTTCCTCGCCGGTGGCCTCCGCCCCCATCGGGACGAGGGCGACGAACTGGATCGGATCGCCGAGATCGTTCACCCCGGCGACGCGGAGGCGCAGGTTCTCCCCCGCCGGCGTATCGGCGGCCGCCGAGGCGATCTCCGTCGGCGCAACCTCGATGAAGGGCGGATAGATCATGTCCATCCAGAAGCCGGGCCGGAAGAGCGTGAAGGCGACCAGCAGCAGGGCAATCCCTTCGTAGAAGCGGCTGCGGGTCAGGAACCAGCCCTGTGTCGCCGCCGCGAAGAGCAGCATGGCGATGGTGGCAACGAAGAAGATGAAGATGCCGTGGAGAAGATCCACGTTGATGAGCAAAAGGTCGGTGTTGAAGATGAACAGGAACGGCAGCGCGGCGGTTCTCAGCGAATAGAAGAAGGCCACGACGCCGGTCTTGATCGGATCGCCGCCCGAGACGGCGGCGGCGGCAAAGCTGGCCAGACCGACAGGCGGCGTCACATCCGCCATGATGCCGAAGTAGAAGACGAAGAGATGGACCGCGATCAGCGGCACGATCAGCCCGTTCTGCTGACCGAGCGTGACGATCACGGGCGCGAGAAGCGCCGACACGACGATGTAGTTTGCCGTCGTGGGCAGGCCCATGCCGAGGATCAGCGACAGGATCGCGGTCAGGACGAGGATGGCGAGGAGATTGCCGCCCGACAGCACCTCGACCACGTCGGCAAGCGCCGATCCGACGCCGGTCTGGCTGACCGCGCCGACGATGATGCCGGCCGTTGCCGTGGCGATACCGATGCCGATCATGTTGCGCGCGCCGGTGATGAGGCCGTCGAAAAGATCGCTGATACCCTTGCGGATCGCGCCGCCGAGTTCCCCTTCGCCCCGCAGGATCGCCATGAGCGGACGCTGCGTGAGAAGGATGAAGATCATGTAGGCCGTGGCCCAGAAGGCCGAGAGGCCCGGGCTGAGGCGATCGACCATCAGCGCCCAGACCAGCACCACGACCGGCAGGATGTAGTGCAGCCCGGCGCGGATCGTCGGCCCCGGCAGCGGCAATTGCGTGACCGGTGCGTTCGGATCGTCGAGATGCAGCGGTTCCTCCCGCGACGCGATCCAGAGGAGGCCGACATAGACCACGCCCAGGAAGGCAAAGACAATGTAACCCGCCGTCGCCGGGAAGGCCGGGCGCACCCAGCCCATGCCGTAATAGACGGCAAGCGAGATCGCGCAGATCGCGGCGATGGTGAAGGCGATGCCGATCAGCCGCTGCACGATGGGCTTCGGCGTATAGGCGCGCGGCAGCCCCTCCATCCCGGCCTTCATCGCCTCGAGATGCACGATGTAGACGAGCGCGATGTAGGAGATGACGGCGGGCAGGAAGGCGTGGCGGACCACGTCGAAATAGGGAATGCCGACATATTCGACCATAAGGAAGGCGGCGGCCCCCATGACCGGCGGCATGATCTGTCCGTTGACCGAGGATGCGACCTCGACCGCGCCGGCCTTTTCGGACGAAAAGCCCACCTTCTTCATCAAGGGGATGGTGAAGGTGCCGGTGGTCACCACGTTGGCGATGGACGAACCGGAGATGAGGCCGGTCATGGCGGACGACACGACGGCGGCCTTGGCCGGCCCGCCCCGCATGTGGCCCATGAGCGAGAAGGCGACCTGGATGAAGTAGTTCCCCGCCCCCGCCTTGTCGAGAAGCGAGCCGAAGAGCACGAAGAGGAAGACGAAGGAGGTCGAGACGCCAAGCGCGATGCCGAAGACGCCCTCCGTCGTGATCCACTGGTGGTTCACGATCTCGGAAAGGTTGTTGCCCTTGTGGGCGATGATCTCGGGCATGTAGGGCCCGAGGACGGTGTAGGCGAGGAAGACACTCGCCACGATCATCAACGCGGGCCCGAGCGCGCGGCGTGTGGCTTCCAGAAGGACCATCAGGCCGATCACCGAGACGACGAAATCCTGAAGGATCGGCGCGCCGACGCGGCCGGAGATGTCCTGGTAATAGACATAGAGGTAAAGCGCCGTGCCCGCACCAACGACGGCAAGCACCCATTCCCAGGGCGGAATCCGGTCCTTGGGAGAGCCGAGCACGATTGCGCCGACGATGGCGATGGAGACGAGGGGAATCCACCAGACCTGCGTCCCTTCCTTGGCCGAGACGAAGAAGAGCGCGCCGAGGACCAGCGGGACACCGACGCCGAGCACCAGTTGCACCTTGGTGCGGGCGGCGGGAAAGGCGGCGAAGGCCAGGAAGATCGCGAAGGCAAGGTGGATCGAGCGCGCCTCGGTATCGTTGAAGACGCCGAAGCCGAGCATGAACGGAACCGGCGAGGCGATCCAGAGCTGGAAGAGCGACCACGCCAGCGCGACGATCGCGATGAAGGCGCCGACCGGCCCCCGCTGGCCGCGCGCGCCGGTGTCAGAGGATGCGACGAGTTCGTCAAGCTCCGCTTGGCTGAGACCACCATGCCCGGCGGCTTCATTCTCGACCACGGCGGCTTGCTGCTGGTCCTGTCCTGTCATGTCCCCCCCTGACCCTTGCCGGGTTCATCACCGATTGAGATGAAAGTATCGTCCGGCATCGACGAAGGTGGATCGGCCGGTCGTGGCGCCGCCCTGCGGACGGGACGGCGCGAAGGGCTGGCTTACATCCAGCCGCGTTCCTTGTAGTACTTCTCGGCCCCCGGATGCAGCGGCGCGGACAGACCGTCCTTGATCATGTCCGCTTCCTTGAGGTTGGCAAAGGCCGGATGCAGGCCCTTGAAGCGGTCGAAATTGTCGAAGACCGCCTTGACCACCTCGTAGACCACATCATCGGGGACGTCCGCCGAGGTCACGAAGGTCGCCTTCACACCGAAGGTCTCGACGTCATCCGGGCTGCCGGCATACATGCCGCCGGGGATCGTCGCCTTGGCATAATAGGCGTTGTCGGCGACCAGCTTATCGATGGCCTCGCCCGTGACCGGCACCAGGTTCGCCTCGACCGTGGAGGTGGCCTCCTGGATCGACCCGTTCGGATGCCCGACCGTGTAGATGATCGCATCGACCTTGTTGTCACCGAGCGCCGCCGCCTGCTCGGCGGGCTTCAGTTCCGAGGCCAGCGCGAAGTCGCTGTCGCTCCAACCCATCGCGTCCAGCACGACTTCCATCGTCGCCCGCTGTCCCGAGCCGGGATTGCCGACATTGACGCGCTTGCCCTTGAGGTCGTCGAAGCTGGTGATATTCGCGTCCTTGCGGGCGACGACGGTGAAGGGTTCGCCATGCACCGAGAAGACGGCGCGCAGCTTGTCGACCTTCTTGCCCTCGAATTCGGACGAACCGTTATAGGCGTGATACTGCCAGTCGGACTGCGCGACGCCCATGTCCATGTCACCCGCCGCGATGGCATTGATATTGGCGATGGAGCCGCCGGTCGATGGTGCGGTACACTTCAGCCCGGTGGTGGGCGTGTCGCGGTTCACCAGACGGCAGATCGACTGCCCTACGACGAAGTAGACGCCGGTCTGGCCGCCCGTCCCGATGGTTATGAACCGCTCTTCGGCGGCCGCGGATGTCGCCAGCGCCATCGCGCCGACGAACGTAAGTGTCTTGAGGTAAGTCATCGTCAATCTCCCTGTCACGAATCCTGTGATGCCCGATGACGCCCGGGATCTTGCCGTCCCGGCAGGTCGCCAAGTTCAGCCGCTTGGGCTTTCTGAACGCACATCCTTTCCTGCCTAGACGCAGCGCGCCTCTCGCCGGACCTCCCGGCCCGACCCCGGTTCTGCCGTGATGCCCTCCGGCGCCATGAGGCGGTCACGCCAAGCGGCGAACCGCCGGCAGCCCAAGACATGCAACGACCTTGCCACGGTAGCGCCGTTTAAAATACTATTCAACATTGTTTAGCATAGACATCCAGCGTTATGATCTCCGCGCGCCGGTTCTGCACCATCACCTTAAAGGGACATCCCAAGTGTCGGAAAACGCTTCGGAACAGAAGATAAACATTGGCGATCGCCTCAGGGCGGTCCGCACCGCGCGCCGCCTGTCGCAACGCGAACTCGCGCGGAAATCCGGGGTGACGAACGGGCTGATCTCGCAGATCGAGCAGAATCTCTCCTCGCCCTCGGTCGCCTCGCTCAAGCGTATCCTCGATGCCATTCCCCTGACCCTGTCGGAGTTCTTCGCGGCGGACGAGAAGGTTCCGGAGCAGGTCTTTTTCCCTGCCGCCGACCCCGTCGAGATCCGCGCGCGAAAGCTGTTCCAGACCATGCAACTGGCCTCGGGCATCTCGCTTCGCCAGATCGTACGCTCGGACGCGCGTCGGATGCAGATGCTGGAGGAAACCTATGCCCCCGGCGCGGATTCCGGCATCGAGGCCTTTGCTGTCCACGGAGAGGAAACCGGGGTCGTCATCTCGGGCCGGATCGAGCTTGCGGTCGCGGATCAGTCGGCCAGTCTCGGGCCGGGCGACGGCTATCGCTTCGACGGCACGATCCCGCATCGGTTCAGGAACACCGGACGGGAACCCTGCATCCTGATCTCCGCGACCTGCCGTTCAGATTGAGCCCTCGCCAAGATCGCGCAGCAGTAGAAGGGACGGTTCCGCACTCACGTGAAGGCCGCGGCATGGAGAGGCTGCGCTTCGGTCCTATGGGCTGGCAGATCGGTCATGCCCGCATGATCGCACAATGCCATCCTTCGCCCGAGGTGCAGCGACGGGGCGCGACAAGCGCGGATAGGGCGTATTCCAGTTTTCCTCGGGGCGAACCGTGTGGACGGACTTTGCGTTCGGGAAGGCGCTGGCGAGCTCGCGCCAGACATGCGCGCCCGGCCAGTCCACCTGAGACTTGTATCCGGCAAAGACAGTTGTCCAGTCGACGGCTTCGCCAGCCGCCAGCTTCTGCCAATGCAGCACCTGTTCAGGGTTCTCGACGACTTCATGCATGTGATGACACCGTCCGTAGCCGAGCCGCTCCAGGGCTGCCGGCAAGGACTTCGTTCCCGCCCTCCCAAATCCCGATCCGATGGCTTCAAGTGCCATTCCGGTCCCTCGCCGGGAGTCGAGGGAGTGTCTGCCCCAGCCGTGTCCAGCAGTCTTGTCGGACAGGCTTCTGGGCCGGGGGGCAAAGCCCTTGGGAGCGTTGCCCTCAGTCGAACTCGGCCCTGAGCGCCGCGACGATGCCCCTGGTGCAGACGTCGAGAAGGATATGCCCCTTCTCGACCGAGGCCGCTTTCGGCGAGGAGAGCGTGCCCGAGGGCGGCGTCCATTCCGGCTTGACCGGATAGACGTCGTAGGGCGGGAAGGTCGCGGGCTTGTGGTCCACGGCGCGGTCGAGCTGCACGAACTGCGGGTGAAGCGCCAGCATCAGCGAAGTCTCCAGCACGCCCCCATGTTCCACCGCCCAGCCGGGGAAGCCGTCGGGATAGAGCCTGGCGATCGCCTCCTCGTGGACGAAGTCCCAGTAGGACAGGACCACGACCTTGAGGTCGGTCACGCCGTCCCAGCGCAGCTCGCGCAGCGCAAGGTCGATGCCTTCCACGATGAACCAGGAATTCTCGTAGTGTCCGTTCACGAGACAGATCTTGCGCACGCCATGGCGGGCGAATTCCTTCACCACGTCCTTCAGAGCGGCGACCAGCGTCGCCCCGTCGAGGCTAGTGGTGCCGGGCAGGTGGTTGCCGCCGCCGGACTTCTGGTGCGACTTGTAGCCATAGGTGAAGGGCGGCGCGACGAGGGCGCCGACCTCAAGCGCCACGCGGCGGGCAAACTCGGTCGGCAGGAGCACGTCGACATGCAGCGGCATGTGGTGGCCGTGCTGTTCCATCGCGCCGATGGGAATGAGGATCGGCGTCTTTCCGTCCCTGACGGCCGCGTCGTAGTCGGGCCAGGTCAGTTCTGAGGCGAAGGCGGTAGTCGGCTGCATCGGGGAACCCAAATCCTGCTGTTGTCGACCATTAGGTACGTTGCCAAGCGCGGATAAGAAAAATAGATTGTTGCAATCCTTCCATTGCGGACGCAAATCCATGACCGCCATCACGAACTTGCCAACCGACCTCTTGCGCACCTTCATCGCCGTGGTCGAACTGGGCGGGCACTCCAAGGCGGGCGCGCTCCTGGGGCGCAGCCAGCCTGCCGTATCGCTGCAGATCCAGAGGCTTGAGGAACTGGTCCGTGCGCCCCTGCTGGCGCAGGAAGGACGCGCCATCCTGCCGACCGCCGCCGGCGAGGCGCTGCTGAGCTATGCGCGCGAGATGGTCAGGATCAACGACGAGGCGGTCAGCTACTTCCATCGCTCGTATGTGACGGGCGTGCTGCGCATCGGGCTGCCCACCGACTACGCAGTCGCCTTCCTGCAGGATGCGATGACGGCGTTCAGTCACGACCATCCCGAGGTCGGCCTCGAAATCCACTGTGACCTGAGCCGCGATCTTCACCAGCGGTTGCGGGCCGACGATCTTGACGTGATCGTCGCGATGATGCCGACCGCGCGGATGCCGTATCTGTCTCGGTCCTGGGTCGAACAGCCGATCTGGGCGGCGGCGGAGTGCTTCCGCCCCGATCCGAGCCGGCCGGTGCCGCTTGGCGCCCACCCGGAAGGCTGCGAGTACCGGTCGCGGATGGTGATGGCCTTGGATGCCGCGGAACGCCGTTGGCGGATCGTCTATACCGGGCCGGGCATCAACGGCCTGCAGAGCGCGGTTCTGAGCGGGCATTGCGTGACGGCGCTGACCAAGGCAACGATGCAACCGGGAATGCGCGTCCTCGAGGAAGCGGACGGATTCCCCAGGCTCGAACCGCTGCGCGTCGGGCTTTTCTACAAGCATCCGCGGCTGTCGGTTGCCGGCGTGCAACTGGTCAGCGACCTTGTCGCGCGCCTCGACCGTGTCGGCCCCGGGACGGACGGTTTGCCAAACTGATTGATCCTTCAGTTGTATTTGCTTCGCAAATGGTTCGATTTCGATAATCGATTTTGTTGCGGGGGGGCGGCTCCTCTAGATTGCGCAGCGTGGAGATTGCCTCGCCAACAAGACAGGGAGTTGAAAATGTCACAGATGAGGATGCCCCGAACAGGCATTACGCGCCGGACGCTGTTGTCGACCGGGGCGGCCGCGCTGGCCACGCCGATGCTGTCGCGCCGCGCCTTCGCCCAGGCGACCGAGCTGACCATGCTCGCATGGTACGGCCATGCCGAGCCCGATATCGTCGCCGAGTTCGAGGCCGAGAACAACGTCAAGTTCGTGCCGAAATACTATACCGGCGGCGACAACATGCTGGGCCTGATCTCGCAGTCGCCGCCCGGCACCTTTGACGTGATCCTCTCGGATGCCGAGTATGTGCAGGCGCTGAACGAGGCGGGATACGTCGAGGAGCTTGATCCGAACGACTACGCCATCGACGAATATTTCCCCGAGTTCCAGAACTTCCCGGGCAACTGGAGCGACGGCAAGCTCTTCTCGCTCGTCACCCGGTTCGGTTTCCTCGGCGTCGCCTACAATACCGACGCCCTGACCGAAGCGGAGGCGTCCTCCTACAACGTCTTCTGGGATCCGAAGCTGACGGGCAAGGTCGGACATTTCGACTGGCACCTGCCGAACCTCGGGCAGATGAGCCTCCTGAACGGCAACGCCAATCCCTATGACATCGACGAGGCGGCGTGGTCCGCCGTCAAGGACAAGACCATGTCTTTGCGTCCGCAGATAGGCGGGTTCTTCGACTATGGCGGCACCTTCTCGTCCCTGAACGACGGGCAGATGCTGGCCTTCGCCGGGATCGGCGACTGGATTACCGGGGTCCTGGAGAAGAACGGCGCCAAGGTCCGCTCCGTGATCCCCGAGGAAGGCGGCCTGCAGTGGTCGGAATGCTTCTCCATTGGCAAGGGCTCCACCAAGGCCGAGCTGGCGAAGAAGTGGATCCAGTACATCACCTCGGCCAAGGGTCAGGCGAAGTCGGCCAACATGGCGGCCTATCCGGCGCTCATCCCCAACCAGAAGGGCTGGGAGGTGCTGCAGGCCGAGAACCCCGACGAGGCCAAGCGCCAGGGCATGACCAAGGATGCCGGCAACGCCATCGACATGATCCGCGAAGGCCGCATCCAGTACCGGCAGTGGCCGGTCCAGCAGAGCCTCGAGGACTGGAACGACTTCTGGTCGGAGTACAAGGGCGCCTGAGCCCGTCGCGGGCCGGCGGACGCTCCCCCGCCGGCCCCTTCCCTTCCGTGACATCGACCGGGGATTGCTTCGAATGCGAAGACCACTGACCCTCTATGGTCTCACCTTCTCGCTGCCGCTCCTGATCTGGCAGTTGCTCTTCTTCGTCTTTCCGCTGGTCTTCCTCGTCGCGCTCAGCTTCTGGACGGTGAAGAATTTCCGGATGCAGCCGGACTTCGACACCGTGAACTGGGTGACGATCTACGGCCGCTCGGTCTTCTGGCAGGCCTATGGCACGACGCTTGCCATGGCCGCCTTCGCGTCCGCCCTGGTCAGCATTCTCGCCTTTCCCTGCGCCTACGCGATCGCCTTCAAGCTCTCGGACAACGCGCGCCGATGGGCGGTGTTCCTCATGGTGATCCCGTTCTTCACGAGCTATCTGGTGCGCGTCTATTCCTGGCAGATATTCCTGTCGGACGCCGGCATCATCAACGTGATGCTGGGCTGGATCGGCCTCGGCCCCTACGGACTTCTGAACACCGTCGGCGCCACGATGATCGGCTATCTGACGCTGACCTTCCCGCTCGTAGTCCTCCTCCAGCTCTTCAGCCTGGTCTTCATCGACCGCACCCTGATCGAGGCGGCACACAACCTGCGCTGCGGCCGGCTGAGAACGGTCTTCGAGGTCATCGTGCCCTCGGCGCGGGTCGGCCTCGTCATCGCCGCGCTCTTTGCCTTCATCCTCTGCTTCGGCGACTTCGTCAGCCCGATCTATCTCGGCGGCGGCGATCCGACGACGCTTTCCATCCTCATCACCGACACCACGAAGTCCGGCCAGCAATGGCCCCGCGCGGCGGTGATCGCGCTGACCATGATCGGCACGCTTCTGGTCGTGGCCTTCGCCGCCGTCCGCTTCGCCTACAAGGGCCGCACAAAATGAGCGACAGGGACACCGCCAGCATCAACCGCAACCGCGCCGTCGACGTCGCGCTGAAGGCCTACATCGTCCTCGGCTACGCCTTCGTCTTCGCGCCCATCGCGGCAAGCTTCGTCTTCTCCCTCAACTCCGACCGCTTCCCCTCGATCCCGCTCGGGGAGTTCTCGCTCGAATGGTACAAGGCGGTCGCTTCCGATCCGCTGGTCTGGCAGGGGCTGCGCAACACGCTCTTTGTCGGAGTGACCGTGGGCGTAATCGCTACGGCGCTCGGCTTCGGCGCGGCCTATACGGACTACCGCTACAAGTTCTTCGGCAAGCAGGTCTATCTCGCGCTGGCGCTGATCCCGCCGACGATCCCGGTCGTGATCCTCGGGCTTGCCATGCTCGCCTACCTGTCGCGCATCAGCCTTTCGGGCAACGCACTGTCGGTCATCATTGCCCATGTGGTGATCTGCGCCCCCTTCGCCATGGCGATCATCCGTCTGCGCCTCAGCCAGATGGACCCCGACCTCGAGGCCGCCGCCTGGAACCTCGGCGCCTCGGAATGGGCGGCGATGCGCCATGTCATCGTGCCCTTCACGATGCCGGCGATCCTCGGCGCGCTCTTCATCACCATGGCGGTTTCCTTCGACGAGTTCGCCATCGCCTGGTTCGTCTCGGGCCTGAACGAGACGCTGCCGGTCAAGGTGCTCGGCTTCCTGCAGGGCCAGGTCAGCCCGCGGATCAACGCCATCGGCACCTTCGTCTTTGTCACATCCATGACGCTCGTGATCCTGGCGCAGATCCTGCTGACCGGTCGCGGCGCGCAGATCCGCCCGTCGGCGGACGAATAGGAGCGAAACATGAAGAACGACACGCTGGTCTCCTTCGAGGGCGTCGTGAAGCGGTTCGGCGACTTCGTCGCCGTCAAGCGGATGGACTTCGAGATCGGCAAGGGCGAGTTCCTGGCGATCATGGGCTCCTCGGGCTGCGGCAAGACGACGACGCTGAGGATGCTCGCCGGTCTCGAGGCCCCGTCCGAGGGCGTCATCCGCCTGTCGGGAAAGCCGATCAACGACCTGCCGACCTGGAGCCGCGACACGCCGATGGTCTGGCAGAGCCTGGCGCTCTTCCCCTTCCTCAACGTCGTCGAGAACGTCGAATTCGCGCTGAAGATGCGCGCCGTCGGCAAGGCCGAGCGGCGGCGGCGGGCCGAACAGTGGCTCGACCGGATGCAGATTTCCGAGTTCGCCGGGCGCAACATCTCGCAGCTCTCGGGCGGTCAGCGCCAGCGCGTCGCGCTCGCCAGATCGCTGGTGGTGGAGCCCGAGATCCTGCTTCTCGACGAACCTCTCTCGGCGCTCGACGCCGCCCTGAAGGTCCGGATGCAGTCGGTCCTGAAGAATCTCCAGCGCGAGACCGGGATCACCTTCGTCTATGTCACCCACAGCCAGTCCGAGGCCTTCTCGATGGCCGACCGGGTGGTGATCATGAGCCGCGGCCAGATCGAACAGATCGGCACCCCGCAGGAAATCTACCGGACCCCGCGGACACGGTTCGTCGCCGACTTCCTCGGTTCCTCGAACGTCTTCACCGGCACGGTCACGGCGTCGGACGGCGGCGGGGTGATGCTCGACACGCCGGCCGGCCCGCTGCGCCTGACCTCCGGCGAAAGGCTTGCCGCAGCGCCGGGCCGGTCCGCGACCCTGACCGTCCTCGACACGCGGACGAACCTCGCCCTGACCGCGCCCGGCGGGCCGGTGAACGCGATCCCCGTCCGCATGATCGGGGAGGAGTTCATCGGCGCCACCGCCACAATCTACCTGGAGACCGGCACCGGGCAGGAGATCCGGGTCCAGAAGAGCCACGAGGAACTGGCGGGCATCCCTCTGGAGATCGGCCAGGAGCTCTTCGCCTGGTGGGCACACGCGGACGGCCATCTTGTCACCGAAGAATAGCGCCGGCATTTCCGCCGGCCATCTCGCAGGCGTCGATGGCGCCCGCCGGGTCGCGGCGCTTCAGTCTGGACGTCTCGTGCCGCTGGCGCTCGACGCGACCGCCGCCGGTCTGGATGCGGCCAGTCGTTCGCTCGCGACCTTCGGTCTCAGCCAGTGTCAGATCGACGCAGCCCCGGTCGCGACGGTCTTTTCCTGTGGGCCACGGGCCGCACTCCGGCGCATGCTCGTGGTACTGGCCCGGCTCTTGCGTCCGGGGTATGACTAGGGGAACGCCGCCGCAGCCGGTTGCGCGAGCATCGCATCGCGGCACCCGCGGGAAGCGCTGCGCCGGACCGGAGCGGCCGGCGATGAGGATGACGGACCCATGCTTCGGCAGGACGACACGGCAAAGGTCGCGAAAATGCTCGACATGAGCGGGGCGCTCGTTCCGCTCGGCGCTGCCTACTATCCCGTAGGTGACGTCCAGAAAACCAAGAGCTATGCGTTCCTGCTCCTGAAGGACTTCACCCTCCTTGCCTTCAGCGCCGCGATCGAACCCTTCCGCATCGCCAACCAGCTCTCGCAGAAGCCGCTCTACCGCTGGTGCGTCGTCTCCGAGGACGGGAGGCCGGTGCGCAGTTCCTCCGGGGTCGAGATCGCGGCCGACGCGGCGCTCGCGTCGGTGGACCGCGATACCGTCCTCTTCGCCTGCTCGGGAAATCTCGCAGGCGGCAATCCGGCGAAGTCCACCCTCGCCTTCCTGCACCGGCACTTCCGCACCGGCGGCATGGTCGGGGGTATCTGCACCGGTGCCGTCTCGCTCGCGCAGGCGGGGCTCCTCGAAGGCCGCACCTTCACCCTGCACTGGGAGTGCCACCCGGGCTTTGTCGAACTGTTCCCGAATCTTCCGCCGAGCAAGCGCCGGTTCGAAGTCGACAACCGCATCCTCACCTGTGGCGGCGGCGCGGCGGCGGCGGACATGGCGATCTCGATCATCCGCAAGGACCACGGCGATGCCTTTGCCTCGGTCGTCGCGGACATGTGCCTGCTCCGGGACGATGCCGGCGCGAACCTCGGCCAGCGAACCTCGATCGGCGCGGCGCTCCACACCCGCAATCCCGGGCTGATCGAGATCGTGAAGCTGATGACCGACAATGTGGAGACACCGCTGTCGATGGCCGACCTGGCCGAAAAGGTCGGCTACACCAAGCGCCACATCGAACGGCAGTTCCAGCGCTGTCTCGGCGTGACGCCGGCGCGGTTCTACCAGAACCTTCGCCTCGACGTCGCCCGCGGCCTCGTCACCGAGACGAACATGACCCTCTTCGAGATCGCTGCCGCCTGCGGCTTCAATTCCAAGTCCTACTTCGCCAAGACCTTCGCCCGCCGGTTCGGACACCCGCCGAGCCGGGTCCATCACCGGCGCCGCGCCTCCGGCGAGAAGGCCTGAGCCCCCGGCGCGGGGGGTCGCGGGTTGCGCTCCGGGGCATGCGGGTCGAAGAGGCCACCCGCGCCCGGTTCCCGGATGCCGCCCGCCCGCCTCGACCCGGT
>NZ_WBUS01000052.1 GCF_008933605.1 Albidovulum sp.
CCCCGTGGGGTCGTGACGCGGCGCGAGGTCCCCGGCGCTCCGGCGGCCAGCGGTCAGGCGAGCCCGCGCGCCACCAGGACCTCCGCCGCGGCGAGAAGGGCACGATCTGGCGTGATGAAGTCGATGCCGAGCAGGTCCTGCGCCTTCGCGGCCGACACCGCCTCGCGGTGGCCGACGCCGGGCAGGGCGGCCCGGACTTCGCCGTCGAAGAGCGCGAGAAGCCTGAGGAGCGGCTTTGGCGCGGCGCGGGTCGGCATCCGCCGGTCGGGCCAGCGCTGTTTCAGGATGCGCCCCCAGTCGGTCATCCAGAGTGCGCCCGCGGCGGCGATGAAACGCTCGCCGGCCGTCTCCGGCCGGGCAAGCGCGCGAAGGTGCGCAAGCGCCGCGTCGCGCACGTCGACCACGGGAAAGCCCAGTCGCGGCAGCATCGGGTCGCGTCCCCTCAGGACGCGGCGGACGAGCCCGATCGAGGCGCCGAAATGGCTGTCGAGCGGCGGCCCGAGGATGAAGGCCGGGTTGATCGCGGTCAGGGCGAGCCCCTCGTTCCCGGCGATCTCCCAGGCCGCCCGTTCGGCCATGACTTTCGAGCGCGTATAGGGGTTCTCCGGCGGGTCCTCCGCGTCGGACCAGTCCGCCTCGGTATGGACGCGACCGTCGCGCCGCCGGCCGATGATCGCCGTCGTGGAGGAGGTCAGGATGACCCTCCCGACCCCCGCGGCGGCCGCCGCGCGAAGCGCCCGCCGGGTGCCGTCCACCGCCGGCCGGATCACCTCCTCCGCATCCTTCGGCTGGGCGATCGGGAAGGGCGAGGCGGTGTGGATCAGCGCCGCGGCTCCGGCCATGGCCTCGCTCCAGCCCTCGTCCCGCGTCAGGTCGAGCGTGGCGAAGGAGAGACCGCGCTCGGCCCCCGCCGGCAGATGCGGCAGCACCGCCTGCCGGACCTCAGCCGCCCGCGCCGGATCGCGCAGCGACGCGCGCACGGGATAGCCCTCGCGCAGCAACGCGAGCACGATGTGCTTGGCCAGGAAGCCGCTGGCACCGGTGACGAGAACGGGAGAGTCCTGTGTCATCGCGCCTCCATCCGGGGCCGAGAATGCCACAGGTCGGCCGGCCGGCCAATCCGGCCGGGCGTTAGGCCGCGCCGTCGAGCAGCCGCCGCGCGATGACCTGCGCCTGAATTTCGGCGGCACCCTCGAAGATGTTGAGGATGCGCGCATCGCAGAGGATGCGGCTGATCCGGTATTCCAGCGCAAAGCCGTTGCCGCCATGGATCTGCAGCGCGTTGTCGGCTGCGGCCCAGGCGACGCGGGCACCGAGAAGCTTCGCCATCCCGGCCTCGAGGTCGCAGCGCTTGTCGTGGTCCTTCTGCCTGGCGCTGTGATAGGTGAGCTGCCGCGCCACCATGATCTCGACCGCCATCATGGCGAGCTTTCCGGCCACGCGGGGAAACTCGATGAGGCTTTTCCCGAACTGCTTGCGGTCCTCGGCATATTGCAGTCCGACCTCCAGCGCCGATTGCGCCACGCCGATGGCACGGGCGGCGGTCTGGATGCGGGCGCTTTCGAAGGTCTGCATGAGCTGCTTGAAACCCTGGCCGGGGACCCCGCCGAGAAGGTTCTCGCCCTTCACCCGGAAGCCGTCGAAGCCGAGCTCGTATTCCTTCATGCCGCGGTAGCCCAGCACCTCGATCTCGCCGCCAGTCATGCCCGGCGTGGGGAAGGGGGCCTCATCCGTGCCGGGGGTCTTTTCGGCGAGGAACATGGACAGGCCGCGGTAATCGGTGGTGTCCGGATCGGTCCGTGCAAGAAGCGTCATCACATGGGTGCGCGCGGCATGGGTGATCCAGGTCTTGTTGCCGGTGATCTCCCAGTCCTCGCCCACCTTGACCGCGCGGGTGCGCAAGGAGCCGAGGTCGGAGCCGGTGTTGGGTTCGGTGAAGACCGCCGTCGGCAGGATTTCCCCGGAAGCCAGTTTCGGCAGCCAGTGCGCCTTCTGCGCGTCCGTGCCGCCGCAGAGGATCAGTTCGGCCGCGATCTCGGACCTTGTGCCGAGCGATCCCACGCCGATATAGCCGCGGGAAAGCTCCTCGCTGACCACCACCATCGACGCCTTGGAGAGACCGAGCCCGCCGAATTCTTCGGGGATCGTCAGGCCGAAGACGCCCAGTTCCGCCAGTTCCTCGATGATCGCCATCGGGATCAGTTCGTCCTTCAGGTGCCAGTCGTGCGCATGGGGCACGACCCTCTCCTCGGCATAGCGGCGGAACTGATCGCGGATCATTTCGAGATCGTCGTCGAGGCCGGTCGCGCCGAAGGTCGCGCGCCCGTGGTTGTCGCGCATCAGGGCCACTAGACGGGCGCGCGTGGCCGGCGTGTTGCCCTGGGCGACGAGCGTCGCCGCGGCACCCTCGGGCGTCCAGGAGAGCCCGAGGTCGGCGAGCCGCGCCACCTCGCCCTGGCTCATGGGGATTCCACCCGCGATCTGGGCGAGGTATTCGCCGAAGCCGATCTGCAGGATCAGACCTTCCATCTCGCCGAAGCTGCCCGCGTCCGCGATCCGGCCCGCCCAGGCACGAAGCTGGCGGAGCGACTCGACGTAGGTGGCGAGCCAGGAGAGCGCGTGGGCCTCGAACTGCCGCGCCTCCAGCGCCGCGCCGGAGACCTTGCCGCCGGTATCGACCGCCCGCCGCAGACCCGCCTGCGCCCCGGCCAGAAGCGCCGCGACCGGCGACAGCGCCGCTTCGGTCAGCGACAGGAGGTCGGGAAGGATCACGGTCTTCGGCATCTCGGCCCCGTCATGCGCCATGAATCGGCTCCTCGTTCTGCGGTCGCACCGTCCTAGCCATTTCGCACATGCAGCGCAATATTAATTCGTTTCCTGCATCGCGTTGGAACGAATGTGTCGCAGTCATTTTGCCCCTGCCGCCCGCCCGGCGAACCGGCTATGACCGGTGGCGGGGGCGGGGGCAGGATGTTCGGGCTGGAGCTCTGGCAGATCGGGATGGCGGCGGCGGTGACGCTCTTCGCGGGTTTCGTGAAGGGCGCGGTCGGCTTCGCCATGCCGATGATCATGATGTCGGCGTTCAGCTCGTTCCTCTCCGCGGAGGTTGCGCTCGCACTCCTGATCCTGCCGACGCTCGTCACCAACGTCGCCCAGGCCTTCCGCCAGGGATGGCGGGCCGCGTGGGAAAGCACCGTCGCCTACCGGCGCCACATCGCCATGGTGGTCGTCTTCCTCGTCCTCTCGGCGCAGTTCGTCACCGCCATTCCGCAGTCCGCGATGTACCTCCTCCTCGGCGCGCCGATCCTTGCCTTTGCGCTTTGGCAGCTCGCGGGCCGAAGCCTCGCCATCCGGATCGAGCACCGGTCGCGGGTCGAGACGGTTCTCGGCATCATTGGCGGGCTCTATGGCGGGATTTCCGGCATCTGGGGGCCGCCGCTGATCGTCTACCTGCTCTCGATCAAGGCGGGAAAGGCGGAAACCGTGCGCGTTCAGGGCGTGGTCTTCCTGATCGGTGCCGTGGCCCTCGCCGGGGCGCACCTGACCTCCGGGGTACTCAACGATGCGACCCTGCCGCTCTCCGCGGCAATGGTCGTGCCGGCGCTGGCCGGCCTCTGGGCCGGGTTCAGGCTGCAGGACCGTCTCGACCCGGTGCGCTTCCGCCGCTGGACGCTCATCCTGCTCGTCCTGACCGGGTTCAATCTGGTGCGCCGGGCGCTTGCTCTCTGAAGCGAAAGGGCCGCCCGAAGGCGGCCCCCTGCGCCACGCGAGGGATCGCCGTTTCAGCCGATCGCCGCCGCGCGCACGTCGTCGTCGATGTGGGGCACATACTGGGCGAAGTTGTCGGCGAACATCTGGACCAGCTTCTTGGCCTGCACGTCATAGGCCGCCTCGTCCTCCCAGGTCCGCCGCGGATCGAGCAGCACCTCGGCCACGTCGGGCACCGAGACCGGCACGTCGAAGCCGAAGTTCGGGTCCTTGCGGAACTTCGCGCCCGCGAGCGAGCCGTCGAGCGCCGCGGCGAGCAGGATGCGGGTGGAGCGGATCGGCATCCGCGCGCCCTTGCCGAAGGCGCCGCCCGTCCAGCCGGTGTTGACGAGCCAGCAGCTCGCGCCGGTCTGCTTGATCTTTTCCTGCAGGAGCTTGCCGTAGACCTCGGGCCGGCGCGGCATGAAGGGCGCGCCGAAGCAGGTCGAGAAGGTCGGGATCGGCTCGGTTACGCCGACTTCCGTCCCGGGCGTCTTGGAGGTGAAGCCCGACAGGAAGTGATACATCGCCTGGGCCGGCGTCAGCCGCGCGATGGGCGGCAGGACGCCATAGGCGTCGCAGGTCAGCATGATGACGTTCCGGGGCTGCCCGCCGAGCGAGGTCTCCGAGGCGTTGGAGATGTAGTCGAGCGGATAGGCGCAGCGCATGTTGTCGGTGATCGAGTTGTCGTGGAAGTCGAGCACCAGCGTCTCGGGGTCGAAGACCATGTTCTCGACCACCGTGCCGAACTTCGAGCAGGTGGCGTAGATCTCCGGTTCCGCCTCGGCCGAGAGGTTGATCGTCTTGGCGTAGCAGCCACCCTCGAAGTTGAAGGTGCCCTTGTCCGACCAGCCGTGCTCGTCGTCGCCGATGAGCGTGCGCGAGGGATCGGCCGAGAGCGTCGTCTTGCCGGTGCCCGAGAGGCCGAAGAAGACCGCCGTGTCCCCGGGATTGCCGATGGCGTGGTTGGCCGAGCAGTGCATGGGCATCACGCCCTTGCCAGGCAGGATGTAGTTGAGAAGCGTGAACACCGACTTCTTGTTCTCGCCCGCGTAGGCCGTGTTGCCGATCAGGATCAGCTTCTTCTCGAAGTTGAGTGCGATCACCGTTTCGCTCCGGCAGCCGTGGCGCTCGGGGTCGGCCTTGAACGAGGGGCAGTTGATGATCGTGAACTCGGGAACGAAGCTGTCGAGCTCCGCGCGCGCCGGACGGCGCAGGAGGTGGCGGATGAAGAGCCCATGCCAGGCCAGTTCGGCCACAACCCGGACGTCGAGCCGGTGCTCGGGATCGGCGCCGGCGTAGAGGTCCTGGACGAAGTAATCCTTGCCCTGCATGTGGGCGAGCATGTCGGCGTGGAGGACGTCGAACTTCGCCGGATCCATCGGCCTGTTGTTGTCCCACCAGATCGAATCCTCGACCGAGGGCGTGCGCACCACGAACTTGTCCTTGGGCGACCTGCCCGTGTGCCTGCCGGTCGAGACGAGGAACGTGCCCCCGAGGCCCAGCCTGCCCTCGCCGCGGCGCACCGCCGCTTCGATGAGGGCGGGTTCGATGAGGTTGTAATAGACGCTGCCGAGCCCCGCGATGCCCTGGTCTTCCAAGCGATGCGTGGGGTTCACCCGTCCATTGGTCATGTTCATGCTCCCGTCGCCGCTGCGCGCGGCGTACCTCAGGTTCAAAGGATAACGTCCCGGAGTTCCGGGACGCCGGCCACCCTCCCCGGAACGGGGGTGGTGAGGCCGCTATATCATGCGCCCGGAAACAGGGAATAGAAGGCTTTGTTGCGGTTAGCGCCACCATCGGCGGGTTAGCGCAATCAAATTGTGCGACCGGGCGTTGAAACGTGAACGATGGGGCGCAGTGAGACAAATTAGTCAAACTGTCGGTTTTTTCGCGCGATCTGATTCGGCCAAGGGCCCCGATTCGCACATAGCAGTTGCTTCCGGCCCGCGGAAAATGGACAATACCGGGAAAATAAAGACAAACGAGAGCAGAACGAGGAAGCCCACATGTCGAGGATCGCACTCGTCGATGACGACCGGAACATCCTGACCTCCGTCTCCATCACGCTTGAAGCGGAAGGATACGAGGTCGAGACCTACAACGACGGCCAGGCCGCGCTCGACGCCTTCAACAAGCGCCTTCCGGATATGGCCGTGCTGGACATCAAGATGCCGCGGATGGACGGGATGGAGCTTCTGCAGCGCCTGCGCCAGAAGACCTCGATGCCGGTGATCTTCCTGACCTCGAAGGATGACGAGATCGACGAGGTGCTCGGGCTCCGGATGGGGGCGGACGACTATGTGAAGAAGCCCTTCTCCCAGCGGCTCCTGGTCGAACGCATCCGCGCGCTCCTGCGACGGCAGGAGGCCATCGCGACCGGCGAGGTCGCGACGACCGAGGACACCAAGGTCATGGTGCGCGGCTCCCTGACGATGGATCCCTTGCGCCACTCGGTGATGTGGAAGGGCAAGGACGTGGCGCTGACCGTCACCGAGTTCCTGCTTCTGCAGGCCCTCGCCCAGCGGCCCGGCTTCGTGAAGAGCCGCGACCAGCTGATGGACGTGGCCTATGACGACCAGGTCTATGTCGACGACCGCACCATCGACAGCCACATCAAGCGGCTGAGAAAGAAGATGCGCACCGTCGACGACGATTTCTCGGCGATCGAAACCCTGTATGGTATCGGGTATCGCTACAACGAAGAATGACACTGGCGTCGAGGATCGACTTGCGCGACCGAACTGAGGCTCGCCGGGCGGATGTGGTCCTGGGCGAGGACTGGACCGCGCCGGAAGGGTTCGTGGAATCCGAGCTGAAGGCCGGACGCGAGCGGCGAGGGTTCATTTCGCTCAACCGTTCGCCGCTGGCGCGGAAGATCATCACCTTCAACCTGATGGCGATGATCGTGCTTGTCGCCGGCGTCCTCTACCTCAACCCGTTCCGCGACAGCCTCGTCCTTCAGCGCGAGAGCGGCCTCGTGGCCGAGGCGCAGCTGGTCGCCGACGTGTTCGAGGCGATGCTTCCCCAGGGCGCGCCGGTCAACCTGGCCACCGGCGACGGGATCGACGTGCATGCCGTCGCGCGCGGCATCGAGCTGCCCGACGGGGCGGAACTCTACGTCTTCGACACCCAGGAGAATCTGGTCGTCTCGACCGTCGGGATGCAGCGGCCCGAGCGCGAAAGGGTGACGGGCCTCCAGCTCGACCACCGTTCCACGCTGATCACCGATATCCTCAACTCGATCTGGGAAACCATCGCGAGCCTTCTCGCGCCGCAGAGCGCCCAGAACCCGGTCCTCGGAGGCGAGGACCTCGCGCGCGATCTGGTGCCTGTCGCGCTCGCCGGCGAAACCCAGATCCGCACCGGGCGCGATGTCGCGGGCGACGCGCTCTTCACGGTCGCGACGCCGATCCGCCAGGATGGCCAGGTTATCGGCGTTGCGGCCATAACCTCCATCGCGGGCGAGATCGACCAGCTCGTGCGGGTGGAGCGCGAGCAGGTCCTGCAGATGTTCGTCATCGCGATCATCGTGTCGATCGGCCTCAGCCTCGTCCTCGCCTCGACGATCGCCAACCCGCTTTCGGACCTTGCGGCGGCCGCCGAGCTCGGTCGCGACAAGAACGCCCGCAAGATGAGCCCGAACCGGGTGCGCATTCCCGACCTGACGGCCCGGCCGGACGAGATCGGCCGGCTGTCGGGGGCGATGAGGGGCATGGTGGCGGCCCTCTACGAGCGGATCGAGTCGAACGAACAGTTCGCCGCCGATGTCGCGCACGAGATCAAGAACCCGCTCGCCTCGCTCCGCTCGGCCGTGGGCTCGCTCCGCATGGTCAAGAAGGAAGAGCATCGCGACAAGCTGCTCGACGTGATCGACCACGACGTGCGCCGGCTCGACCGGCTCGTCAGCGACATCTCCAACGCCTCGCGGCTCGACAGCGAACTGGTGAAGGAGGAGGAGGAGAGCTTCAACCTCGTGAAGATGCTCACCAACCTATCGGAGTATCTGGGCCAGGAGGCGAAGGGAAAGGGCGTCGACTTCATCGCCGACCTTCCGCCCGAGCCGATCGTGATCACCGGCCTCGAAGGCCGGCTGGCGCAGGTCTTCGTGAACCTCATCACCAACGCGATCTCCTTCTGCCAGGATGGCGACGCGGTGAGGGTCTGGGCGCGCAAGCGCGAGAACCGCGTGCTCGTCGTGGTGGAAGACACCGGTCCCGGCATCCCGGACCAGGCGCTGACGAAGATCTTCAAACGGTTCTATTCCGAACGGCCGCCGGGCCAATTCGGCGAGCACTCGGGCCTCGGGCTTGCGATCTCGAAGCAGATCGTGGAGGCGCATGGCGGTGTCATCTGGGCCGAGAACATCCGCCCCACCGACGCTGACATCACTTCCGAACCGCTCGGTGCGCGCTTCGTCGTGGGCCTTCCGGTGTGAGCGCGGGGCGCGACGAGGCGCGGCGGCCCCTCGTCCTCCATGCGAGCTGCGTCGCCCTGTTTGGCAGCGGGGTCCTGATCCTCGGGGCCGCGGGGCGGGGCAAGTCCGCGCTCGCGCTGCAACTCATGGCGCTCGGCTGCGATCTCGTCAGCGACGACCGGACGGCGGTGGTGGCCGCGGGCGGAAAGCTGATCGCGGCGGCGCCGGCACGGATCCGCGGGCTCATCGAGGCGCGTGGCGTCGGCATCCTCGCCGCCGATGCGATCGCCGCCGCACGCCTCGCGCTCGTCGTCGATCTCGATCAGGAGGAGACGGACCGCCTCCCGCCCCCGAGGCGCCATGTGATGCTCGGTGTCGCCCTGCCGCTTCTTCACAGGATCGAGAGCGCCCATTTTCCTGCCGCGATCCTGCAATATCTGAAAGCGGGTCGGGCGGAATGACGGAAGGTCGCGTGAGGAGCTCGCAGGAACCGGACGGGCAGGGCGGCCAGCGCGTCGTCCTCGTGACCGGCCCCTCGGGGGCGGGGCGCTCGACCACGATCCATGCTCTGGAAGACCTTGGCTACGAGGTGATCGACAACCTGCCCTTCAGCCTGATCCCGCGGCTCCTCGACGGTCCGCCGCTGTCGCGGCCTGTGGCGCTCGGCATCGACGTCAGGAACCGCGATTTTTCCGCGACCGCGCTCATCGAACTCATCGACCGGCTGACGCGCATCCCCGAGGTCGCGCCCGAGGTCCTCTATCTCGACTGCCGGGCCGAGGAACTGGTGCGCCGCTACGGCGAGACGCGCCGCCGCCATCCGCTTTCCGGTGCCGATACGCCGGCCGAGGGGATCGCCGCCGAGATGGACCTTCTTGCGCCGATCCGCGCGCGGGCCGACGTTCTGATCGACACCTCCGAGTTCAGCCCGCACGACCTCAAGGCCGAGATCGGCCGCTGGTTCGGACTGGGCAGGGGACATGGCCTCGCCGTCTCGGTCCACAGCTTTTCCTACAAGCGCGGTGTGCCGAGGGGGCTCGACATGATGTTCGACTGCCGCTTCCTGAAGAACCCGCACTGGGACGCCCGCCTGCGCCCGCTCGACGGCCGCGACCCCGAGGTCGCGCGCTACGTGGCGGCGGACCCGCGATTCGACGCCTTCTTCACCCGCACCCGCGATCTTCTCCTCTTCCTCCTGCCCGCCCACGTGGAGGAGGGCAAGAGCCACCTCGCCATCGGATTCGGCTGTACCGGCGGGCAACACCGGTCGGTTGCCGTGGCGGAAAAGATGGCCAAGGCGCTTGCGGAGGCTGGCTGGCAGGTGTCTAAGAGGCACCGGGAACTGGAACGACGGGCGAGTGGGGCGCCCGGATTGGTGCAAGGTAGCGGGGCGTGATCGGGATCGTGATCGTCGCACATGGCGGTTTGGCGCGGGAATATCTTTCCGCGGTCGAACATGTCGTGGGTCCGCAGAAGGGCATCCGCGCCATCGCGATCGAAGAGGATCACGACCGCGCCGCCAAGCAGGCCGAGATCCGTGCCGCCGCCGATTCGGTCGATACCGGCGACGGCGTGGTGGTCGTGACCGACATGTTCGGGGGCTCGCCCTCAAACCTCTCGCTCTGCGCCTGCGAGAGCGATGACCGGCGCATCCTCTTCGGCGCCAACCTCCCCATGCTCATCAAGCTGGCCAAGTCCCGCCACCTGTCGGTGCCGGAGGCGGCGACCTCCGCCCTCGACGCGGGGCGCAAGTACATCAACAGTTACGCAGGTTCCGGGCAGGGCAACCAATGAGCACGCGATCCCTGAAGATCGTCAACGAGAAGGGGCTTCACGCCCGCGCCTCCGCCCGCTTCGTCGAGGTGGTCGAGGCGCATGACGCGTCGGTCGAGGTCACCCGCGACGGTATGCGGGTCTCGGGGGATTCGATCATGGGGCTTCTGATGCTCGGGGCTTCGAAAGGCACCGTGATCGACATCACCACGGCCGGAGCCGAGGCGGAAAAGCTTGCCGATGCGCTCGAAACGCTGGTGGCGCGGCGCTTCGGCGAAGACTACTGACGTGCCGGTATCTGAGAGGGAGGGCGCCCGGATACTGCCTGATGGACAGCAGAGCGAGACGCCGGGCCGGGTGTCGCCGCCCTACGAGATGCGGCGGCTGTCCTATGCCGGCACCTTCCGCAACCCGGTGAAGGCGGGGACCATCCGCACCATCGAGTGGATGACGGGCAAGATCACGCTCCTGCGTCTCATCCGCCAGTTCGAGCGCACCGGCGTTCCCTGGGGCCAGCCGTTCTTCACCAAGGCGGTGAAGACGATGGGAATCGAAGTCCTCACGCCCGACGAGCAGATCGCCCGCATCCCTGCCGACGGCCCTCTGGTGGTCGTGGCGAACCACCCGCATGGTCTCGTGGACGGGCTCGTGATGGGCGAGCTGATCGGCCGCGTCCGGACCGACTACAAGATCCTCACCCGGTCGCTCCTGACCGGCATCCCCGAGATCGAGGAGCACATGCTTCCGGTGCCCTTCCCGCACGAGGAGAATGCGCGCGAACAGAGCCTGGAGATGCGGGCGATCTGCATGTCGCACCTGAGGCAGGGCGGTGTCGTGATCCTCTTCCCGGCCGGCAAGGTCGCGACCTCGCGGAGCTACTTCGGCCCGGTGATCGAGCCCGAGTGGAATCCCTTCACCGCGAAGATGGTCAGCCGCTCGGGCGCGTCCGTCTTGCCGATCTTCTTCCCCGGCCAGAACACACGGCTCTACCACGTGGCCGACAAGGTTGCGGCGACCCTCCGCCAGGGCCTTCTGCTGCACGAGATCTACAAGGCGTTGAACAAACCGCAGGCTCCGGTCATCGGCCACCCGATCGGCCCCGAGGAGATCCGCGCCCGCGCCGCCGACCCGCGCGCCCTTCTGGCCTGGCTCAGGCAGACGACGCTCGACCTGAGGGGCTGAGCCGCCCTACCGCGTCGGCACCGGCGTTTCGCCCCGGTAGTCGTAGAAGCCGCGCCCGGTCTTGCGGCCGAGCCAGCCTGCCTCGACATACTTCGTCATCAGCGGGCAGGGCCGGTACTTCGTGTCCGCCAGGCCTTCGTGCAGCACGTTCATGATCGCGAGGCAGGTGTCGAGCCCGATGAAGTCCGCAAGCTCCAGCGGCCCCATCGGGTGATTGGCGCCGAGCTTCATCGACTCGTCGATCGACTTCACGTTGCCCACGCCCTCGTAGAGCGCATAGACCGCCTCGTTGATCATCGGCATCAGGATGCGGTTGACGATGAAGGCGGGGAAATCCTCGGCCGAGGCCGACGTCTTGCCGATCCGCTCGACGACCTTCAGCATCGCTTCGTAGGTCGCCCCGTCGGTGGCGATGCCGCGGATGATCTCGACCAGCTGCATCACCGGCACCGGGTTCATGAAGTGCAGGCCGATAAACCGCTCCGGCCTGTCTGTGCGGCTGGCCAGCCGGGTGATGGAGATCGACGAGGTATTGGTGGCGAGTATCGTCGAAGGCTTCAGGTGCGGCAGCACTTCTGCGAAGATCGCCTGCTTGACGGCTTCCCGCTCGGTCGCGGCCTCGATGATGAGATCGCAGTTGCCGAGATCCGCCAGCCTCTGGGTGGTAGCGATGCGCCCGAGGGCTGCGGTCCTGTCCTCGGCAGTGATCTTGCCGCGCGAGGCCTGCCGCTCCAGATTCCGGTCGATCAGCGCAAGCGCCTTGTCGAGCGCCTCATGTGACACGTCGGTGAGAAGCACGTCATAGCCGGCAAGCGCGAAGACATGGGCGATGCCGTTGCCCATCTGGCCCGCACCGACGATTCCGACCGAGGTGATCTCCATCTCCGACCCTTTCGCTGTTGCCGGCCTTGGCCGCCATTCTCCAGCGCGAGCAATGGCATCGCCCCGGCTCTCGCGCAACCCGGAACCGGGAGCGGGGGACGGGTAAAATTGCCGCCTTAGCCCTTTCGCAAGATGTCGCGCCCAGCTTGGACGCGGGTGAGTCGAGATTTGAAGGTGGGAGCCTATGGCCTACGAATACGCGGGCGAAGCAGCCCTTGACTATTTTCCTTGCCGCTACGGGCAGTCGAAGCTCCTGTTCCGCGGACCGCGGCGCCGGCTCGAAGGGGCCTACGCGGCCGCCATCGGCGGGACGGAGACCTACGGAAAATTCGTCCCCGACCCCTTTCCGGCACTTGTCGAAAGGGCGCTCGACCTGCCGGTCGTCAACTTCGGCTGCATGAACGCCGGCGCCGATGTCTTCGCGGCCGAACCGGTCGTCGTCGACGCCTGCAGGCACGCGCGGGTGACGGTGATCCAGCTCATGGGGGCACAGAACCTCTCCAACCGCTTCTACGCCGTCCATCCGCGCCGCAACGACCGCTTCCTCCGCGCCTCGATGCTGATGAAGACGGTCTTCCGCGAGGTGGACTTCACCGAGTTCCACTTCACGCGCCACATGCTCTCGGTGCTGCGCGAACGCTCCGCCGAGAAGTTCGCCCTCGTCGAGGAGGAGCTGAAGGCAGCCTGGGTGGCGCGGATGCGCAACCTTCTCCAGAAGATCGACGGCCGCATCGTGCTCTTGTGGATCGCCGGCGTCGCGGGGTCCGACCCGCGGGGGCCCGCCGACGGGCTCGGGCACGAGCCGCTGTTCGTCGATGCCGGCATGGTCGCGGCGATCCGCCCCCTCGCGAGCGATCTCGTCCGGATCACGCCCTCGGCCCAGGCGCTCGCCGCAGGGACCGACGGTATGTCCTTCGGCCCGCTCGACGCGCCGGTGGCGGCGGCGATGCCGGGCCCGAAGGTCCACGAGGAGATTGCCGCGGCTCTCGTCCCGGCGATACGGCGGCTTCTGTGACGGAAAAGGCCCCGCCGGGGCGGGGCCTTTGCTCGCGTTCCGGTGCCGACCGGCGGCCTGGGCTCAGAGCTTGTCCTTGAGTTCCGGCACAGCGGCGAAGAGGTCGGCGACGAGGCCGTAGTCGGCGACCTGGAAGATCGGCGCCTCCTCGTCCTTGTTGATGGCGACGATGACCTTGCTGTCCTTCATGCCGGCGAGGTGCTGGATCGCGCCCGAGATGCCGACGGCGACGTAGAGGTCCGGCGCCACCACCTTGCCGGTCTGGCCGACCTGCCAGTCGTTCGGCGCGAAGCCCGAGTCGACCGCCGCGCGGGAGGCGCCCACCGCCGCGCCGAGCTTGTCGGCCAGCGCCTCGATGATCGCGAAGTTCTCCGCGCTGCCGACGCCGCGGCCGCCCGAGACGACGATCTTCGCGCTCGTCAGTTCCGGCCGGTCCGAGGCCGCGACCTTGTCCTCGACCCATTCCGAAAGGCCCGGGTTCGCGGCGGCGGCGATGGTCTCGACCGGTGCCTTGCCGCCCGTGCCCGCCGGCTCGAAGGTCGAGGTCCGGACCGAGACCACCTTGATCTTGTCCGTCGACTTCACCGTCTGGATCGCGTTGCCGGCATAGATCGGCCGCTCGAAGGTCTCGCCATCGACGACGCCCGAGACATCCGAGATCACCATCACGTCGAGCAGGGCAGCCACCCGCGGCAGCACGTTCTTGGCGTCCGTCGTCGCCGGGGCGACGACGTGGCTGTAGCCTCCCGCGAGCCCCGCGACCAGCGCCGCGGTCGATTCCGCCAGCCGGTGGCCGAGCGCGGGAGCCTCGGCGCAGAGCACCTTCGTCACCCCGTCGAGCGTCGCCGCCGCCGCCGCCGCCTCCGCCGCCCGCGCGCCGGCACAGAGCACCGTCACCGGTCCCAGCGCCTTCGCCGCCGTCAGGGCCTTCGCCGTCGCGTCGACCGAAAGGTGCCCGTCGGTCACTTCGCCCAGAAGAAGTACGGCCATCAGATCACCCCCGCTTCGTCTTTCAGTTTCTGGATCAGCTCGTCCACCGATCCCACTTTCACGCCCGCCTTGCGGCCGGCCGGCTCAACCGTCTTCACGACCTGGAGCCGCGGCGTCACATCGACGCCGTAGTCGGCCGCCGTCTTCTCGTCGAGCGGCTTCTTCTTCGCCTTCATGATGTTCGGCAGCGAGGCATAGCGCGGCTCGTTCAGCCGCAGGTCCACCGTCACGACGGCGGGCATCTTCACCTTGATCGTCTGCAAGCCGCCGTCGACCTCGCGCGTCACCACCGCATGGTCGCCCGCCACCGCAAGCTCCGAGGCGAAGGTCGCCTGGCTCCAGCCGAGAAGCGCCGCCAGCATCTGCCCGGTCGCGTTCATGTCGTTGTCGATCGCCTGCTTGCCGCAGAGCACCAGACCGGGCTTCTCCTCGTCCACCACGGCCTTGAGAAGCTTCGCCACGGCGAGCGGCTCGATGTCCTGGTGCACGTCCTGCGCCGCCTCGATCAGGATCGCCCGGTCCGCGCCCATGGCGAGCGCGGTCCTCAGCGTCTCCTGCGCCTGCTTCACGCCGACCGAGACCACCACGATCTCCTCCGCCGCGCCCTTCTCCTTCAGCCGGATCGCCTCTTCCACGGCAATCTCGTCGAAGGGGTTCATCGACATCTTCACGTTCGCAAGATCGACCCCGCTCCCGTCCGCCTTCACGCGAACCTTCACGTTGTAGTCGATCACCCGCTTCACAGGCACCAGGATCTTCATCTGCGGCCAAACTCCCTTGTCCGGAGGCCGGCCCCGCCGGGGCCCGCCAGTCGCTCTCGGCCCGACCCTTAGCGATTCTGCCGCCGCGACAACAGTGCAAAATCGACATGGCTATGCGTCGGTACGCCACGTCTGCGCTGTTAGCGCCCGCAATCCTCAGCGGTTTGCGCCGGGGACCCAGAGCACATCGGCGCGACCGTCCTCGTTGGCCACCCGCGCGGCGACGAAGAACCAGTCGCTCAGCCGGTTCAGGTAGCGGATCGCCTCGGGGTTCACGCTTTCCCCGGCCGCGAGTTCCACCGCCCGCCGCTCCGCCCGGCGCGACACGGTGCGCGCGAGGTGGAGATGCGCCGACAGCGCCGAGCCGCCGGGCAGCACGAAGCTTCTCAGCGGCGCAAGCGCGGCGTTCATCGCGTCGATCTCGGTCTCCAGCCGCGCGACCTGCGACGCGACCACCCGCAGCACCGGATAGCCCGCCTCGACGTCCTTCTCCATCTCCGGGCGGCCGAGATCGGCGCCGAGGTCGAAGAGGTCGTTCTGGATCCGCGCGAGCGCGGCGTCGAGGTCGCCTGCGGCATGAAGGCGCGCCATGCCGATGACGGAATTCGTTTCATCCACCGTGCCATAGGCCTCGACGCGCGGGTTGTATTTCGCGACCCGCGTGCCGTCGACGAGCGCCGTTTCCCCCCGGTCGCCGGTGCGGGTGTAGATGCGGTTGAGCACGACCATCAGATGCCCCCCCGGCCGCGCAGGGCGACGAAGAGAAGGATCAGCGCGATCGCCACCGCCTGGCCGATGACGCGGTAGCGCATGATCCGGTTGGCGTGCTTGCGGTTGAAGTCGCCGCCCCTGGCGAAACCGCCGATGCCGATCATCAGGATGACGAGCACCGCGAAGCAGGCAATCGCGGCAATCAGGAAAAGGGGATCGCGCGTCATGGAGTCCTCCTTGCTGCGGCCCTTCTACTCCGCCCGCCGGTCCTGCGCCAGCGTCCGGCGGATCATCCCCGCGCGATCAGCCAGTCGAGCGCGCGGGTCGGCAGGAGCCGGCGGGCGATGTTCATGAGATAGGTGGGCGTCGTGACGAAATAGCGCGGCGCCGGGTTCGGGCTTTCCAGTGCGCGGCGGAGCTTGGCCGTGACCGCAGCGGGCGGCAGTTCGAACCGGTCCGGCCCGCGCGCCTCGTAGAGCCGCCTGAGCAGGCGCGTGCGGTATTGCTCCGCCCGGGGCGAGGAGCGCCAGTCGATCCAGCGTTCGAAATGCGGGATGGAGTTGGCGCGGATGCGCGAGGTGACCGGCCCCGGCTCGATCAGGATCACCCGGACGGGCGTGTCGGACATTTCCAGCCGCAGCACGTCGGTCAGCCCCTCCATTGCGTATTTCGTGGCCACGTAGGCGCCGCGCCAGTGCAGGGGCACGAGGCCGAGGATGGAGGAGCAGTTGACGATCCGCCCGTGGCCCTGCGCCCGCATCACCGGGATCACCCGGCGGGTCAGTTCGTGCTGGCCGAAGAGGTTCGTCTCGAAGATCGCGCGGAGCGCGTCGGTGGGCAGGTCCTCCACCGCGCCGGGGCAGGCGAAGGCGCCGTTGTTGAAGACTGCGTCGAGCGTGCCCCCGGTGCGCGCCAGCGCCTCGGCCACCGCCCCGGCGATGCTGTCCGCGTCCGTCAGGTCGAGCCGGAAGCTTTCCAGCCCCTCGGCGCGGAGCCGTTCGCAGTCAGCCTCCTTGCGGCAGGTGGCAAAGATCCGCCAGCCCGCGCGCGAAAGGCCGTGGGCGGCGTCGTAGCCGATGCCCGAGGACGAACCGGTGATGAGGATCGACCTGCCTGCCATGCCGCGTCCGAAGTTCGCCCCCCGCGGGCCGCCCGGGCTTGCGTCATTCCGCCTCGTCCATGGCGTCGGAGTTCAGAAGCCCGAAGTTCTCGGCGCCGATGCGGTCGTGCAGTTCGATCTGGGTTTCCAGGAAGTCAACATGGCCCTCCTCGTCGGCCAGCAGTTCCTCGAAGAGTTTCTGCGAGACGTAGTCGCCCACCTCGTTGCAGTATTTGCGCGCCTCGGCATAGGCCTTGACAGCTTCGAGTTCGCCCGCGAGGTCGCAGGTCATGGTTTCGCGGACGGTTTCGCCGATCCGCAACGGGTCGAGCGTCTGCAGGTTCGGATGCCCCTCGAGGAAGATGATGCGGTCGATCAGCTTGTCGGCGTGGCGCATCTCCTCGATGCTTTCGGCGCGGGACTTGCGGGCCATCTTGCTGTGGCCCCAGTTCTCCTGCAGCCGGTAGTGCAGCCAGTATTGGCTCACGGCGGTCAGTTCCATCCTGAGCGCCCGATTGAGATGGTCGATGACCTTGGCGTCGCCCTTCATGTCGCTCCCTTTCCGGCTTTCCTCGCGATGGTGCCAGCCTGCACCCGCAACCCGCGAAGTTCAACGGGAACGGCGATGTTCGGGTTTCCCCGCATCGACTGCACGAACAGCCGGACGCAGCCGCCGCAATCGGCCGACTTGCCGAGCGCCCGATAGATCCGTCCCGGCGTGATGACGACCGCCGGATCGGCGGCGCGCATCCAGTTGATCGCGGCGTGAATGTCGCGGTCGCTGATGCGCTGGCAATGGCAGATGATCATCGGGCTGTCCGTTCGCTGGCGGACCCGATCTACGGCGCGACGGCGGCGCTGTCAATCCTGACTGTTTCTGTCGCCATCGAACCGCGCAAGGTGACCGCTGGCAGCGGGCCTATTCCGCCGGCGTCACCGGGCCCGCCGGGACATAGCCCCGCAAGGCCCCGCTTCGCGTTCTGGCCCAGAGCCATTCGGCGCTTTCGAGCCGTGTCGCCGTCACCGTGTCGCCGCGGGAAAGCAAGGCAAGCTCGGGATAGAACCGCGACGGGCCGGCCCGAAGCGGCAGACGTGGGACAATCACCGTGTAGTGCTGGCTGGCTCCCTCCGGTTCGGCCGCCGGGGCAGGCTGCGCGGGGTCGGCCTCCCGCAGTTCCGCGGACAGGAAGGGCGCCGGGGTCTGGGGAAGATCGGCACCGGGCAGGCCAGGCACCGCGGGTTCGGTGCGCGCGACCGGCGGCCCGCCGATCCGGCTCGTCAGGGTCGGCGCCACCGCCCTCGGTGCCGGCGCCGATGGCTCGGCGACCCGGTGGAATCCCGCCCGGAAGAGCAGGGTCACCACCAGCAGGAAAATCGCGAGCCTGAACATCCGCCCCCCGGCACACCCGTCTCCGGCACCGCTTGCGCTGCCCGAAGCCGGGCTTCCGATACTTGCCCGGGGCCGCCTCGGGGAAGGGGAAATGCGCCCCGCACTTCCCCGCGCGGGATTTCCGGCTGGACCGCAAAGCCTGCGCGATTTACACCACATCCATGACCGAAGAGCCGAACGACCACCAGATCGTCCCTGCGACCGTCTCCGAACCGCTGTCCCGCGCGATCGGCGAGCGCTACCTGACCTATGCGCTCTCGACGATCATGCACCGGGCGCTGCCGGATGCGCGCGACGGGCTGAAGCCGGTCCACCGGCGCATCCTCTTCGCGATGCGCGAGCTGAAGCTCGCGCCCACCGGCGGGTTCCGCAAGTCGGCCAAGATCTCGGGCGACGTCATGGGGAACTACCACCCGCACGGCGACGCCGCGATCTACGACGCGATGGCGCGGCTCGCGCAATGGTTCAACATGCGCTACCCGCTGGTGGACGGGCAGGGCAACTACGGCAACATCGACGGCGACGGGCCCGCCGCCTCGCGCTACACCGAGGCGCGCCTGACCGCGGCCGCCGAGGCGCTGATGGAGGGGCTCGCGGAGAATGCCGTCGATTTCCGCCCGAACTACGACGGCACCCTGACCGAGCCGGAGGTCCTGCCGGCGGCCTTCCCGAACCTCCTGGCCAACGGGTCGTCCGGCATCGCGGTCGGCATGGCGACGAACATCCCGCCGCACAACCTGCACGAGCTGATCGACGCCTGCCTCCACCTCATCAAGGCCCCGAACGCCGACGACGCGGCCCTTCTCGCGCATGTGCCCGGACCGGACTTCCCGACCGGCGGTGTCATCGTCGAGCCGCGCGAGAACATCCTCGAGGCCTACCGTACCGGGCGCGGCAGCTTCCGCACCCGCGCGCGCTGGGCGGTGGAGGACCAGGGCCGCGGCACATGGCAGATCGTGGTGACCGAGATTCCCTTCCAGGTGCAGAAGTCGAAGCTGATCGAGCGGCTGGCCGAGATCATCGAGACGAAGAAGGTGCCGATCCTCGCCGACGTGCGCGACGAGAGCGCCGACGATATCCGCATCGTGCTGGAGCCGCGCTCGCGCAATGTCGACCCCGAGATGCTGATGGGGATGCTCTTCCGCAACTCCGACCTGGAGACGCGCTTCTCGCTCAACATGAACGTCCTGATCGACGGCCGCGTGCCGAAGGTCTGTTCCCTGAAGGAGGTGCTGCGCGCGTTCCTCGATCACCGGCGCGAGGTGCTGGTGCGCCGCTCGCGGCACCGGATGGAGAAGATCGACCACCGGCTCGAGGTGCTCGAAGGCTTCGTGACTGCCTTCCTCAACCTCGACCGGGTGATCGACATCATCCGCTACGACGCAGACCCCAAGGCCGCGCTCATGGCCGAGGAGTGGGGCCGCAGGCAGCCCAAGGCCATGTCCGAGAAGGACTACGTCTCGCCGCTCGCCCTGCCCCACACCGAGGACGGGCTCTCCGAGGTCCAGGTCGAGGCGATCCTGAACATGCGCCTGCGTTCGCTGCGCAGGCTCGAAGAGATGGAACTCCTGAAGGAGCAGGACGCGCTGATGCGCGAACGCGCCGAGCTTGACGACCTGCTCGGCTCGGACGCGCTCCAGTGGAAGAAGATCGCAGGCGAGCTCCGGGACATCCAGAAGCAGTTCGGCAAGGAGGCCCCAGGCGGCGCCCGCCGCACCGGATTCGCCGAGGCGGCGGAGGCCGAGGAGGTGCCGCTGGAGGTGATGACGCTGCGCGAGCCGATCACGGTCCTCTGTTCGAAGATGGGCTGGATCCGCGCGATGAAGGGCCACCAGCCGAAGGAGGCCGAGGTCAAGTTCCGCGACGGCGACGAGGGGCGCTTCGTGCTTCATGCCGAGACGACCGACCGGATCCTCGTCGCCGGATCGAACGGCCGGTTCTACACCCTCCTCGGCGCCAACCTTCCCGGCGGGCGCGGCATGGGCGAGCCCCTGCGGCTCATGGTCGACCTGCCGAACGAGGCCGAGATCGTCGATCTCATCCTCTACCGGCCGGGCCAGAAATTCATCGTCGCCTCCACCGCCGGCGAGGGCTTCGTGGTGCCCGCCGACGAGGTCGTGGCGCAGACCCGCGCGGGCAAGCAGGTGATGAACCTTTCCGGCACGGCACGGATGGCGATCTGCAAGCCCGTGGCGGGCGATCACGTCGCGGTCGTCTCGAAGAACCGCAAGCTTCTGGCTTTCCCGCTCGACGAACTGCCGGAGATGTCGCGCGGCAAGGGCGTCCGGCTGCAGAAATACGGCGTCGCGCGCGGCCGACAGGGAGTGCTGGAGCTTGACGGCGGGCTCTCCGACCTGACCACCTTCGAGAAGGGGAGGGGCCTTTCCTGGGCCATGCCGAACGGCAACACGCGGACCGAGGACATGGCCGACTGGATCGCGCGCCGCGCCGGCGTCGGCAAGGCCCCGCCGCACGGTTTCCCGCGCGACAACCGCTTCGGTTGAGGCCGGCAACCACCGCGGCGGCATCGAGCCCCCCTTGGCGGCGGGCCCGCGGCGGCGGAGTGCGCGGCGGGGACGGCGCCTCAGCCCGCCCACAACCGGACGAGGTTCGAGCGCGTCTTCGTCAGCGTGTCGATGAGGGGTGTCTCGCCGTCGCGGGCGATCCTGCCCGCCGTCGCGCGCGCCGGTGGCGCGCGCGCCCGGTTCCTCGCTCGCCGGGTTCAGGAATAGAGCGCCGGCACCCCGAGCCTTGCATGGATCCGGTTCACCTGCCCGCGGTCGAGGCCAAGCGCGTTCGCGAGACGATGGAGGTATTCCGCCTCGTTCCGATTGTCGAGGTCGATGGCCATGACCGACATGGTGTAGACCTGCGGCCCGAGCCCCTGCGGCACCTGGCGGGCCAGGCCCTGGACGTCGACCGGCCCGCGCAGTTCCGCCTCGACGAACCGCCGTTCGGCGGGCGAAACCTCGCCGAGGTTGCCGAGGAGTTTCCGCTCTTCCGCCGCGTCGATCCGGCCGTCGGACTTCGCCGCCTGGATCATCGCCTTCAGCATCAGCGCCGCGGCCGCGTCCTGGTTGCGCGTTGGCGCGACGTCGGGCTCGCCCCGGTTGCCGAAGGACTGGTTGAGGAC
>NZ_WBUS01000053.1 GCF_008933605.1 Albidovulum sp.
GCTCCCGGCCTCGGCCATGCCCGGCAGGCCGATCCGCGCCAGAAGCGCACCGACGGGAAGCGTCTGGCCGACCTCGGCCACCAGTTCGGCGACCTCGCCCGGCTCGAAACACTCGACCTCGATCGCACCCTTCTGGGTCTCGACCACCGCCACGACATCGCCGCGCGCCACCCTGTCGCCCGGGGCGACAAGCCATTGGACGAGCTTGCCCGCCTCCATGTCGGCACCGAGCGAGGGCATGGTGAAATCGGTCATCGACCGATCCCCGGCAGCGACTTCACCGCCGCGGCGATGCCCGCGGCCTGCGGCAGGGCCGCGGTCTCGAGGTGCTTCGGATAGGGCACCGGCACTTCGGCCGAACAGACCCGGGCGACCGGCGCGTCGAGGTGCCAGAAACACGCCTCCTGAACCCGCGCCGCGATCTCGCCCGCAAGCGAGCCCGTCCGCCAGCTCTCGTCCACGACGACGGCCCGCCGGGTGCGCCGGATCGAGGCAAAGACGGTCTCGTCGTCGATCGGGCGGAGCGAGCGCAGGTCGATGACCTCGGCCTCGATCCCGTCCTTCGCCAGCGCCTCGGCGGCCTCCAGCGCCTTCCACAGGCTGTAGGACCAGGCGATCAGGGTCACGTCACGGCCGGGGCGGCGGACCGCCGCGCGGTCGATATCGACAGGGCCTGCATTCTCTGGCAGCCGGCCGGCCATGTTGTAGAGCATCACGTGCTCGAAGACGATCACCGGGTCGGGTTCCTGCAGGGCGGTCCAGAGCATCCCGCGCGCATCCTCGAGCGTCGCCGGCGCAACCACCCGGAGCCCGGGGATATGCGCATAGTAGTTCTCGAGGCTGTGCGAATGCTGGGCGGCAAGCTGCCGTCCGGCCCCCGTCGCCATGCGGATCACGAGGGGCACGCCGAACTGGCCGCCCGACATGTGGCGGAGGGTTGCGGCGGTGTTGAGGATCTGGTCGAGCGCGAGCAGTGAGAAGTTGACCGTCATGATCTCCACGATCGGCCGCATCCCGGCCAGCGCCGCGCCGATCCCCGCCCCGGTGAAGCCCGCCTCGGACAGCGGCGTGTCGCGGATCCGTTCCGGGCCGAATTCCTGCAGGAGGCCCATGGAGACGGCGTAGCAGCCGCCATAGGCGCCGATATCCTCGCCCATCATGAACACGCGCTCGTCGCGAAGAAGCGCGTCGGTTACGGCCTGCCGGCAGCAATCGCGATAGGTGCTTTCGACGAGCTTGCCGGGCGCTTCCGGCACCGGCGGCTCCGGGCGGGGATCGGCGACGACGTGGCGCGTGAGATCCTCGACCGGCTCCCACGGCGCCTGCTCGCAGGCCGCGACGGCGTTGCGGACCTGTGCCTCGACCTCGGCCTCGATGGCGTCGATCTCCTTTTGGTGCATGAGGCCGTTGTCGAGCAGCCAGCCCTGGAACCGCGTGATGGGCGACCGCTTGCGCCATTCGGCCACCTCGGCCTTGTCGCGGTATTTCTCGGCGTCGAACATCGAGTGGGGCCGCGTGCGGTAGGTGCGGCATTCGAGGAACTGCGGGCCACCGCCGGACCGGATCGCCCCGGCCAGACGCCGGGCTGCGGCCTCGACTGCCACCACGTCGTTGCCGTCCACGGCTTCGGCCGGCATGCCGTAGCTTGCGGCGCGGGGCACGAAATCGGTGTTGGCCTGCACCCGCGCCACGGCCGAACCCATTGCGTAGAGGTTGTTCTCCAGCACGAAGAGAACCGGCAGCTTCCACAGCGCCGCGAGGTTCATCGCCTCGTGGAACTCGCCCTCGGCCAGCGCGCCTTCGCCGAAGAAGCAGGCGGTGACGCGGTCCGCTCCCTGCATCCGGTCGCCGAGGCCCAGCCCCGCCGCAAGCGGCAGCCCGCCGCCGACGATCGCGTTGCCGCCGTAGAGGTTGTTCTCGGCGTCGAAGAAATGCATCGATCCGCCGCGGCCGCCGGCGCAGCCGGTCGCCTTGCCGTACATCTCGGCCAGGGCGGATTCCATGCTGACGCCGCGCGCCAGGGCATGGCCGTGCTCCCGGTAGGTCGAAACGACCCGGTCGCGCGGTTCCAGCGCCGCCGCGACGCCCACGGCCACCGCCTCCTCGCCATCGTAGAGGTGCAGGAAGCCCCGTATCTTCTCCTGCGTGTAGAGTTCGTAGCACTTCTCCTCGAAGCGGCGAATACGGATCATGCCGCGCAGGAGGGCACGGACATGGTCGTGGTCCAGCTTCACCCTGGCGGTCATCTCGCGTTCCCCTCCAGCGTGGACAGGTCGCCCTCGGGCAGGCCGAGTTCGCGGGCGCGCAGCAGACGCCGCATGATCTTGCCGGAACGGGTGCGCGGAAGGCTGTCGCGGAAGACGATCTCGCGCGGGGCGACGGCGGGGCCGAGCCGCTTGCGGGCATGGCCACGCAATTCGCGTTCCAGTGCCTCGTCCGGCGCGAACCCGGCCTTCAGCGTAACGAAGGCCTTGACCACCTCGCCCGCGGTCTCGTCGGGGATGCCGATCACCGCGGCCTCGGCAACAGCGGGGTGCTCGATCAGCGCGCTTTCCACCTCGAAGGGGCCGATCAGGTGCCCGGAGGACTTGATCAGGTCGTCCGCCCGTCCGACGAACCAGTAATACCCGTCGGCATCGCGCATCGCGAGGTCCCCCGTGAGATACCACCCCCCGGCGAAGCACTTCGCGTAGCGCTCGGGCTGGCCCAGATAGGCCCGCATCATCGACGGCCAGCCGGGCCTGAGCGCCAGCTCGCCGATCTCGCCATCGGGAAGGATGCCGACCCCGCCGTCCTCGCGCGTGACGATGCCGGCCTCGACCCCCGGCAGCGGCTTGCCCATCGAGCCGGGCTTGATGTCCATCGGGGCGGTGTTGGCGATCATAATGCCGCCGGTCTCCGACTGCCACCAGTTGTCGTGGAACGGCTTTCCGAAGACCTCCTGCCCCCAGATCACGCATTCGGCGTTCAGGGGCTCACCGACGCTGGCGAGGAATCGCAGCGCCGAGAAGTCGCGGCCCTGCGCGGCCTCGGCGCCTGCCCGCATCATCATGCGGATCGCGGTCGGCGCGGTGTACCAGACCGCGACGCGCTCGCGCTCCAGGATGGAATACCAGCGCTCGAGCTCGAACTCGGCCTCGTCCACCACCATCGTCACCCGGTTGCAGAGCGGCGAGACGATGCCATAGCTCATCCCCGTCACCCAGCCCGGGTCGGCGGTGCACCAGTAGATGTCGCCGGGCCGGAGGTCGAGCGCGACGCGCCCCGTCTCGGCATGGGCGACCACCGCCTCGTGGACATGCACCACGCCTTTCGGCAGCCCGGTCGTGCCCGAGGTGAAATGCAAAAGCGCCATGTCCTCGGGGCCGGTCGGAACGGTCTCGAACACATCCGGCATGGCAGCCATCGCCGGGCCGAGCGCGACACAGCCCTCCGGTGCCGTGTCGCCAAGGATGAGCACGAGCCTCAGCGAAGGCATTGTCGCGCGCCACTCCGCCACCTTCCGGCGGTACTGCGCCTCGGTCGTGACCAGGACGCTTGCCCCGCCGATCTCCATCCGCGCCCGGACGGGTTCGGGCCCGAACGCGGCGAAGAGAGGGCTGACGACCACGCCAGCCTTCAGGGCCCCGAGCGTCGCCGCGTAGAGTTCCGGCACCCGGCCGGCGAGCAGGAAGAGCCGCTCGCCCCGGCCTATGCCGTGATGGCGAAGCACATGGGCGAAGCGCCCCGCCTGCGCGGCGAGGTCCGCGTAGGTGAGAACGCGCCGCTCCCCCTCGCGGCCGAGCCAGACGAGCGCGGCCTCGCCGCCATGGCCCGCGGCCACATGGCGGTCGACCGCTTCATGCGCGATGTTGATCGCGCCGCCCGGAAACCCCTGCAGGCGCGCTCGCGCGGCCGCCCAACCGGTCTCGAGCCGGTGCGACGGGGCGTCGGCCACGGTCTTGCGGATGATCTCGTGGCGCATCACGTCCTCCTCCGCGCCGGACACTGCCCGCGCAAGACTGGACGCAAAGCCCGGTCCGGTCATTGACGCAGGTCATTTCCGCCCGCCGCCTCGCCGGCCGCCCGATCTCCGAGTATCGTCCGCGGGACGGCGCGGACTCCCTGATCCATGCCGCAGGCGGAGGGCGGTTCTTGCGATCACGCCGGACGTCCTGAGGCCGGCGCGCATCGCTCCGGCAGCGCCGGCGCCCCGCTCTGCGTTTCGGGCTTGACGGCAAATCCCTCAGGCCACGATATTTTTCCGCGACGAAAGCAGCCACTTACGGGCATCGGGATATGCGCGTGATCAACCGCCCGGCCGTTTGACGCGGTCCAGCCGACGAACGCGCCGCAAGGCCAGGGAGCGTATGTGAGCCAGATGACCAAGGACCGCTATCTGCTGATCTGCAACACGTCCGACGGACTGATCGCACAGATCAACGGCGTCGTGACGCAGTTGCAGTTCGCCCGCCGCACGGGGCTGGTTCCCGTCGTCTACCTGCACCAGCGCAGCAACATGTTCGGCGGGCCCAACCCGTATTTCGATGCCGAACAGGGCGGCAATGTCTGGGACTACTACTTCGAACCGATCGGCGTGTCCGGGGAGGAGCTCGAACGGCTCGTCGCCGGCGGCCGGGTAGTGACGCTCTCCACCGCCTCCGAGCTTCAGCGGCTCTTTCGATGGGAGCCGGAGAGCTGGTACATGAACCCCTTCGGCTATTACCGCAGCGTCGTGAACCGGGCTGACGGCCCCTATCCCGAAGCCTGGTGGCAGGAGCAGAGGGACCGCGCGCGGCCTTTCCTGTCCGACGGGACGATCCGCTTCCGCCGCTCCATCCTGGCGCAGGTGGAGGCCTTCGCCGCCGCGAAGTTCGCCGATCACACGCTCGGCCTGCAGCTTCGCGGGTCCGACAAGTTCGACTTCGGTGTCGGCCCCAACCTTTCGCGCAAGATCGTTCCCGAGGAATACTTCCCGCACATCGACCGTTACCTGGCCGCCCATCCCGACTGCACGCGGATCTTCGTGGCCACCGATCAGCGGCAATGGCTGAAGGTCCTCGAAGCGGCCTATCCCGATCACGTCATATCGTACTCGGAGATCTCGCTGAGCGATTCCGACGACAACAGTTTCAACCGGCAGGACAAGAAGGCGGCGCGCGGCGGCGAGGTGCTGTGCGACATGCTGCTCCTGTCGCGGTGCCGCCACCTCATCAAGTGCCACGCGGCGGTGGGCGAGATGGCGCTGGTGCTGAACCGCGATCTGCCGTTCGTGGATCTCAACTACGCCTCGCAACCCATGACCGCCAGGAGCAGGCCGGCCCGCTGGATCGCGGCACCGCTGATCTGGCTGGCCGCGAGATTATGGAGTATGGTCGCGCGCGGCGGCCTGGCCCTCGACCCGGTGGTGGCCATCGACGGCAGCGAGATCAGGGTCGGCAGGGGTAAGGGCCGGTCGATCAACACGAGAACCGGCGCCACCGAGTTCGCGGCGCGCGCGCCTGTATTGAGCAAGCGGTTCGTATCCGACGGGTTCGACTGGCTGCTACGGAAACTCGGCGGACTGTGCTTCGGCTACGCGCCGCGCGGGAGTTGACGGAGGGACCAAAGCGATGCCAAGGGTCAGGCGGAGGTTGCGGGCACTGAACTCGGACCGCATCGCGGCGATCCTCTTCGCGCTCGCTGTCGCCTTCGCGATCTGGCTCTACGGCGTCCTTGCGCACCGCAACGACATCTTCCCCTATCCGCAATTGCGCGCCGTCCTCATGCAGGCGCAGAAGGGGCTCACCCTCATTCGCGGCCAGGTCAGGCCCGAAGACGGCTGGTTCTTCTACCGGCGTCCGATCGAGAGCGTGCCCGAGACCCATACCTACCTTCCCGATGCCGTCAGCAAGGCGCCCGTTCTCGTCTACGGGATCGACGAAGACCGGAAGATGGCCGTCCGCATCATCGACAACGAAGGCACCGTCCTGCACCAGTGGGTGATCGACATCTTCGCGCTGTGGCCGAAGGCGGACCATATCCCCGAACGCGACCGCCCGAAGGCGGATCCGGGCGGCGAGATCCATGGTCTCGTGATCACCTCGAAGGGCGACATCGTGTTCAACTTCGAGCCGTTCGGGCTCATCCGCCTCGATTACTGCGGCAATCCCGTCTGGCGGGTGCCGGCCTTCACGCATCATTCCGTGGAGCGCGACGGCAACGGCGGATTCATCGTCTCGGAACAGGACTACGTCGCCGAACCCGGCAAGACGGACGACTCCGGCAATGTGGAGATCTTCCGCGAATACGTGACCTTCGTCAGCGCCCACGGCCAGGTGGTCGAGCGGATTTCGGTCAACGACCTTCTGCTCGAGAACGGGCTCGACGGTCTCTACTACCTGGCCGCCCACGCGCCATTCGGCCTGCATTTCGACGACAATGACCTCCTCCACATGAACGACGCCGAGATATTTCCCGCCGACATGCAGCCGGGTGTCTTCGGGCCCGGCGACATCCTCGTCTCCCTGCGCAACCTGAACACCGTGATCGTGTTCAACAGGGGCACACGAAAGATCAAGTACGTCCACACCGGCTCGTTCTTGATGCAGCACGATCCCGATTTCATCAGCGGGGACGAGATTTCGCTCTTCGACAATCACAGCCTCGTCCAGAGCGAGATGAACCGGAGGGAACGGCCGAGGGATGTGGCCAGCAGGATCGTCATCCTGAACGCGCGGGACGGGACCGAACGGGTCTTCTTCGAGGGCAGCGCAGAGGTGCCGTTCTTCAGCGACATCATGGGCAAGCATCAGTGGCTGCCGAACGGCAACCTTCTCGTCACGGAGGCGCGCTGGGGCCGCGTCTTCGAACTGACCCCCGACG
Organism: Albidovulum sp.; assembly: GCF_008933605.1. GTDB lineage: Bacteria > Pseudomonadota > Alphaproteobacteria > Rhodobacterales > Rhodobacteraceae > Albidovulum. The sequence goes on from NZ_WBUS01000053.1 coordinate 6,844, forward strand.
GACGACTGGCATGGGAATACAACAACATCCTCGATCGGGGCGTCGCCGAGGGCCTCCTGGGCATGGTTCTTGGCGGCTCGCGGCTTCCCGCCGGCTTCGACCGGCACCGGCTTCAGGAGCTGGGGCGAACCTGCGCCAGTCTTCCGGTTGCGCCGTGAACCACTCGTTGACCCCATAACGCACCCCGTGATGGGATGGCTGCATGGCTTCGGTTCTGGGATCGATCGGTCGGCGGATTGAGCGATTTGCCTCACGGCGCATCGCGGTCCGGGTCGTCGTGCTTCTGGTCGCGGCACTCGCGCTCGGCGGCTGGTCGTTCGGCGCCATCGTGCGCGAGCGGGCGCTCGGGAGAGATCAGTTCGGGCGCTTGGGTGATCTTGCCTACGGGCTGGCGGCCCTACCGTCCGAGGCGGTGCGCGCCTTCCGGATGATGATGCAGGACGATCTGGCCGGAATGGCAACCGAGCATTCCGACCGGTTCCCGGGACGAGCGGGCTGGACGTTCTTCGACGTGTGGCGCGAAAGCGGCCTGGACGGATATCTCCTGTTCAGCCGCCACGATGGCGACGTCGGCCACCATGTCTTCGAACTCGTGGACCTCAAGGCCGGCGAGACGGTCCACCGCATCGACATCGACGCCGAGAGGCTTTTCGCCGATGCACCTTCGTCGTCCGGCCGATCCGTCAGCAGCTGGCTCAACCCGCGGCGCTTCCAGGCGGTCCATCCGGTGCCGCTCGAAAACGGCGACCTTCTCGTGAAGTCGCAGGAAAGCCCGATGGTCAGGATGACCCCCTGCGGCGATCCTGTCTGGATACTCGACGACGAGTTCTACCACCACACGACCGAGCCCGGACCGGACGGCAATTTCTGGACCTCCGGCTTCGTCCGGCCGCAGCAGGTCCCGGGATTGGCGCCGAGTTTCTACGACCCGTCGATCGTGGAGTTCTCGGCCGAGGGCTAGGTGCTTTACCATCGCTCCGTGACGAAGATGATGCTCGATCAGGGACTCGGCTTCCTGATCCTCGGGGCGCACAAGCTCTATGGCGACCCTCTCCACCTCAACGACGTGCAGCCGGTCTTCGAGGACGGGCCCTACTGGAAGCGCGGCGACATCTTCGTGAGCCTGCGCCATCCGTCGACGATCATGCTCATCCGCCCCTCCACGGACAAGATCCTCTGGTGGAAGTCGGGGCCCTGGGTCAGCCAGCATGACGTCGACGTGATCGACAGCACCAGGATAGCGGTCTTCAACAACAACGCGTTCAACTTCGGCGACGGGGAATTCGTCGACGGCCGGAGCGACATCACCTTCTATGACTTCGCCACCGACACCGTCACGAGTCCCTACGCCGGGGTTCTGGAGGCGCAGGAGTTCAGGAACGAGGCGGGCGGCCTCTTCACCCTGCTGCCGGACGGACACTTGTATGTGGACGAATCCGAGTCGGGCCGAACCATGATCTTCACGCCGAAGGGCGAACTGGCCGTCGAGCACATCAACCGCGCGAAGAAGAACGGGCTGATCTACCATCTCGGCTGGAGCCGCTACCTGACCCGCGCCGACGGCGACAGGCTGAGGGCCCGGTGGCAGGCCGCGACGTGCAACTAGCCCGCCCGCGATGCCGGCACGGCAGGGGGAAGCGGCCCGCAACGCCAGCGGCGGGCGTTCGGGCCGCGCGAAAGCAGATGGTCCGCCGGCGCGGCGCCTAGGCCGCGCTTGCCGCCTTCTTGCTGGTCTTCTCGAAGCCGCGGCCGGTCAGCGACTGCTCGAAATCCGATGCCACGTCGTCGCGGTCGTGATAGTCGAAATACCAGCGAATGGTGCGGTCCAGGCCCTCGGAGAAGGGGACCTCGGGCTCCCAGCCCAGAAGCTTCTTCGCCAGGCTGTTGTCGCAGACCCGGTTGTAGGGGCCGGTCGGCTTGCTCAGGTCACGCTCGATCTTCGCCTCGAGACCGGTGCGCTCCAGGATCATCTGCGCGCATTGGATGACCGAGGTGCGCTCCATCGTGCCGAGGTTGACCGCGGTGCCGTCCTCGATGCGTTCGGCGGCACGGATCGTGCCCTCGACGATGTCGCTGACATAGGTCCAGTTGCGGATCTGTTCGCCGGTGCCCCAGACCACGAAGGGGTCCTGCCGCAGGAACGCGCGCGCGATCATCGCGACGACCGCGTGGTTCGTGGGGCAGCGCGGGCCGTAGGCGGTGAAGTAGCGCACCGAGGCGCACTTCATGCCGTATTCCTCGTGATAGGCCTTGAGCGCCAGCTCCGCCATCAGCTTGGCCCAGCCGTAAAGGTCGTCCGCCTCGTAGGGCGGCTTCACCAGATCCTCGGTCAGATAGAGGATCTCGCTCGGATCGCTCTGCAGGCTGGTCGGATAGACGCAGCCCGAGGACGCGAAGGTGAAATGCTCCACGCCGGCCCGGTGGGCCTCTCGCGTCATGATGCTGTCCAGCGCCAGGTTCGTCGAGCAGGCCGCCTGATGCGTGCTAATGTAGCCCCGCCCGCCATGGGTGGCGGCGAGGTGAAAGACCACCTGCATGTCGGCGACGGCCTTGGCAGCGGTGCGCGGGTCGAGCAGATCGACCTCCTCGAACTCGACCTTGCCGGTTTTCATCACCTGGTCGATGTTCTCCCGGATGCCGCTGGAGAGGTCGTCGGCAACCCTTACCCGGGCCCCGCGGCTCACGAGACCCTCGACCAGGTGCGAGCCGATGAAGGAGCAGCCGCCCGTGACGAGTACGTTCTTTGAAGACCAGTCCAACGTATCCTCTCCAATCTTTCCAATAGACCGCTTGCGCCACGTCGACGGCGCCCCGGTCAGCGTCTTGATTTCAAACCGCGCGGCACGCCGGCAGTCCGGCCAATGCGGCGACATGTTTCTCGTGGCCCCGGCTATTCGTCAACGATTCTGGTTGACAGGCAAGGGCGCATTCGGCTTTCGACTGATGCCGGAGAAGGGGCTTTCACACCGGGTTCGCACCGGGAACCGCTGGACCGAACCCGTCATGATGCTGTTGAGAAGCGCCCGATGAAACGTGAATTCTCCACCGCCGCAGCCTGGAGCGCGGCCGCGGCCTGGATGGAACAGGCGGCCGCGGCACTGATCTTCCTCGTCATCGCGCGGATCATCGGCGTCGAGAGCTTCGGCATCGCGTCGATGGCCTTTGCCTTTCTTTTCCTTGGAGAATTTCTCGTCCGCGACACGATCACCGAGGCCATCATCGAGCGGGAAACCCTCGAGGACGGCCGGCTCGAGGCGACATTCTTCGCGCTGACGGGCGTCGCCCTCGCCATCATGGTCGCCCTAATCGGCGTGGCGCAGCTCGTGGCGCACCTCTACGGGCAGCCTTCGGTTGCGCCGCTGCTGACAACGGTCAGCCCGGCCGTGCTGATGATTGGCCTCGGCGGGGTGTCGACAGCTTTGCTGCGTCGCCGAATGGAATACAAAACCCTGGCAATCCGGACCATTGTCGGCGTGACGGTCGGCGGGCTGGTGGGAATCGCGATGGCCCTGAACGGCTACGGCGCCTGGAGCCTCGTCGGCCAGCGCCTGGCCGAACTCGGGCTCAACAGCGTCCTCGCGATTCTCGGCGCGCGCTGGTGGCCGCGCCGCCTTCCCATCCGCGCCGAACTCGGCCTCATCCGCGGCCTCGGCCCGCGCGTGCTCAAGCTCCGGACCTGGACGCTGGTCGTGAACCAGACCCCGACCGTCATGCTGGGCATATTCGCCGATCCGCGGGCCGCCGGGCTCTTCGCCTTCTCGGCGCGTCTCATCGAGATCGTGATCAAGGTCTCCGTCAGGGTCATCCAGGGTGTCGCGCAATCGGCGATTGCCGAACTGCGCCGCAAGACCGGCCGCACCTCGGGCTTCTTTCTCGACCTGACGGAGCTTTCGGCCTTCGCCGGTTTTGTCTCCCTCACCGGGCTGGCGATGGTCGCCTTCCCGCTGACACGGGTGCTTCTCGGGCCGGAATGGGATACCGCCGGCCAGATCATTCCGTTCCTCTGCGTCGCGGGCGCCGCGATGGCGCTGACGGCAACGCAGGAAGCCTATCTCCTGGCGCTCGACCGGGTGGACGGATACCTCGGCGTGATCGCGATCGAGGCGGTTCTCGGCGTCATCCTGATCGGATTCGCCAGCTCCTTCGGCGCCGTCGCCGCCGCCGCGGCCGTGGCATTGCGGGCCATGCTTGTCCTGCCGTTTTGCACCCGCGCCGCGCTCGCGCCTGAGGCGATACCCGCCCGGGGGTTCGTCCATGCGCTCGCCTCGCCCGCCATCGTGGCCATAGCGATGGGTCTCGTCGTGGCGCTCTGGCGCCTGTTCGCGCTCGGGCGGATTGGCGATATCACCTATCTCGCGCTCGCCGTCCTGATCGGCATGGCCATGGCGCTGATCGCTGTGGTCGGTTTCATGCCGGCCACCTTCGCGCGGCTGAAGAGTTACGTTCGGGCATGATCCTGCCCGACGTCGCGCACTGCTTCCGGAACGGCGACAGTGTTTCCTGCCGATAGGCGCGACGGGATAAATCTGCTATGGCCGATCCGTGGATTTGCGGTCCCCTGGCGGCCCGCACCTTTGCGATTTGAACCACGGAAGCCCGGCTCCGGATCCACCGGCATGCGGGCCTACGAAAAGGACGAGAGACGATGCTTCATTGGATTCGCAAGAAGTCATTCCTGGTGAAATGGGGCGCTGTCGCCCGCCGCTGGCCGCTGGAGCGGCTTCTTGAAACGATCGACATCGACCTCAGCCCTGCCGAGCAGGCAGAGATGGTCAACGGTATCCATTCCTGGCGCTATCTCGTCCCCCGCTACCTGGAACGCTTCGACTCGGCCGCCGGCGGCAAGCAGGCCTACTGTTTCGGCGTCGCACATGGCGGCACGGTTCACGGGCTGCTTGAGGGCTACCAGAGCCTGACGAGCAAGATGCCGTATCTTCACCTCTTCGATTCCTTCCAGGGTCTTCCGGCCGAGGATCCCGGCATCGAGGTTCCGGCCGTCTGGGACGTGGGCGCCTTCGCCTCACCCCTCTCGGGGCTGGAACGGCGGCTCGTCGAGCTCGGAGTGACCGAGGATCAGCGGATGATCCACCCCGGCTGGTTCTCCGAGACGCTGAAGCCGGAACTGGTGGCCAACGGCACGTTCAAGCCCGCGGCCTACGTGGATATCGACGCCGATCTCTACAACAGCACGATGGATGTCCTGAATTTCCTCTTTTCCCACAAGCTCATCGGCCCCGGCACTCTCATCGGCTATGACGACTGGGGCGACACCGAGCTCTGGACGGCCGGCGAAAGCCGGGCACACAAGGAGATCATGGAGAAGTACGACGTCGCCTGCGCGCAGCTCTTCTCCTGGGGCGAGCGCCCGCTGATACGCAAGCTCTTCGTGGTCGTTCGGGTCGGCCGATAGATCGCGGATCGATGCACCGACGGGCGCCGCAGGTCCGGTGCCCTGGCAGCAGGCGAAAGACGGAACGGGGTGAATCGAACATGCTGGCACGCAGCTTCGCCGGAACGGACCTTCTTAGGGCGACGGGCCGCATCCTGGGGGTCGCCACGTCGCTGGCCGTGTTCGCCCTCGGGGCGTCGGGCTACCTGAACGGCGGGACGTTCCGCGGCATCGAGTACTGGTGGATCGCCACGCTCGGCCTTTCCGCGCTGCCCTTCGCCCTCGGTCTCTGGACCCGCTGGCAATCGGCGGGTGTCATGGCCGCGCTGTTCCTGGCGGGTTTCGCCGCCCAGCTCGCACTCAAGGACCCATTCTGGTTCCAGCACTTCCGGCTCTCGGCAGGCGGGCTTTCCCCTGCGATGCTCGCCGTTGTCGGGGCCCAGGGCATCGCAGCGGCCGCCTATCTGTGGCGAACCGGCGGGCCCGGGCATCTCGCGCGGATCGGCGGCGCGATGGGCCGGGGCCGGCTCACCTTGCTGGCGTTCGTCCTCGTGGTTGCGTCCAAGGCCGCGATGGACTTCATCGCCACGGAGAACCCCGCCCGGTACCTGAAGCAGCTTGCCATCGCCGTGGTCTTCCTCGGATGCAACCTCCTCTCCCTCGCCGCGTTCGTCGCGGCGCTGCCCGGCCCCGCGCTAAGCGCTGCGGTGGGCCGGGTTGCGATACTGGTGGCGCCCGCGGATGCCGAGAGGGCCGCGGCAGCTTCCGGGCGGAGCCTTCCCTGGATCGCCGCGCTCTTCGTCCTGGTCCTTTGCGCGATGATCAGCCTCTGGTCCTTCGACGGCGTGCCGCATCTGGACGGGATCGTGTACCTCTTCCACGCCCGCTACTTCGCAGAGGGCCAGCTCTCCGTTCCCGTGCCCGCCGTGGTCGAGGCGTTCGATCACTACCTGATGGATGCCAATGGCGACCGCTGGTTCTCGGTCAACCTTCCCGGCTGGCCGGCCGCGCTCGTCGCGGCGCTCTGGTCCGGGGTGCCGTGGCTCTTCAATCCGGTGCTGGCGGCCGTCTGCGTCGTCCTCTTGCACCGCTTCGTGCGGTTGCAGGCGGACCGGCGCACCGCCGACCTCGTCGCAATCCTTCTGGCGGTCTCGCCCTGGTTCCTGTCGATCTCGTCCACCTACCTCCTGCATACCTTCACCGCCGCGCTCGTCCTCGGAGCCTGGGTGCTGCTTCAGAAGGCGCGCGAGGCGCCGAGCTTCCATGTGCCGTTCCTTGCCGGTGCCCTGATGGGCTGGCTCTTTCTCAGCCGGCCGCTCGAGGGGGTCTACATGGGCGTCCTGACCGGCCTCTGGACGCTGAGCTTCCTCACGGACCGGCGCCAGTGGCGCACCGTGGTCATGTACGGGCTGGGCTGCATCGCGGTCGGGATCCTGCTCTTCGTCTACAACGCCGCCCTGACCGGCTCGCCGGTGAAGCTGCCGATGACGGCCTATCTCGACAGGTTCTGGGGCCCCGGGGCGAACGCGATCGGCTTCGGCCCCGACCGCGGGCCGCCGGACTGGGGAAATGTGGACGTATTTCCCGGCCACAGCCCGACAGAGGCGCTGATCAACTTCCAGCAGAGCCTCTACGAACTCAACTTCGACCTCTTCGGCTGGGCGGGCGCCTCGCTCTTCTTTGCCCTCGTCTTCCTCATCTGGGGGCGCTGGACGCATCTGGCCGCGGCGATGGCCGTCATCACCGGCGTGACGGTCCTGCTCTATGCGCTTTACTGGTATGTAGGCGGATTCTACGCCGGACCGCGCTACTGGTTCATGGCGCTCGTTCCGATGCTTGTCTTCTCCGCGCTCGGCATCCGGGAATTCGTCGCGCGGCTGCACGCCCTCTACCCGCAGGGCCAGGTCGCCGAGCGGCTGACGGCCCTCCTCCTGATGCTGTGCGTGACCTCGGTTGCGGTCTTTGAAAGCTGGCTGGCGTTCAACAAGTATCCCGACATCAACGCCTACCATGCCGACTACCTCGACCTGTCGCGGCGGGATGACCTCAGGAACGCGCTCGTCTTCGTCCACATCGAGAAGCCCGAACGCTTCGGCAGCGCCTTCTGGCTGAACGATTTCGGCGACGGCGCCGATACACCGCTCTTTGCGATCGACCTCGGGGCCGAGGTCAACCGCAGGGTGGCCGCGGCCTATCCCGAACGGAAGATCTTCCTCGTCGAGGGGCGTTCGGCACGCTATTCCCGCGCCACGGTCGTCGCGGGCCCGATCGGCATCGACGATCTGAAGTGACCGGCTGCCCGCGCCGGGTCAGGCGAACCGCAGGAGGCCGATGGCGACCAGCGCCATGACGAAGAGCGGATAGCCGAACTTGACCAGGACGGTGCCGGACCAGATCCGGCGGATCGCGCTCCGGCTGTCGTCCGGCTGCGCCACGCGCGAGGCGTAGACCATGGCTCCGGCAACCGAGAGCGCCGTCGCCATCAGGCCGAAAAGCGCCCAGAGGAGTTCTGTCGGGAAGCCGCCCCAGGTGCCGTGATGCAGGCTGTCGTTCCACTGGGTGACACGGTTCGTGGCACTCATGTCGGCGGCGCGGATGTTGTCAAGGACGGCCAGGTTGCTGGGGTCAATCAGGAGACGGTTGGCTTGCGTGTCGGTGAGCGGGGTGTCGTCCCGCCCGTAGAACTCGATCCCCTGCTTCTTCGCTCCGGGCAGGCGAACGAGGTAGAAGGTTACTCCGGGCGCGGCCGCTTCCGCCGCCGCTACGGCCCGGTCGAGGGCTTGCCCGTCAAACCCCTCGGGAAGGCGGCTCTCACGCTCGGCGAGGCCGGTCGCGGAAAGCCCCTGGAAGTTCAGCAAGCCCAGCGTCGTGACCAGATAGAAGGTGCCGGTTACGCACATGATCAGGAGGAAGGGCATGAGCCACAGCGCCAGCAGGCGATGCAGCCCGCCCCACCACGCGCGCGGTCCGAGGTGGCGCGGCGGCAGCCGCAGGAAGCCGCGCCAGAACCGGCGATAACTGATGAGCCCCGAGATGACGAAGCCCCCGAGCAGGATCGAGAAGACGCCGACCGCGATGCCGCCCGCCATGTGACCGGTGAGGAACGAGGCGTGGATGTCATGGACGACCCGCTGGAGGTCCGTCGTGCTCGCCTCGCGGCTCACGCTCTCGCCCGCGCCGCCGAACCAAATGTAGCGGAACCCCCCGCCCTTGACGAAGATCCGGGCCCGGTCGGCGATCCAGGGGGATTCCGACCGGGTGATCTCGACGACCACCGCATCCGGCGCGTAGGCGCGTGTCGTGTCGTAGAGCGTGCCGAAGGAGGACCGCTCCTCCATCGGACGCGGCTCCTGCAGCCGTTCCGAGCCGATGAGCGCCGCCTCGATTTGGTAGACGAAGACCAGGACCGTGCCGGTCAGGAAGAGGAGCGCCATCACCGCGAAGACATGTAGGCCGAGCCAGGCATGGAGCTTGAAGACGATGCTTCGGAACCGACGCTGCGTCATGATGCCACTTTCCGTGCCGGAGGGATCGAAAATGCGGTTCGGGATGCGCCCATATGCAAATTGCCGAATGCTTAGCCGGATGCCTCGGGCTTGTCCACTGGCGCCCTTGCCGCAGGGGCAGGCCGACGGGGCGGTGCGCCCGAGGGGCGGCACCCCGAGGCAGATGCTATGTGACCCGCGACGCGACGGGCGCTGTCAGGCGTTGAAGAGGAAATGCAGGACGTCGCCGTCCTTGACCTCGTAGGTCTTGCCCTCGACCCGGAACTTGCCGGCCTCGCGGGCGCCGGCCTCGCCGTTTCCGGCGACGTAGTCGTCGTAGGCGATGGTTTCGGCCCGGATGAAGCCGCGTTCGAAATCGCCGTGGATGACGCCCGCCGCCTGCGGCGCCAGCGTTCCCCTGGTGATCGTCCAGGCCCGGGCTTCCTTCGGACCGACGGTGAAGTATGTCTGAAGGCCGAGCAGGTCATAGGCAGCCCGGATCAGCCGGTCGAGTCCGGCCTCGTGCAGGCCCATCTCCTCGAGGAACATTGCCGCGTCTTCTGCGGGCATCTGCGCCAGTTCCTCCTCGATCCTGGCCGAGATCACCACGACCCCCGCCCCCTGCTTCGCGGCCATCGCCGCCACCCGGGCCGACTGGCCGTTGCCGGTCGCGGCCGAGGCTTCCTCGACGTTGCAGACGTAAAGAACCGGCTTCGCGGTCAGAAGCTGCAGCATCGTCCAGGCTTTCCGGTCCTCTTCGGTGACGTTCACGGTCCGCGCCGGCTGGCCTGCCTCGAGAGCGGCGAGGGCGGCCTTCATCAGCCGCTCCTGCGCGACCGCCTCCTTGTCGCCGCCCTTGATCTTGCGGGCGATGCCGGCGAGCCGCCGCTCGATCGACTCCATGTCGGCGATCATGAGCTCGGTCTCGATCGTCTCGGCATCGGCGATCGGGTCGATGCGGCCCTCCACATGGGTCACGTCGCCGTCCTCGAAACAGCGCAGCACATGGGCGATGGCGTCGACCTCGCGGATGTTGGCGAGGAACTGGTTGCCGAGCCCCTCGCCCTTCGAGGCGCCGCGGACGAGGCCGGCGATATCGACGAAGGTGATCCGCGTCGGAATGATCTGCTTCGACCCGGCGATGGCGGCGAGTTTCTCCAACCGCGCATCGGGCACCGCGACCTCGCCGACGTTGGGCTCGATGGTGCAGAAGGGGAAGTTCGCGGCCTGCGCGGCGGCAGTCCGGGTCAGGGCGTTGAAGAGCGTGGACTTGCCGACGTTCGGCAGCCCGACGATGCCCATCCTGAAACCCATGTTCCGCCCTCCGCTAAGGTCGGGCGCATCTATGGGGTTCGGGCCACTAGGGTCAAGGGGCGAGGGGCGGTCCGCCGCGCGTTCGCCGGGCGCTCGAACCGGTCGCGGCCCGGGCAGACCCCGAACCTGTTTCCTGCAGGCTGAATCAGGAAGGCCCATTGATTTCGCCCCGGCTTTTCTGCAAGACCGGTGCGATGGACGAGGAGAGCCCCATGACCCGGATCGAAAAGAAATTCGCCGCGCTGAAGGCCGAGGGGCGCAAGGCCTTCGTGTCCTACATCATGGCCGGCGATCCGGACCTGGCGACCTCGCTTTCCCTGATGAAGGGCCTGCCCGCCGCGGGGGTCGACGTGATCGAGCTTGGCATCCCCTTCACCGACCCGATGGCCGATGGCCCGACGATCCAGCTTGCCGGCCAGCGCGCACTCGAGGGCGGCCAGACGCTGCAGAGGACGCTCGACATGGTGGCCGAGTTCCGCCGGGGCGACGACGCGACGCCGGTCGTCCTGATGGGCTACTACAACCCTATCTATTCGCGCGGGGTGGACCGGTTCCTCAAGGACGCGAAGGCGGCCGGGGTCGATGGTCTCATCGTCGTGGACCTGCCGCCCGAGGAGGATGACGAGCTTTGCATCCCGGCCAACAGGGCGGGGCTGAACTTCATCCGGCTCGCCACGCCCACGACCGATGCGAAGCGGCTGCCGAAGGTGCTGCAGAACACCTCGGGCTTCCTCTACTACGTCTCGATCACCGGCATCACCGGGGCGGCGGCCGCCCAGGCGGCCGAGGTCGCGCCCGAGGTCGCGCGGATCAAGGCGGCGACCGAACTGCCGGTGATCGTGGGCTTCGGCATCCGCTCGCCCGAGGCCGCGAAGGCAATCGCAACCGTGGCCGACGGCGCGGTCGTCGGCACCGCCATCGTCAAGCTCGTCGAGGAAAGGCGCCCCGTGGCCGAGGTCCTCGCCTTCGTGAAGGGCCTCGCCGCCGGCGCCCACGCGGCCTGACCGTCAGACGATCAGGTAGCCCCCGGCGCGGAGCCTACTGGCGATTTCCGCGATATGGGCGGGGCCGGTCTCGCAGCAGCCGCCAACGATCGTGGCCCCCGCATCCACCCAGCGCATCGCGAAATCGGCGTAGAGCGCGGGTGTCATCTCCGGCCGGGCGGCAAGCGCGTCGACGGTGGGACTGTCCTTCAGGAAGGCCTTGGTGATCTGCGTGAAACCGTTCGCATAGGCGCCGTAGGGCAGGCCGAAGCCCACGAAGGTTTCCAGTGCCGCCGCCATCGCCTCGGGCGCGGAGCAATTGGCGAGCACGGCCGCGGCCCCGCCCGCCGCGGCCACGGCGCCGAGGGCGGCGACGGGTTCGCCGGAGCGGAGCCGCGATCCATCCTCGTCGTCCACCGTCACCGAGAGCCAGACCGGCCTTCCGCCCGCGCCCGCGCCTTCGAGGACGGCGCGGGCATGCGCCAGTGAGGCCACCGTCTCGCAGAGGAAGAAATCGACGCCGGGGGCGAGCAGGCGCGCGATCTCGGCGTATTTCGCCACCGCCTCGGCGTGGGGCGGATGGGTTTCGGGCCGGTAGGAGGCGACAAGCGGGCCGAGGGAACCCGCGATCCGGCCGGATCCATGGGCGTCGCGCGCCGCCCGCGCCTCGGCCAGCGCCTGGGCATGGAGGGCCTCGAACCGGTCGTCGATCCCCGCCTTGAGAAGGCGGTCGTGGTGGATGGCGTAGGTGTTCGTGGTAGCGACCGTCGCCCCGGCCGCGAAATAGTCGGCATGGACGGCGCGGACGAGGCCGGGGTGGTCCATCATCACCTGCGTGGCCCAGAGGGGGGTCGGCCGGTCGCCCGACCGCGCGACGAGTTCCTGCCCCATGCCGCCGTCCAGAAGCGTGATCTCGCGCGTCATCCCGTGCCCTCCCTGCCTCGGGCGACGGTGGCGGGGGCGGGCGGGAAATGCAAGTGCCGGCGGCTACCAGCGCCCCGCCTGCGGCAGCCCGTCGTCGATCTCGTAGTAATCGCCCTTGGAGGCGACGAAGATGTGCTCGGAGAGCCGTCCGCCGGTCGGCCCGGTGACCGCGCCCGCCTCGACCGAGAATTCGCCGGCGGCGGAGCGGAACCATAGGCTCGACCCGCAGGCGGAACAGAAGCCGCGACGCCCTCCGCCCGGCGTCGCGTACTCCTTCAGCGCGGCGCGGCGGCGCCAGACGAGGCGGCTTTCGTCCGCGTCGAAGGAGGCCGAGTAGTGGCCCGAAAGCTTGCGGCATTGCGTGCAGTGGCACGCGGCGATCGGCCCCGCCGGACCGGGAAGCTCGAACGCGCAGGCGCCGCAGAGGCAGGCGCAGTGAAGCCTTTCCGGCCGCGTGGTGGCGGGTGGCGGCGGCGGGCCTTCGGGGCTGTAGTAGTCCCCAGCATCCTGCCGGTGCCAATGCGCGGCCAGCGTCAACCCGGTGGGTGGATCGAGCGCGCCGGCCGCGACGCAGATTTCGGCCCCGTCGACCGGCTGCCAGAAGAGCGAGGCGCCGCAATCCTGGCAGAAGCCGCGATCGACTCCGGAAGAGGAGCGGAACCAGCGGAGCCCGGCGGCAGCGAGGAGACGGAATCGCGCGCGGGGCACGAAGCTCCCCGCCCAGACATGGCCCGAGGTCCGGCGGCACTGGCTGCAATGGCAGGCGATGACGTCGCCGAGCGGGCCTTCGGCCTCGAAGGTCACGCCACCGCAGAGGCAGCTTCCCTGCCGGACAGCGCCTGCCATCAGAGCTTGCCGAAGGTGGCGGCGAGGATCGCCGCGAGGTCGCAGGCGTCGCGGTCGGTGAAGGCGTCGGGCCGGTCGCTGTCGATGTCGAGGACGCCGATGAGCCGCCCGCCGCGCCCGAAGACCGGCAGGACGATCTCGGACCGGGTGGAGGAGGAGCAGGCGATATGGCCGGGGAAGGCCTCCACGTCGGGGACGATCTGCACCGCGCCGGTGCGCGCCGCAGCACCGCAGACGCCGCGCTCGAAGGGGATGACGAGGCAGCCGTGGCCGCCCTGGTAGGGGCCGATCTTCAGAAGGCCGGGCTCGGTCACGCGGTAGAACCCCGTCCAGTCGAAGCGCTCGTCGGCGTGGTGAAGTTCGCACACCACCGTCGCCATGAGCGCGACCTCGTCGGTCTCGCCCTCGGTGAGGCTTTCGATGGTCTTGGCGAGGGTGGTGTAGTCGGCCTGCATGGCGATTCCTCTGGTGCTCGGCCGGGGGCATCCTGCCCCCGGACCCCTTGGGCAACGAACAGGTCAGATACGTTCAATGGCGATGGCGGTGCCCTCGCCTCCGCCGATGCAGATCGCGGCGACGCCGCGGCGGAGCCCGCGCCTTTCGAGCGCGTTGAGCAACGTCACGACAATCCGCGCGCCGGAGGCGCCTATCGGGTGGCCGAGCGCGCAGGCCCCGCCGTTCACGTTGACCCTGTCATGGGGCACCCCGGTTTCGCGCATGAAGGCCATCGGCACCACGGCGAAGGCCTCGTTCACCTCCCAGAGGTCGACGTCCTCCGCGCGCCATCCGAGCCGGTCGAGGAGCTTGCGCGCCGCGGGGACCGGCGCGGTGGGGAAATCCGCAGGCGCCTGGGCATGGCTCGCGTGGCCGAGGACGCGGGCACGGACCTTCAGCCCCGCCGCAGCGGCCGCGCCGCGGGAGGCGAGGACGAGCGCCGCGGCGCCGTCGGAGATGGAGGAGGAATTCGCCGCCGTGACCGTCCCGTCCTTGCGGAAGGCTGGCTTCAGCGTCGGGATTTTCTCCGGCCGCGCGGAGGCCGGCTGCTCGTCGGCGCTGACGGTGACATCGCCGCCGCGCCCGCCGACCGTCACCGGCGCGATCTCGCCGGCGAAGGCCCCCGCCGCCTGCGCCCCGAGCGCGCGGGAAAGCGAGGCGAGCGCGAAGGCGTCCTGGTCGGCGCGGGCGAACTGGAAGGCTGCGGCGCAATCCTCGGCGAAGGTGCCCATCAGGCGGCCCTTGTCGTAGGCGTCCTCGAGCCCGTCGAGGAACATGTGGTCGATGACCTGGG
>NZ_WBUS01000054.1 GCF_008933605.1 Albidovulum sp.
GCCTCGCGCGCCTCGCCGGCGCGGCCAGCGCATGTCTCGCCGCGCCGGCGAGGCGCGCGAGGCGGGGAGGGTCGTCCGTCAGCACAGGCATTGCAAGGAGTGTCCGGCCAGGTTGAATCGCGACCATTCCCCCATGCGCGAATGGCCATTTCGGGCCGGGAACGCGGCGAAATTGCGCAAGGGAGCGGATTGGCCATAAGGGCCGCGCGGAGGCTCGCGTCGGGTATCCCCGCCGCCGAGACTGCGCCGAGAGGTGGGACGCCGCCACGGTCCCGCGTGAATCGATCCCGCGTGGCGGCGGAGGTCCCGGACCGCGCCGGATCAGTCGGCCGCGGCTCCGATCAGGCGCGCCGGGACGGAGTTGGCGAAGCTTCCGGTTATGAAGTCCTCCAGCCGCAACAGGGCCTCCGAGGTCTTGCCCGGTGCCCGGTGCAGACGCAGCTCAAGCTGCCCGAGCGGCGGCAGGCCATCCCTTTCGGTCAGCAGCCGGCTACCCTGCGGCGTGGTGCTCTCTGCCATGACCGTGACGCCGATCCCGGCACGGACGGCCGCAGTGATCCCGTTGTAGCTCGAGCTGAGATAGACGATGCGGTAGGCGCGCTCGATCTGGTTCAGGCCCTGCAGCATTCTGTCCCGGTAGATGCAGGGTGGCGGTGCCAGAACCAGCGGCAGGGGCGACTTCAGATGGCTGGAATGATCCTCGCTGCCAATCCAGACCAGAGGCTCGGTGTAGATCGGCTGCCCGCCGTCCGGGGCCGAATCCTCGTGCAGAGCGATGATCAGTTCGAACTCGCCGGCCTGCTGGCGACGAAGCAGGTTCCTGCTGAGATCGCTCGTGACCTCGAGCATCACGTTCGGATGCGACTGGGCGAACTTGCCCAGGAACTCCGGCAGCAACGAGGCCGTATACTCGTGCGGCGCCCCGAGTCGGACACGGCCCGCAACCGCGGGCTGCCGCAGGGTGGCAAGCACTTCGTCGTTGAGCGCCAGTATGCGGCGCGCGTAGGACGCCATGGTCCTGCCTTCCTGGGTCAACTGCATCTTGTGCGCATCCCGTTGAAACAGCGATGTATTGACGGCTTCCTCCAGGCGCTTGATCTGAAGGCTGACGGCTGAAGGGGTGCGCCCGACGAGTTCGCCGGCGCGGGTGAAGCTGCCGCTGTCGATCGCCTTGACGAAGGTCCGCAGCAGGTCCGTCGGGATATTGTGCATGGCGCATCTATTGTTAAGAAAATTCACAGTGACATTTGAACTATGAAATTCCGATAAATCAAGAACAGCCTATTGAGGCGGCGTCCGCACCTTGTTCCTGCCCCCCTGCCGAGCCCAGACCGGGCGGTCCGTCACGTCGACACGGTTCCGCTTCACCTGCAGTCGGCCGGGCCCGGAATGCGGGCCGTCGAGGAGGACGCAAGACGCCGTCACGTTTCACCGCGACACCAGATGCGTCGCAGGCCCGGCCCGAAGCGAACCCGCCGCGCCGGATACGAGGGATAGAGAGGAGACTGCCCAGTGGAAACGATCACTACCTTCTTCAATTGGCTCAATGGAATCGTCTGGGGCGTGCCGATGATCGTGCTGATCCTTGGCACCGGCCTCTACCTGCAGGTCCGGCTTGGCTTCATGCCGCTGTTCAAGATCATCTACGGCTTCCGGATGATCTGGAAGAGCCGCACCCCCGGGGCGGCGGCGGAGGGCGAGATCACGCCCTATGCCGCGCTGATGACGGCGCTGTCGGCCACCATCGGCACCGGCAACATCGCCGGTGTCGCCACGGCCATCGCCGTGGGCGGCCCCGGCGCGCTTTTCTGGATGTGGATGACCGCCTTCGTCGGCATGGCGACGAAATACGCCGAGGTCGTGGTGGCGGTGAAGTACCGCGAGGTCGACGACAGGGGCGAGCATGCCGGCGGCCCGATGTTCGCGATCAAGAACGGCCTCGGCAAGCACTGGCACTGGCTTGGCACCGCCTTCGCCATCTTCGGCGGCTTCGCGGGCTTTGGCATCGGCAACATGGTGCAGGCCAACGGCATCGCCAGCGCGATGGAAAACGCCTTCGGCCTGAACACCTGGATCACCGGCGGGGTCCTGACCGTGCTGACCGGGCTTGTCGTCCTTGGCGGCATCAAGCGCATCGGCGCGGTGGCGGAAAAGGTCGTGCCGGCGATGGCGATCTTCTACATGGTCTGCGTCGTGGTCGTGCTCGTGATGTTCGCCGACCAGATCCCCTCGGCCTTTGCGACAATCTTCTCGGACGCCTTCACCGGCACGGCGGCCGCGGGCGGCTTCCTCGGCTCGACCATCATCATGGCGATCCAGCGCGGCGTGGCGCGGGGCATCTTCTCGAACGAGGCGGGCCTTGGCACCGCCGGTATCGCGCAGGCGGCGGGTTCGACCTCGAACCCGGTCTTCTCGGGCGTGATCGGCATGATGGGCACCTTCATCGACACGATCATCGTCTGCACCCTGACCGGCCTTGCGATCATGGTGACCGGGGTCTGGACCAGCGGAGAGACCGGCGCGGTCCTGACCTCGACCGCGTTCGAGGCGGCGATGCCGGGGATCGGCTCCTACCTCCTGGCGATCTCGCTCGCGCTCTTCGCCTTCACCACGATCCTCGGCTGGGCCTACTATTCCGAGAAGTGCTGGGAATTCCTGGTCGGCACCATCAGCGAAAAGCCGTTCCGCATCCTCTGGACCGTCGCGGTCTTCTTCGGCGCGACGCTCAGCCTCGATTTCGCCTGGCTGGTGGCTGACACGCTGAACGCGCTGATGGCGATCCCGAACCTGATCTCGCTGATCCTCTTGTCGCCCATCGTCGTCAAGCTGACGCGCGACTACTTCGCGCCCGGCGGCGAAGGCGGCAACTGACGACCGAAACCGGCCGGGGCGCTTGCGGGTGCCCCGGCCCTGGCCCCCACACCCATCAGGAAACGCTGAAGATGCTCAAAGCGAAAACGACACTTGCCGATTTCGACCCGGTGCTGTGGCAGGCCATCGAGGCCGAACGGCACCGGCAGGAAGACCAGATCGAACTCATCGCCTCGGAAAACCATGTCAGCCCCTGCGTGCTGCAGGCGCAGGGCTCGGTCCTGACCAACAAGTATGCCGAGGGTTATCCCGGCAAGCGCTATTATGGCGGCTGCGTCAACGTGGACGTGGTCGAAGAACTTGCCATCGACCGGCTGAAGGAGCTGTTCGGCGCCGGTTTCGCCAACGTGCAGCCGCATTCCGGCGCGCAGGCCAACGGCGCGGTGAAGCTGGCGCTCCTCAGCCCCGGCGACACCATCCTCGGCATGTCGCTCGATGCGGGTGGCCACCTGACGCACGGGGCGAAGCCCGCGATGTCGGGCAAGTGGTTCCGCGCCGTGGCCTATGGCCTCGGGGCGGACGGCCACATCGACTATGACAACGTGGAACGCCTGGCCCTTGCCGAAAAGCCGAAGCTGATCATCGCCGGCGCCTCGGCCTATTCGCGCATCATCGACTTCGCCCGGTTCCGCGCCATCGCCGACAAGGTGGGCGCCTGGCTGCTGGTCGACATGGCCCATATCGCGGGCCTTGTCGCGACCGGCCATCACCCGAGCCCGATGCCGCATGCCCATGTCGTGACCTCGACCACCCACAAGACGCTGCGCGGCCCGCGCGGCGGCGTGATCCTGACCAACGACGCCGAGATGGCGAAGAAGATCAACTCGGCGGTCTTCCCCGGCCTGCAGGGCGGGCCGCTGATGCATGTGATCGCCGGGAAGGCCGTGGCCTTCGCCGAGGCGCTGCAACCGTCGTTCAGGGACTATATCGGCACTGTCGTCGCCAGTTCGAAGGCGCTGGCCGAGGTGCTGGTGGCACGCGGTGCGGCAATCGTCTCGGGCGGGACCGACAACCACCTGATGCTGGTCGACCTGCGTCCCCTGGGCGTCAAGGGCAATGCCGCCGCCGAGGCGCTGGAACGCGCCGGCATCACCTGCAACAAGAACGGCGTGCCGGGCGACCCGGAAAAGCCCACCGTCACCTCGGGCATCCGCCTTGGCACCGCCGCCGGTTGCAGCCGCGGCTTCGGCGTGGCCGAGTTCCGCGAGATCGGCGGCCTGATCGGCGACGTGCTGGATGCGCTCCGCCGCTCGCCCGAGGGCGATGCCGCGGTCGAAGCGAGGGTGCGCGAGAAGGTCGTGGCGCTCTGCCGGCGCTTCCCGATCTACGGGGCCGGTCATGCGTGAGTTCGACCTTGTCGTCATCGGCGCCGGCCCCGGCGGCTATGTCGCCGCGATCCGGGCCGCGCAGCTTGGCCTCAAGGTCGCCTGCGTCGAGGAACGCGCCACGCTGGGCGGCACCTGCCTCAATGTCGGCTGCATCCCGTCGAAGGCGCTGCTGTCCTCGTCCGAGCATTGGGCCGAGCTGAAGCATCTGGCGCAGCACGGGATTTCCGTGGGCGAGGCGGGCTTCGACCTCGGCGCCATGATGGCGCGCAAGGACAAGGTGGTGGGCGACCTGACCAAGGGCATCGCGCATCTCTTCAAGAAGAACGGCGTCGAATGGCTGGCCGGGCGCGGCACGATCCCGGCTCCGGGCAAGGTTCAGGTGGGGGACGAAACCGTCGCGGCGAAAGACATCCTGATCGCCACCGGCTCCGATCCTGCCGGCCTGCCCGACGTCACGATCGACGAAGAGGTCGTCCTGACCTCGACCGGTGCGCTGGCTCTGCCCAAGGTGCCGGAACATCTCGTTGTGATCGGCGCCGGCGTGATCGGGCTGGAACTGGGCCAGGTCTGGGCGCGGCTCGGGGCCAAGGTGACGGTCGTCGAATACCTCGACCGCATCCTGCCCGGCGCGGACGGCGAGATCGCGAAGACCGCGCAGCGGCTTCTGCAGCGGCAGGGGCTTGCCTTCCAGTTGGGCCGCAAGGCCTCGGTTCAGCGCACTGGCGACAAAGCCAAGGTCACGCTGGAGCGGCGCGACACCGGCGCGGTCGAGACGCTGGAGGCCGACGCGGTGCTGGTCGCCATCGGCCGCCGCCCGCGCACCGCCGGGCTGGGGCTCGAGGCGCTTGGGCTGGCGCTCGACCCGCGCGGCTTCATCGCCGTGGACGGCCAGTTCCGCACCAGTGTCCCGGGCATCCTCGCCATCGGTGACGTGGTGCCGGGCCCGATGCTCGCCCATAAGGCCGAGGAGGACGGGGTCGCCGCCGTCGAGGCGCTGGCGGGCCATGCCCATCCCGCACCCGATTATGCGCTGGTGCCGGGCGTCGTCTACACCGCGCCGGAAATCGCCAGCCTCGGCGCCACCGAGGAAGTGCTGAAGGAGGCGGGCACCGCCCATGTCGTCGGCAAGTTCCAGTTCATCGCCAGCGGCCGCGCCCGCGCGATGGCGGCGACGGATGGCCTCGTCAAGGTGCTGGGCGATGCCGAGACCGGCCGCATCCTCGGCGCCCATGTCCTTGGCCGCAATGCCGGCGAGCTGATCCAGGAGCTGGTGCTGGCCATGGCCAGGGGCGCGACGCTTGCCGATGTCGCCGCCACCTCGCACGCCCATCCGGGCATGGGCGAGGCGGTGAAGGAAGCCTGCCTCGCCGCGCTCGGCAAGCCCTTGCATATGTGAGGAGAGAGGGATGATCACCGAAGACCGCCTGCGCCATCCCGAAAAGGCCCACCGGCCTGCCACGCCCGTCCTGCGCAAGCCGTCGTGGATCCGCGTCTCTCGCGCCGAAAACGCGGCCTTTGGCGAGACGCGGGCGATCCTCAAGGCCGAGGCGCTGTCCACCGTCTGCGAGGAGGCCGCCTGCCCGAACCGGGGCGAATGCTGGTCGAAGCGCCACGCCACCATGATGATCATGGGCGAGGTCTGCACCCGCGGCTGTTCCTTCTGCAACGTCGCCACCGGAAGGCCCGACGCGCTCGATGCGTTCGAGCCCGGCCGGGTGGCACAGGCGGTGGAAAAACTCGGCCTCCGGCATGTGGTCATCACCTCGGTTGATCGCGACGACCTTGACGACGGCGGGGCGGCGCATTTCGCCCAGACCATCCGGGCGGTGCGCCACCGCTGTCCGGGGACGACGGTCGAAGTGCTGGTGCCCGACTTCCTGCACAAGGGGACCGCCTGGGAAACCGTGGTCGATGCCGCGCCGGACGTCTTCAACCACAACCTCGAATGCGTGCCGCGGCTTTACCCCAGTGTCCGGCCCGGCGCGCGCTACTATCAGTCGCTGCGGCTTCTCGACGAGGCCAAGCGCCGCAACCCGGCCATCTTCACCAAGTCCGGCCTGATGGTCGGCCTAGGGGAAACGCTGGAGGAACTCCGGCAGGTCATGGACGACATGCGCATCGCCGGCGTCGACTTCCTGACCGTCGGCCAATACCTGCAACCGACCCCGCACCATCACCCGGTGGACCGTTTCATCCCGCCCGAGGATTTCGCGCGGATCGAGGCGATGGCGCGGTCGAAGGGCTTCCTGGCCGTCTCGGCCACGCCGATGACCCGTTCTTCCTTCCATGCCGACGACGGTTTTGCCGCCCTGCAGGCCGCGCGTCGCGCCCAACCCCCTACCACGGAGCCCGCCAATGTCTGACACGACCGAACTTGGAAAGACCCCGCTCACTGCCCTCAACGCCCGGATCGGCGGCAAGATGGTGGATTTCGCGGGCTACGAGATGCCGGTGCAGTTTCCCGAAGGCGTGATGAAGGAACATCTTCACACCCGCGCCAAGGCCGGCCTCTTCGATGTCGGCCACATGGGCCAGGTGATCCTGCGCGCGAAATCGGGCAAGGTCGAGGACGCGGCGCTGGCGCTCGAACGGCTGGTGCCGGTCGATGTTCTGGGGCTGAAGCCGGGTCGCCAGCGCTATGGCCTCTTCACCGATCAGAACGGCGGCATCCTCGACGACCTGATGTTCGCCAACCGCGGCGACCACCTGTTCCTGGTGGTGAACGCCGCCTGCAAGGCCCAGGACATCGCCCATCTGCGCAAGCACCTGTCGGGCGACTTCGAGATCGAGGAGCTGACCGACCGCGGGCTCATCGCCCTCCAGGGTCCGGCGGCGGAAAAAGCCCTGGCGAAGCTGAACCCGGACGTGGCCGCGATGGCCTTCATGGACGTGAAGGACGTGACGCTGGCCGGCGCGTCCTGCATCGTCTCGCGCTCGGGCTATTCGGGCGAGGACGGCTATGAAATCTCGGTGCCGGCGGAGCAGGCGGTGGAATTGACCGAGGCATTGCTGGCCGACCCGGATGTTCACCCGATCGGCCTCGGCGCGCGCGACAGCCTGCGGCTGGAGGCCGGGCTTTGCCTATACGGCAACGACATCGACACCACGACGACGCCGGTCGCCGCCGCGCTGGAATGGGCGGTGCAGAAGGTCCGCCGCGCCGGCGGTGCCCGCGCCGGCGGCTTCCCCGGCGCCGATGTGATCCTGCCCGAGTTCGAGCGCGGCGCCTCGCGCCGCCGCGTGGGCCTTGCCCCGGAAGGCCGCGCGCCGGTGCGCGGCGGCGCCGTGCTTTTCGCGGATGAAACCGCCTCCGAGCCGGTGGGCATGGTCACCTCCGGCGGCTTCGGCCCCAGCGTCGACCGGCCCGTTGCCATGGGCCATGTCGCCACCAGCCTATCCGAACCGGGCACCCGGCTTTACGCCGAGGTCCGCGGCAAGCGGCTGCCCGTCACTGTCGCCACCCTTCCCTTCATCACCCCCCGCTACAAGCGCGCCTGAGGAGACCTGACATGCTGAAATATACCGAAGACCACGAATGGCTGAACCTCGCCGATGGCGTCGCCACCGTCGGCATCACCAACCATGCCGTCGAACAGCTGGGCGACCTGGTGTTCGTCGACCTGCCCGAGGTCGGCGCGCAGCTGGCCAAGGGTGACGCGGCGGCGACGGTTGAATCGGTCAAGGCCGCCTCGGACGTCTACTGCCCGCTCGACGGCGAGATCGTCGAGGTGAACGAGGCGATCGTGAACGATCCCTCCATCGTCAATTCCGACGCGCAAGCAGCGGGCTGGTTCTTCAAGCTGAAGCTGGCGCGCCCCGCCGATGCCGACGGGTTGATGGACGAAGCCGCCTATCTGGCGCTGGTCGGCTGAGAGGACGCCATGTCTTATGCTGAAAGCAAATACGCCCCCTACGACTTCGCCAACCGGCGCCATATCGGCCCCTCGCCGGCCGAGATGACCGAGATGCTGAACGCGGTTGGGGCGCCAAGCCTCGACGCGCTGATCGACGGCATCGTGCCGCAGGACATCCGCCTGAAGACGCCGCTGACCTGGGGCAAGGCGCTGTCGGAACAGGGCGTCCTCAACCGCCTGCGCGAGGTCGCCCACCGGAACAGGGTGATGACGAGCCTGATCGGCCAGGGCTATCACGGCACCGTCACGCCGCCCGCGATCCAGCGCAACATCTTCGAGAACCCCGCCTGGTACACGGCCTACACGCCCTACCAGCCGGAAATCAGCCAGGGCCGCCTCGAGGCGCTGCTGAACTACCAGACGATGATCTCGGACCTGACGGCGCTTGACGTGGCGAACGCCTCGCTTCTGGACGAAGGCACCGCCGCTGCCGAGGCGATGGCGCTCTGTCAGCGGTCGGCCAAGTCGAAGGCTGGCGCCTTCTTTGTCGATCACCACTGCCACCCGCAGACCATCGCGGTGATCGAAACCCGCGCCGCGCCGCTCGGCTGGCAGGTGATCGTCGGCGATCCCTTCGCCGATCTCGACCCGTCGAAGGTCTTCGGCGCGATCTTCCAGTATCCGGGCACCTACGGCCATGTGCAGGACTTCACCGCCGTGATCGCGTCGCTGCATGCGGCCGGCGCGCTGTCGGTCGTCGCGGCCGATCCCTTGGCGCTGACCGTGCTGAAGGCGCCGGGCGAGATGGGGGCGGACATCGCCATCGGCTCGACCCAGCGCTTCGGCGTGCCGATGGGCTATGGCGGCCCGCATGCCGCCTACATGGCGGTGAAGGACGCTCTGAAGCGCAACATGCCGGGCCGCATCGTCGGCGTCTCGATCGACGCGCGCGGCAACCGCGCCTACCGCCTGTCGCTCCAGACGCGCGAACAGCACATCCGGCGCGAGAAGGCCACCTCGAACGTCTGCACCGCGCAGGCACTGCTGGCGGTCATGGCCAGCATGTACGCGGTCTTCCACGGACCCGAGGGCCTCAAGGCCATCGCCGAACGCATCCATCGCAAGGCGGTGCGGCTGGTGAAGGGGCTTGAGGCACATGGCTACAAGGTGGAGCCGGACGCCTTCTTCGACACGGTCACGGTCGAGGTCGGCGCGGTGCAGGGCGCGATCCTGAAATCGGCCGAGGCCGAGGGGATCAACCTGCGCAAGGTCGGCACGACGAAGATCGGCATCGCCTTCGACGAACGCACCCGCCGCAGCCACACCGAGGCGATCTGGCGCGCGTTCGGCATCGACCGCAAGGACGATGACCTGAGCCATGAGTATCGGCTGCCGGAAGCCCTGCTGCGCACCTCGTCCTACCTGACGCATCCGGTCTTCCACATGAACCGGGCCGAGGCCGAGATGACGCGCTACATGCGCCGGCTCGCCGACCGCGACCTCGCGCTCGACCGGGCGATGATCCCCTTGGGCTCCTGCACCATGAAGCTCAACGCCACCGCCGAGATGATGGCGCTGAGCTGGCCGGAGTTTTCGGACGTCCACCCGTTTGCGCCCGACAGCCAGACGGCGGGCTATGCCGAAATGTTGCGCGATCTGGAGGCGAAGCTCTGCCAGATCACCGGCTATGACGCCTTCTCGATGCAGCCGAACTCGGGCGCGCAGGGGGAATATGCGGGGCTCCTGACCATCCAGGCCTATCACCGCGCCCGCGGCGAGGGGCACCGCGACGTCTGCCTGATCCCGACCTCGGCGCATGGCACCAACCCGGCCTCGGCGCAGATGGTGGGGATGAAGGTGGTGGTCGTGGGCGTGGCCCCGAACGGCGACATCGACATGGCCGACTTCCGCGCCAAGGCGGAACAGCATGCGGCGAACCTCGCCGCCTGCATGATCACCTATCCCTCGACCCATGGCGTCTTCGAGGAAACCGCGCGCGAGATCTGCGAGATCACCCACAGGCAGGGCGGGCAGGTCTATCTGGACGGCGCCAACATGAACGCCATGGTGGGCCTGTCGCGGCCGGGTGACATCGGCTCGGACGTCAGCCACCTGAACCTGCACAAGACCTTCGCCATCCCGCATGGCGGCGGCGGTCCCGGCATGGGCCCGATCGGCGTCAAGGCGCATCTGGCCCCCCATCTGCCGGGCAACCCGCAGGCGGCCGACAGTGGCGCGGTGTCCTCGGCGCCCTATGGCTCGGCCTCGATCCTGCTCATCTCCTGGGCCTATTGCCTGCTGATGGGGGGCGAGGGGCTGACCCAGGCGACCAAGGTGGCGATCCTCAATGCCAACTACATCGCCAGCCGGCTGAAGCACGCCTTCCCGATCCTCTATTCCTCGAAGGGCGGGCGGGTCGCGCATGAATGTATCCTCGACACCCGCGTGATGAAGGACCGCGCCGGGGTGACGGTCGACGATGTGGCCAAGCGGCTGATCGACAGCGGCTTCCACGCCCCGACGATGAGCTGGCCGGTGGCCGGCACGCTGATGGTGGAACCGACCGAGAGCGAACCCAAGGCCGAGCTGGACCGCTTCATCGCGGCGATGCTCGGGATCGCGGCCGAGGCCGAGGCGATCGTCGCGGGCAAGCTCGACGCCGAGAACAACCCCTTGAAGCGCGCGCCGCACACGGTCGAGGACCTGGTCGGCGACTGGGACCGTCCCTACAGCCGCGAGGCCGCCTGCTATCCGGCCGGCGCCTTCCGGGTGGACAAGTACTGGTCGCCCGTCAACCGCGTCGACAACGTCTATGGCGACCGGCACCTGATCTGCTCCTGCCCGCCCCTGGAAAGCTATGTCGAGGCGGCCGAGTGACGGCCTGACACCTGCGGGCGGCCTTTGCGGGGCCGCCCGTTACCGCAGCGACTTCAGCCCGTCCTCGCCGGACGGGATCGCCCGACGACTTCCATGCCAATCCGGCCCGTGGCCCGGCCGACGTCCCCCGCGTCGCCTCGGGTCGTCGGCGAGGCCGCAGCGAAGCGCCGCACTGGACCTATGGCCGTGACCGCTCTGGCCCTACGGATGCGACGGTATTCGTGGTGTTGTGGTGCGGAGCGGCATTCCGTCTTGCGACGGAGTGCGGCATGATCTGCGCCGGACCGTTCCCGGGCATCCCAGACACAGAGGCAATCCGATGACCACCGCCCTCCAGTACAACGACATTTCCGAAATCGTCGAGGCCGACCGCGCCCACCTCTGGCACCACCTGATCCAGCACAAGCAGTTCGAGACCGTGGACCCCCGCGTCATGGTCGAGGGCAAGGGCATCCGGATCTGGGACGCGAAGGGCAAGGAATACATCGACGCCGTCTCGGGCGGGGTCTGGACCGTGAACGTGGGCTACGGCCGGGAATCGATCGCCAAGGCGGTCTATGACCAGCTCGTCAAGATGAACTACTTCGCCAATTCCGCGGGCTCCATCCCCGGCTCGATCTTCGCCAAGATGCTGATCGAGAAGATGCCGGGCATGTCCCGCGTCTACTACACCAACTCCGGCTCCGAGGCGAACGAGAAGGCATTCAAGATGATCCGCCAGATCGCGCACAAGCGCTATGGCGGCAGGAAGCACAAGATCCTCTTCCGCGACCGCGACTATCACGGCGGCACGCTCGCCACGATGTCGGCGGGCGGCCAGGACGAGCGGGTGATGCAGTATGGCCCCCTCGCGCCCGGTTTCGTGCGGGTGCCGCACTGCCTCGAGTACCGCAAGCATGAGCAGGACGGCGCACCGGCCGAGAACTACGGCGAATGGGCCGCCGACCAGATCGAGAAGGTGATCCTTGCCGAAGGGCCCGACACCGTCGGCGCGCTCTGCCTCGAGCCGGTGACTGCGGGCGGCGGGGTCATCACGCCCCCCGAGGGCTACTGGGAGCGGGTGCACGAAATCTGCCGCAAGTACGATCTCCTCCTCCACATCGACGAGGTCGTCTGCGGGGTGGGGCGCACCGGCACCTGGTTCGGCTACCAGCACTACGGCATCAAGCCCGACTTCGTGACGATGGCGAAGGGCGTGGCCTCCGGCTACGCCGCGATCGCCTGCTGCGTGACGACCGAGGCCGTGTTCGAGATGTTCAAGGACGATGCCGCCGACCCGATGAACTACTTCCGCGACATCTCAACCTTCGGCGGCTGCACGGCGGGCCCGGCGGCGGCGATCGAGAACATGCGGATCATCGAGGACGAGGGGCTTCTGGCCAATACGGTCCGGATGGGCGAGCGGACGATGGCAAACCTGGGCGCGCTGATGGAGAAGCACCGCGTCGTCGGCGACGTGCGCGGCAAGGGGCTCTTCTGCGGGGCCGAACTGGTTGTCGACCGGCAGACCAGGGAGCCGGTGGACGAGAAGAAGGTGCAGGCCGTCGTGGCCGACTGCGCCGCGCAGGGCGTGATCATCGGCGCCTCGAACCGCTCGATCCCGGGACGCAACAACGTCCTCTGCCTCTCGCCCGCGCTCATCGCCACGGCTGACGACATCGACGCCATCACCGGGGCCATCGACAAGGCGCTGACGAAGGTCTTTTCCTGAGGACGTCGCCCCGGACCCGGGCGGGGGCGCGGCACCCACACCCCGGGGCATCGATCCGGCGAACAAAGAGCGGGCGCAGCTTGACGGCGGCGCCCGTTTCCGCATTCTGGCGTAAGTCCAGATGCAGGCGCTCTAGGTCCAGCGATGGCGATTCCGGCCGAAGCCTTTCACCTTGCCCCCGGGGCCGCCGGCACGCTCCAGCAGCAGATTCAGGAGATGGTGGCGGGCGGCATCCTGAGGGGCCGCTTCCGGCCGGGCGAGAGGATGCCATCGAGCCGGGGTCTCGCGCGGCACCTCGGCGTGAGCCGCATCACCGTGACGCTGTCCTATACCGAACTCGTCGCGGGCGACTACCTGACGGCGCGGGGGCGGTCGGGCTACTACGTGTCCGAGAGCGCGCCGCCCGCTCCGGGGTTCGATCTCGATGCGGGCGAAGGGCGGGACAGCGTGGACTGGGCCCGCGCGACCGGGGGTCGGTTTTCGGCCCACGACCTGCCGGAGAAGCCGCGCGACTGGCATGCCTACCCCTATCCCTTCATCTACGGCCAGGCGGATGCCACGCTCTTCGACCACCAGAACTGGCGGCAATGTGCGCTGCGGGCGCTCGGCCGGCGGGATTTTCAGTCGCTGACCGACGATTTCTACGAGGACGACGACCCGATGCTCGTCGAGTACATCGCCCGCACCATCCTGCCGCGGCGGGGGATCGTGGCCCGGCCGGACGAGGTGATCCTGACGATGGGGGCGCAGAACGCGCTCTGGATTGCGGCGGCGGTGCTCCTTGGCCCGGGGCGCGTGGCGGCGGTGGAAAACCCCTGCTATCCGGGGCTGCGGATGATCCTCGGCCAGCAGGGCGCGGCGGTGCGTGCGGTCGACGTCGACGCGGGCGGCCTTCCGCCCGAGGCCGTTCCGAAGGGCGTGGCGGCCGTCTTCACCACGGCGAGCCACCAGTGCCCGACAAACGCGACGATGCCGCTGGAACGGCGCGTGGCCCTTCTGGAGCGGGCCGGGCGGGACGATTTCCTCTTGGTCGAGGACGACTACGAATTCGAGATGTCGTTCCTGAAGCCCGCGGCGCCCGCGCTCAAGTCACTCGACCGCGAGGGGCGGGTCATCCACATCGGTTCCTTCTCCAAGTCACTCTTCCCGGGCCTCCGGCTCGGCTACCTGGTGGCGCCCAAGGGGTTCATCCGCGAGGCCCGCGCGCTGCGCGCCGCGATGCTGCGCCATCCGCCGGGGCATATCCAGCGCACGGTCGCCTATTTCCTCGCGCTCGGCCATTACGACGCCCTGATCAACCGGCTGAACGCGGCGTACAAGCGGCGGCGAACGGTGATGGACGAGGCGATTCGCGAACATGGGCTGGAGGTCGCGGGGCAGGGCGGTTTCGGCGGGTCGAGTTTCTGGATGCGGGCCGAGGGCGTCGATACCGCCGCGCTGGCGCGGAGCCTGCGCGAGAGGGGTGTGCTCATTGAGCCGGGCCGGCCCTTCTTCGTGCCGGGAACCGCGCCGGGCGATACCTACCGGCTGGCCTATTCGTCGATCGGACAGAACCGGATCGCCGAGGGGGTCGCGCTGATCGCAGCAGCGATCCGTGAAACTGGCTCTAAGCGGCCCTGATGACTGGTCCTACAGCGCGGAGCGGCCGCCCCTTACCGTTCGCACCGGCACAGAACGACGGAGGAGATGCGCGATGAAGATGACGACCGAGGAAGCCTTCGTGAAGGTGCTGCAACGGCATGGCATCGAACATGCCTTCGGCATCATCGGCTCGGCCTTCATGCCGATCTCGGACTATTTCCCGAAGGCGGGGATCACCTTCTGGGACGTGGCGCATGAATGCAACGGCGGCTACATGGCCGACGGCTTCACCCGCACGACTGGCAAGATGGCGATGATCATCGCCCAGAACGGGCCGGGCATCACCAATTTTGTGACCGCGGTGAAGACCGCCTACTGGAACCACACGCCGATGCTGCTGGTCACGCCACAGGCGGCGAACAAGACCATCGGGCAGGGCGGCTTCCAGGAGGTTGAACAACTGGCCGCCTTCAAGGACATGGTCGCCTATCAGGAAGAGGTGCGCGACCCTGCCCGCATCGCCGAGGTGCTGAACCGGGTCATCACCAAGGGCAAGCGGCTCTCTGCCCCGGTGCAGATCAACGTGCCGCGCGACTACTGGACCCAGGTGATCGACATCGAACTGCCCGCCATCGTCGATTTCGAGCGCCCCGCTGGCGGGGCCGATGCCATCGCCGAGGCGGCGAAGCTGCTCTCCGCCGCGAAGTTCCCGGTGATCCTGAACGGGGCGGGCGTGGTCCTTGGCGGGGCGATTCCGGCATCGCAGGCGCTGGCGGAACGGCTCGACGCGCCGGTCTGCTGCAACTACCAGCACAACGACGCCTTCCCCGGCTCGCATCCGCTCTTCGCCGGCCCCTTGGGCTACAACGGCTCCAAGGCCGCGATGGAACTGATCGCCAAGGCCGATGTCGTGCTCGCGCTCGGCACGCGGCTCAACCCGTTCTCGACGCTGCCGGGCTACGGCATCGACTACTGGCCGAAGGCGGCGAAGCTCATCCAGGTCGACATCAATCCCGACCGGATCGGGCTGACGAAGCCGGTGGCGGTCGGTATCGTCGGGGACGCGAAACAGGTGGCCGGGGCGATCCTCGCGCAACTGGGCGATCACGCCGGGGATGCTGGAAGATCCGACCGCAAGGCCCTGATTGCCAAGACGAAATCCGCCTGGGCGCAGGAACTGACCTCGATGGATCACGAGGCCGACGATCCCGGCACCACCTGGAACGACCGCGCCCGCAAGGCCAAGCCGGACTGGATGTCGCCCCGCATGGCCTGGCGCGCGATCCAGGCGGCGCTGCCGAAGGAGGCGATCATCTCGTCCGACATCGGCAACAACTGCGCCATCGGCAACGCCTATCCGTCCTTCGAGGCGGGGCGGAAGTACCTCGCCCCCGGTCTCTTCGGTCCCTGCGGCTATGGCTTCCCCGCCATCGTCGGCGCGAAGATCGGCAACCCCGATACGCCGGTGGTGGGCTTCGCCGGTGACGGCGCCTTCGGAATCTCGATGAACGAGATGGTGGCGATCGGCCGCAAGGAATGGCCGCCGATCACCATGGTGGTCTTCCGCAACTACCAGTGGGGCGCGGAGAAGCGCAACACGACGCTCTGGTATGCCGACAACTTCGTCGGCACCGAGTTGAACGAGGGCGTCAGCTATGCCGCCATCGCGCAGGCCTGCGGCCTCAAGGGCGTGCAGGCGCGGACGATGGCGGAGCTCACCGCCGCGCTCGACCAGGCGCTGAAGGACCAGAAGGCGGGCAGGACCACCTTCATCGAGGCGCTTCTGAACCAGGAACTGGGCGAGCCCTTCCGCCGCGACGCGATGAAGAAGCCGGTGGAGGTCGCCGGCATCGACCCCGCCGACATGCGGCCGCAGAAAGGCGCGTGATGGCGCTGCCCTTCGGCCTGTCGCCGGGGGCGGCGGCCTTCCTCGCCTTCGCGGTCTTCGCGGCGGCCTTCGTGCGCGGCTATTCCGGCTTCGGCTTCGCTGCGCTCGTCGTCTCGGCCACGAGCCTGGTGACCAGCCCGCTTCACGCCGTCCCGGTCGTCATCATCTGCGATATCCTGATGACGGTTCAGCAGGTGCCGGAGATATGGGCGCGGATCGACTGGCGACGGGTGGCCTTCCTCACGCTCGGCACATTGCCCGGGGTGCCGCTCGGCGTCGCCGTCCTGTCCGGAATCGGCACCGACCTGGCCCGCGCCGCCATCGCGGGCTTCGTCCTGCTGATGTGCGCCGGCCTCTGGTCCGGGTGGAGCCTGCGGGGTCGGGTGGGTGCGACCGGCCATGCGGGCACCGGCTTTCTCTCGGGCTTTGCCAACGGTGCGGGCATCGGCGGCCTGCCCGTCGCCGTCTTCCTCGCCGCGCAGACCGTGGCGGCGCCGGTGTTCCGGGCGACGCTCGTCGCCTATTTCACGCTTATGGACATCTGGTCCGTGCCGGTCATGGCGCACGCGGGGATGATCGGGGCGGACACCGGGCGCGCGGTCCTCTTCGCAGCGCCCCTGATGGTCCTTGGCCTCTGGCTCGGCGGGCGGCACTTCCTCAAGGCGGAGCCTGCGAGCTTCCGCCGCTTCGCAATCCTCCTGCTCGCGGGGCTTTCCCTGCTGGGCCTTCTGAAGTCGGTGACGTGACATGACCGAGGCCGCGATCTTCGTCGTCAATGCCGGTTCCTCCTCGGTCAAGGTCGCGGTCTTCGGCGCCGAGGAGACGCCCCTGTTGACCCTGAGCGTGAGCGAGATCGGCGGCGCGGCAAGGTTGAAACTCGATGCGATGGAGCGCGCCTGCGACGCCCCGGACCACGAGGCGGCGATCGGCCTCATCCTCGGCTCCTGCGAGGAACGGGGGTTTCCGGTGGCGCGGTTCTCGGCCGCCGGGCACCGCGTCGTGCACGGCGGCCCGAACCTCACCGAACCGGTCCTGATCGACGCCGCCGCGATCGCGGAGATCGAGGCCTGCGTGCCGATTGCCCCCCTCCACAACCTCCACAACCTCGCCGCCATCCGGGCGATGCGCCGCCGCGCGCCCGGCTTGCCGCAGGCCGCCGTCTTCGACACCGCCTTCCATGCCACCAATCCCGAGGTTGCCGTGCGCTATGCCATTCCGGCGTCCGAGGCGGCGAAGGGCCTGCGCCGCTACGGGTTCCACGGCATCTCCTACGCCAGCCTCACGGAGCGGCTGCCGGGTCTGCTCGGCCGCCCTCTCCCGGCACGGCTGCTCGCCTTCCATCTCGGCAACGGCGCCTCGCTCTGCGCGATCCGCGAGGGACGGTCGGTCGCCTCCTCGATGGGCTATTCGCCGCTCGACGGCCTCACCATGGGAACGCGCAGCGGGCAGATCGACGGCAATGCCGTGCTTCGGCTGGCCGAGGATCACGGCATCGCCGGTGCCGCGCGGATCCTCAACCGGGAAAGTGGGCTTCTGGCGCTGGGCGGTGCCTCCGACATGCGCGCGCTCCAGGCGGCCGGAACGGCGGAGGCGGGGTTTGCTGTCGCGCATTTCTGCTACTGGGCGGTGCGGCACGCCGGTTCCGCCGTGGCGGCCATGGGCGGGCTCGACGCGGTCGCCTTTACCGGCGGCATCGGCGAGAACGACCGGGACGTGCGCGCGCGGATCTGCGAGGGCCTCGGCTTTCTCGGCGTGACCGTGGACGCGGAGGCGAATGCACGGAACGCGCCCCGCATCGACGCCGGCGGCGCGGTCGCGGTCGCCATCGTGCCGGCCGAGGAGGAAGCCTGGATCGCGGCCGTCACCCGGCGGCTGGTCGGGGGCGCCGCATGATCGTCGGCGGAACGGCGGACTTGCTTTGCGGCGCGGGGGCGGACAAGGTTCGCACTGAGGGCGGGATCAGGGAACGGCATGGGCCTTCAGGAGCCAGGAAACGAAACGTCTCGGCGCGTCTCTGACGAAGTCCGCAAGACCACCTGCTACATGTGCGCCTGCCGCTGCGGCATCGACGTCCACCTGAAATCCGGCCGCGTGGTCTATATCGAGGGCAACCGCGGCCACCCCGTGAACAAGGGCGTCCTTTGTGCCAAGGGCGCATCGGGCATCATGCAGGTGACGTCACCCGCGCGGCTGCGCGCGCCCTTGCGCCGGGTGGGGCCGCGGGGGTCGGGCGCCTTCGAGGAGATCACCTGGGACGAGGCCCTCGCCATCGCGGTGTCCTGGCTCAGGCCGCTCCGCGAGACGGCGCCCGAAAGGCTCGCCTTCTTCACCGGCCGCGACCAATCGCAGTCGTTCACGAGCTTCTGGGCCCAGGGTTTCGGTACGCCGAACTACGCCGCGCATGGCGGTTTCTGCTCGGTGAACATGGCGGCTGCAGGCATCTACACGATGGGCGGCGCCTTCTGGGAATTCGGGGCGCCCGACTGGGAGCGGACGAAGCTCTTCATCCTGTTCGGCGTGGCCGAGGACCACGATTCGAACCCGATCAAGATCGGCATCGGCAGGCTCAAGGCGCGGGGCGCACGCGTGATCGGGGTGAACCCGATCCGCACCGGCTACAACGCCGTCGCGGACGACTGGTACGGGATCACCCCGGGGACCGACGGCCTTCTGATCCTTTCGCTGGTTCACGAGCTTCTGAAGGCCGGGAAGATCGACCTCGACTATCTCGCGCGGTGGACGAACGCGCCCTGCCTCGTGGGCGCGGACGGACTTCTCCTGCGCGACGGCGAGGGGCGGCTTCTGGTCATCGACCGGGTGACGAACACGGTCGTGCCCTTCGACGCCAGGGGCGTGCGCCCCGACCTCGGGGCGACGTGGCAGGGCTGCCGGACCGTCTTCCAGCACCTCGCGGAGCGCTACCTGTCGGAAGACTACGCGCCCGAAGCCGTAGCCGGGCGCACCGGCATTTCCGCAAACCGGATCAAGGGGTTGGCGGCCGAGATCGCGGCGGCATTCGATACCCCCGTGGTACTCGACCGGGCCTGGACCGATTTCCGGGGCGAGCGCCACGAGACCATGATCGGTCGGCCCGTGTCGTTTCATGCGATGCGGGGGATTTCGGCCCATTCCAACGGCTTCCAAACCGCCCGCGCGCTGCATCTGCTGCAGATTCTCCTCGGCGCGGTCGAGACCCCCGGAGGCTTCCGTTTCAAGCCGCCCTACCCGAAGCCCTTCGACGCCCATCCGACGCCGCATTGCGACTGCGTCCCCGGCAAGCCGCTCGGCGGTCCGCACCTCGGCTTTCCCCGCGGGCCCGAGGACCTCGCGCTGAAGGCCGACGGCAGCCCCGCGCGGATCGACAAGGCGTTCTCCTGGGAGAACCCGCTCTCGGCCCATGGCCTGATGCACATGGTCATTCCCAATGCCCACGCCGGCGATCCCTACCGGATCGACACGCTGATGCTCTACATGGCGAACATGGCGTGGAACTCCTCCATGAACACGGCGCAGGTTATGGAGATGCTCACCGACCGGGACAAGACGGGCGAGTACCGCATTCCCCGGATCATCTATTCCGACGCCTATGCCTCGGAAATGGTGGCCTATGCCGACCTCGTGCTGCCGGACACGACGTACCTGGAGCGGCACGACTGCATCTCGCTGCTGGACCGCCCGATCTCCGAACCGGATGCCGCCGGCGATGCGATCCGCTGGCCGGTGGTCACGCCGGAGCGGCAGGTGCGCGGTTTCCAGTCGGTGCTGGTGGATCTGGGCGCGCGCCTCCGCCTGCCGGGATTCGTCGATGAAGATGGCCGCGCAACCTATCGGGATTACGCCGATTACATGGCTCGGCATGAACGCCGGCCGGGGGTCGGCCCGCTGATGGGCTGGCGCGGCGACGGAAGCGGGACGGGACGCGGCGCCGCGAACCCCGACCAGTTGGACCGCTATATCGCGAACGGCGGATTCTGCGTCGCGCCCGTGCCGGAGCAGGCGAGCTTCTTCAAACCCTGGAACGCTGCCTATCAGGATTGGGCGGTAAGCCTTGGATTCTTCGACAAACCTCTGCCATACCTCTTCGCGCTCTGGTGCGAGCCCCTGCAGCGGTTCCGGCGGGCCGCCGAGGGGCATGGCGACCGCCAGCCGCCCGAACACCTGCGGCGGCGGCTGAAACAGGCGATGGATCCGCTGCCTGTATGGTATCCGCCATTCGGTGAGGAATCGGACAACTGCTTCTCCCTCCATGCACTCACCCAGCGGCCGATGGCGATGTATCACTCCTGGGGCTCGCAGAATGCCTGGCTGCGGCAGATCCACGGGGAAAACCCGCTCTATGTCCCCACGAGGATCTGGGAGGAGCAGGGGTTCGAGGACGGCGACTGGGCCCGTGTCACCTCGCGCTCGGGCGAGATCGTCGTGCCCGTCGCGCCCATGGCGGCGCTGAACGAGAACACCGTCTGGACCTGGAACGCCATCGGCAAGAGGAAGGGGGCCTGGGCGCTCGACCCGTCGGCGCCGGAGGCCACAAAGGGATTTCTTCTCAACCACTTGATTAGCGAACTTCTGCCGGCGAAGGATGACGGTCTCAGATGGTCGAACTCCGACCCCGTGACCGGGCAGGCCGCGTGGTTCGACCTGCGGGTGCGGATCGAGCGCGTGGAGCGGCGCGCCGC
>NZ_WBUS01000241.1 GCF_008933605.1 Albidovulum sp.
ATCATTGCCTCCGCCCAGGCGGCATTGGGCTGAATCACCGCCGCCGCGCTTGAGCTTGCGGGGCGCGGGGCGGCGGCGATGGGGGCGGGCGAGAGGTTCGCGACGCGGAAGGGCGATGCCTTCGCCGCGATGGAGGCACTCGGGGCCGAGGGCGCGCGCTTCGACCTCGTCGTCTGCGATCCGCCGGCCTTCGCGCCGGCGAAACCGGCGCTGGAGGCGGGGCTCAGGGCCTATGAGCGGGTGGCGCGGTTGGCCGCGCCGCTGGTCACGCCGGGAGGCTTTCTTTGCCTCTGCTCGTGTTCGCACGCCGCCGACCTGACGCAATTCCGCAACGCGTCGGCGCGCGGGATCGGCCGGGGCGGCCGCCGGGGGCAGCTTCTGCACACGGGCTTTGCCGGGCCCGACCACCCGCAACTGCCGCAACTGGCCGAGTCGGGATACCTGAAGGCGCTCTTCTTCCGGCTCGACGGATGAAGGCGCTTCTCGACGCCTGCGTGCTCTATCCGACGGTGTTGCGGGAAATCCTGACCGGCGTTGCGCGGGCTGGCCTCTACACTCCGCTCTGGTCCGATCGCATCCTCGAGGAATGGGCGCGGGCGGTCGTGAAGCTCGGGCCCGGCGCCGAGATCGTCGCGAGGGGAGAGATCGCGGCACTCAGGGCGGCGTTTCCCGCCGCGGCGGTGCCGCAACGCGAGGGGTTGGCCGCGCGCCTCTGGCTGCCGGACCCGGCGGATGTCCATGTTCTCGCCGCCGCCATCGCAGGCGGCGCGGACGTGATCGTCACCTTCAACGCCCAGGACTTTCCCCGTCACAATTTGGCGGAGGAAGGCTTGCGCCGCATGGACCCCGACGAATTCCTGCGCGCCCTGCAAGCCAAGGACCCCGATCCGGTCGAAAGGGTGGTGGAGGAGGTGCGCGCGCGCGCCGAGCTTCTGTCGGGTGAGGCGCAACCCCTGCGCCCGTTTCTCAAACGCGCCCGGCTGCCGCGACTCGGCAAGCTGCTCTCGACCTGAGCCATCGCTCTGTCACGAATAGTTTATGCTTTCAGTAAGAAAAGCCTTTATCCGACTATAATACTTAG
The DNA here is from genome assembly GCF_008933605.1 of Albidovulum sp. Classification (GTDB taxonomy): domain Bacteria; phylum Pseudomonadota; class Alphaproteobacteria; order Rhodobacterales; family Rhodobacteraceae; genus Albidovulum. Next base: position 1,082 of record NZ_WBUS01000241.1, read on the forward strand.
TTATGCGGGTGCAGGCCTCACCCGCCAGCACCACATCAGGAGATTACAATGTCCCGTGCTGCCTTCCGCGTCGCCCGTCCCGGCCTTCTGGCTGCGCTTTGCGTCACATGTTCGGTGGGAATGGCACTCGCCGCCGCCGCTGCCCCCGTCGTGATCGAGTTCAAGGACGGCGTCATCACCCCTCAGACCGTCGAGATTGCGACGGGCGAAGCGGCAGAGCTTCTGATCCGCAACAGCGGCACCTCGGCCTGTGAGTTCGAGAGCAAGGCCCTGAAGAAAGAGGCCGTCGTCGGCCCCGGCCAGGAAATGACCGTAAAGCTTCCGGCCCTGCCGGCGGGCAGCTACGCCTTCGTCGACGAATTCCACGAGCACGAGGAAACCGCCCAGGGCGTCGTCGTGGTGAAATAAGGGGGCGCCGGCATGTCGGGGCAGATCATCTTCGTCATCTGGCGCGAAAGCATCGAGGCGCTTCTGGTCATCGGCATCCTGTCGAACTGGCTCAGGCGCGAGGCTGCGACGGGCGCGGTCGGCGCCAGGGCCGGGCGCTACCTCTGGGGCGGCGTCGCATCGGGTCTGGCCGTGGCGCTTCTTTTCGCGGCGATGGTGCTCGGCTTTGCCGAGACCCTGCCGCCGATGCTGCGCGAGGACATGATGACGGCGATGGTCTTCCTCGCCGCCGGGCTCATCGTGCAGATGGTGCTCTGGATGCGCCGCCACGCGCGGACCTTGAAGCGCGACCTGGAATGGGATCTCAGCGATGCCGCGCGGTCGGGACATTGGTGGACGATCTTCGTCCTCGCCGCGATCGCCGTGGCGCGGGAGGGCAGCGAAACCGTGGTCTTCCTCTACGGCATGGTCGCGGGGGCGGCTGGGACGAGCCTCCCCGGCATCCTCGGCGCCATCGCCCTTGGCTTTGCCTTGGCGTTCGCGACCTATGCGCTGATGCAGCTTGGCGGCCGCCTTCTGCCCTGGAGCCGGTTCTTCCGCATTTCGGAGGCGATGCTGCTGCTTCTGGGATGCGCGCTCTTCACCACCGGGCTTGAACAGCTGGTGGGTGCAGGCATCCTGCCCTTCCATGCGCCGCTCTGGGACATGAGCGCGATCCTCGACGACGGCGGACGGGTCGGCGGCATCGTCGCCTCGCTGACCGGCTACCGCGCCGCGCCGGACTGGGTGACGCTGGCGGGCTGGATCGGCTACTCGGCCTTCGTGACCGTCGCGCTGGCCTTCGCGACCCGGCCCGTCCGGCGTGCCGTGCAGCGCGCGGGCTGATCCACCCTAGCGGATCGGTTCGACGTTCAGGCCCCACTTCCGCTCGTTCGCCTCGATCGCGGCGATGCGGTCCCCGGTCTTCGGGTGGCTCATCAGCCAGGCGGGCGCCGCGCCAGCCTGGCCGGTGATCCGGCCCAGCTTGGCGAAAAGCGACTTCTGCGGGGCGGTGCCGATCCCCGCCTTGACGAGAAGCGCCGAGGCCCACTCGTCGGCCTCGTACTCGTCCCGCCGGCTGAGCCGCGCGGCGACGAGCGAGGTCAGAAGGTTGGCGACCATGACGCCGATCCCCGGCAGGAGCCTGCCGAGAAGCGTGGCGAGTACCATCCGGATCGCGTTCTGCCCGGTGAAGTCGATCATCCGCCGCCTGGAATGCCCAAGCGCCACATGGCCGAGTTCGTGGGCGATGACGCTCGCCATCTCCTCGGCCGTGACCCTGCCCTCGCGGAAGCGGTCATGGAACCCCCGGGTCAGGAAGATGCGCCCGTCCGGCGCCGCAAGGCCGTTGACCACCGCGACCTCGTAGATCCTGACCGGAACCCGCTCGACCCCCAGCGCCCGGGCCAGCCGCCCCGTCACCTCGGCAAGCGCCGGGTCGCGCAACTCGGTGGAGTTTGCGTCGAGTTCCTTCGCGGTCCGCCAGGCCGAGAAACGCCAGAGGACGACGGCATAGAGAAGCGCGAGGAGGATCGGCGTCAGCTTCAGCATGGCCTGAATATGGGGT
>NZ_WBUS01000055.1 GCF_008933605.1 Albidovulum sp.
GCCCCCGCTCGCCCGGCGGGCCGGATGCGGCCCGCGCCTCCGGCGGGAGTATTTGCGCCAAGAAGAAGCCTACGGTGCGCCCCGTCGGCAGGCGTCGCCCTCAAGGAAGGCCCTCAGGCTCCGCGCGCGGTCGGGCCGGAAGGGGCCGGCCTCGGCGACGCCTGCGATGCGGTCGATGCGGAACATGCGGAAGTCTTGCCTGAGCTCGCACCAGGCGATGAGGGTCCAGACCTTGCCCCAGAACCAGAGACCGAGCGGCTGCACCGTCCGCTCCGAGGGATGGCCGCCCGCGTCGCGGTAGGCGAGGCGGAGCCTCTGGCGGTCCGCCGTCGCCCGGTCGAGCCGGTCGATCATCGCGCGGTCCGCCTCGGAAAGAGCGCCGGCGTCGTGGGCGTGGATGGCCACCGTGGCTGGGCTCTCGCGCAGCGCCGCCGGCAGCACCGCCCCGATCTTCGCCAGCGCCTCCTCGGCCGCCAGCGCCATCTCGGCCCCGCCGAAGCTGCGGATCATCCGTGCCCCGGCGACGAGGGCGGCAATCTCTGCGCGGGTGAACATCAGGGGCGGAAGATCGTAGCCTTCACGCATGAGGTAGCCGACCCCGGCCTCGCCGTCGATCGGCACGCCGGAGCCGATGAGGTCGGCCACATCGCGGTAGATCGTGCGTTCGGAGACCTCGAGGCGTTCGGCAAGGCGGCGTGCGGTCAGAAGCCGACCGCCCCTCAGATACTGGACGATCTGGAAGAGGCGGTCGGCGCGGCGCATCAGGCGGCCTTCGGCTCGAAGAGCCCGATCGAATTGCCGTCGGGATCGGTCGCATAGGCGAAGCGGCCGGGCGGGATCGTGACGATCTCGCCAAGGACCTTCCCGCCGGCGGTTCGGCAGCGGATCAGTGCGTCCTCCAGCCGGTCGGGGACGGCGATATGGACGGTGGGGCCGTTCCCCTGGGCGGGTCTGCCGGGATAGAGATGGCCGCCGGTCGTCTCCATATCGCCGCCGAGGATCGCCATGGGGTTCGGGCCGCTTTCGTCGATTACCATCTGCCAGTCGAAGACCGCGTTGTAGAACGCGACGGCCTTCTTCATATCGGAGACCGGGATCTCGCTCCAGACGACGATGGGTTGGGGTTGCATGGGTCACTCCATTGGTTGCGGATGGCCCCTTGTCGCACAGGGCTGCTGACAGCCTTCTGTCAGGAGGGTGACCGAAGGGCGGTATTGACCGGCCCCCGCGGGCGGCGCATCTCTGGGACAGGAGGCGAGCGATGCCGCACGATCATTCGGCACACGAACAGTCGGGTCACGGGCGCCCGGAACACGGGTCTTCGGGGCGCGGTCACCACCATCATGGCGGCGAGCGCGGGTTGGGCATGGCCGTTGCGATCAATCTCGCCCTCACGGTGGCGCAGGTCGTCGGCGGGATCGTCTCGGGCTCCGTCGCGCTCATCGCCGACGCGGTCCACAACCTGTCGGATGCGGTCGCTCTGATCATTGCCTTCGCCGCCCGGCGGATCGCGCGGCGCCCGGCGGATGGCGCGATGTCCTTCGGCTACGCGCGCGCCGAGGTGGTGGCCGCGCTCATCAATTACACGGTTCTCGTGGTGATCTCGCTCTGGCTCGCCTCGGAGGCGGCGATGCGGCTCATCGACCCGCCGGAGGTGGCGGGCGGCATCGTCATGGCGCTCGCGGGGCTGGCGCTGGTGATCGACCTCGCCACCGCGCTCCTCACCTGGCGGCTGGCGCGGGAAAGCACGAACATCCGCGCCGCCTTCCTCCACAACCTCGCCGATGCGGGGTCTTCGGTGGCGGTGCTCCTCGGCGGCCTGCTCATCTGGCTCTACGGGCTGCGCTGGGCGGACCCGGCGATCACGCTTCTCATCTCGGGCTGGATCCTCTGGCATGCGCTCTCCGAGATCGTGCCGGTGATCCGCATCCTGATGCTCGGCGCCCCGCCCGAGGCCGAGGCGGAGGCAGTGCGCCGGGCAATCGAGGCCGAGGCGGGCGTGGAGGGCGTCCACCATCTGCATGTCTGGCAGATGGACGAACACCGCGCCTCGGTCGAGGCGCATCTGGTCCTCGCCGACGGCGCCGACGGCGGCGAGGCGGTGCGACGGGTGAAGGCGCGCATCGCGGAGGCTTTCGGCATCCACCACGCGACCTTCGAGACCGAGACGCGCGCCTCCGGCTGCGCCGGAACCGGGTGCCGGATTGGACAGGTGTGAGCCCGGCGACCCGATCGGGCCGGCTGCCTTTCATCGATCGCGGGACGGGGCCGCTGGACGGCGGCCGGTCGTGAGATCGGGCTCTGCAGGCGACGGCAGCCTGCTGCCCCCGCCGATCCCGTGCCGCGCGCAAGCGGGGTCCTCGCACATCGTGTGCGCCATGCCGGCGTCGGCAGAGGCGCGCCGGACGTCCGGCAGAGGGCACGCCAAGATCACCGGCAACCGATGGGGACGATACGCCGAGGCATGTCGGGGCGCGGGCCTGACCTCACTCCTCCCGGAAGGCGCGGCTGAACTGGTCCGTGATCGGCTTGGCGAGATAGGCGAGGACGCGCTGCTCCTCGGTCGTCAGATGGACCTCGGCCGGCATACCGGGCATCAGCTCCAGCCCGCCGAGCCGCGCAAGCTGGTCGTCGGGCACCTGGACGAAGGCGACGTAGAAGGCCTCGCCCGTGCGCGGATCGCGCGCCGTCGCCGGCGACACATGGGCCACCTTGCCATAGAGCTCGGGCGTGGTGCGCTGGCTGAAGGCGGAGAACCGCACCCGAGCGTCCTGGCCGATGCGCACTTGATCTATGGAGGCCGGATCGAGCCGTACCTCGACGCGTAGCAGCGCCGCGGCAGGAACGATCGTGGCGAGGACCTGGGCTGGCGTGATCACCCCGCCCTCGGTGAAGACATGAAGCTCGTTGACACGTCCCGCCAAGGGCGCGCGGATTTCGGTCCGCGCGATCCTGTCGCGCAGGGCGCCGATGCGTTCGGTCAATTCTGCGATCCGCGATTCCACCGGCACGAGTTCGCGCTGCGCCTCGGCGCGAACGGATTTGTCCTGGGCCAGACGCCGGCTGTGAAGCTCGCTGACGCGCAGATGTGCGCGCGCCACCTCGGCGTCTGTTTCGGCGATGCGGCCCTTGATGCGCACGAGATCGCGGTCGATCTCTTCCAGCCGGGCCGTCTCGACGAGCTTGCGTCCCGCGAGATCGGCGAGCCGCGCGCGGTTCGTCTCCACGAGCGCCAGTTCCTCTGCCAGTGCCGCGCGCTGGGCCTCAAGCCCGATGATCTCCTCGCCGGTCTGGCGGATGGTCAGCTCGAGCTGTTCCAGTTCGGCCGCGCGGAAGGCGAGGTTGCCCGCATGGAGGCGCCGTTCGCCGGCGAGGATCACCCCGGCATCGACCCCGGCCGTGGCGACGTCCTGTGGGATGGCGATCTCGGTCCGGCCGTCGCGATCCGCCTCGAGGCGCGCCCGCCGGGCCTGTGCTTCCAGCAACTGGGCCGAGAGGATTGCGAGTTCGGCGCGCGACTGGCTGTCCTCGAGCCGGATCAGGGGCTGCCCCTCGGCCACATCGTCTCCGGCGCGCACGAGGATCTCGGCGACGATGCCGCCATCGCGGTGCTGGACCTCCTTGAGGTTCTGATCAACCCCGACCATGCCGGTCGCGATCACCGCCCCGCTGATCCGGGCGGTATGCGCCCATCCGCCGATCCCGCCGACGAGAAGCGCCGCGAGAGCGAGCCCCGCGACCACATGCCCCCGGTATCCGTCCCGCACAGCCGGTATCTCGGACCTATTCGTTTCGGACATCGCTTGCTCCCTTTCCGTCACGAGACCTCGAAGGTCGCGATCAACTGCGTGCCTTCGAGGGTGATCGTTGTCTCGTAGATCTGGTCACGATCGAAATCGATCTCGATCAGGGTTCGTTCGACCTCTTCGGACTTCTCCTCGCGCAGGCGGAGGCGGGGTCTCGTGTCGCCGAAATCGTATTCCTTGATGCTTTCCTTCAGCGTGTCGTAGAGGTCTTCCATCAGATCTTCCATGTCCGGCGTATTGTCGTCCCGGCGCCGGTAGAGATCGAGCGAGCCGACGTTGATGCGGTCGCCCACCGCGAAGTCGGTGATCTGGAAGCGCAGGACGCCGTGCTCGAAGTTCAGGTTCTGCTCGCTGAAGACAAAACGATTCTCGCCCCCGCCGCCGGTGAATTGCCCTTGATTCTCGGCGGCAAGGAAGACGTCGTCGCCGGCGCCGCCGGTCCAAGCCTCGATGCCCTCGAAACTATCCTGGCCGATGCCTTCGCCCGTGGCCACACCTGCGGCGATGTCGAAGACGATCCCGAGCGAATCGTCACGGTAGTCCAGCTCATCGTGGCCATCGCCACCGTCCAACCAGTCGGCCGCACCATCGGCTGACGCCACGATGCGATCGTCGCCTGCGCCACCCCTGACCGTGTCGGAGCCGCCCCCGTCGTGCATGAGGTCGGCTCCCGCGCCGCCATCGAGCAGGTCGTCTCCGGCGTCGCCGTGCAGCACGTCGTCGCCGGCGTCGCCGATTAGCCGGTCCTCGCCCTCGCCGCCGAACAGCACGTCCGACCCTGCGCCACCGTCCAGCAGGTCGTCTCCGGCGTCGCCGTGCAGGACGTCGTCGCCGTCCTCGCCGTAGAGCTGATCGGCCCCGCCGCCGCCCGAGATGCGGTCGTTGCCGCCGCCGCCGAAAATGACGTCGTCGCCGCCACCGCCGTCGAGCACGTCGGCGCCCTCGCCACCGAACACGATGTCGGCGCCTTCGTGGCCGCGCACCGCATCGTCGCCGCCGCCGGCGACAATGTTCTCTCCGACCGGCCCGCCCTCGATGTCGTCGGGTCCCTCGGTCCCGATGATGAGCGGCGTGGCGTCGGATTCCTCGGTCCCCTCGGCGACGATGCGGGCAAGTGCCACCTGCTCGACCGAGGTCGTGCCGTCGGTGACCGTGTAATGGAACTCGACGGCGCCCGCGTCGTCATGGTCGGCGGTGTACGTCCAGCCCTCCGGCCCCTCCGTCAGGGTTCCGCGCGAGACGGTCAGACCGGTGACGGCAAGAGCGTCGCCGTCCGGGTCTTCGCTGCGGCCCAGCAGCATCGACATCGTGATGATCAGCACCGCCCCGCTGGCCACATCGCCAAGGTAGACCGGCCCCGTGTTGCGCGGCGCGCGGTTGGACGGCGGGCAGGCGCCGCCGCGGTCCGGTGGTCCCTCGCCATCGCGTCCGCCCTCTGTGGCGCCCGCTTCCGGTCCCGGGGACACGTCGAGATAGGGCTGGCCGTCCCTGCCGCCGATGAGGTCCGACTGCCCGGGAAAGCGGATCGTCGGCTCCTCGGGCATTCTCGGAAGGCGCGGTCGCAGCGGATTCGGCGTGGCCGGAATGTTCGCGGCCGTGGCCGAATGTCCGGCTGCGGTGAAGTCCACCGCAGCCGTCGCAGCGCCGAGAGCGATCTTCCAGGATGCGGACGACGCCGGTGCGGCCTCGTCAGGGGAAGCGGATTCCGGCGCTTCGGGAGCGCGGTCGGGCGACCTCGTCCGCGGCCCTGCGTCGGCAGTGTCGGCGAGCGTGCCGGACTGGTCCGGGGCGGCCTCGGCCGCCTCCGCCACCGGCAGGAACGACCGCAGATAGGAGAGCATGGCCGCCAGTGCGATCCCGAAGGCGAGCGGGCCCTTCCCGTTCCCGGCACCATCGGTAAAGTCCGGTGGGCGTTGTCCGGTTTCGCCGGGGTTTCCCTCGCCGTTGACCGATTTTATCCGGATCATCGTAAGATCCCCCTCCGCCCGGTCTCGGCGGCACGCCGGGCAGGTTTCGGTTCGGCCTCGCCCGGCGTCGGTGGCGCCGCCGGGCGCAGGATTTCCTCGCGCGGGCCGAAGGCGGTCATGCGGCCATCCATGACAATCGCGACGTGATCCACTGCCTTGAGCACGCTCGGCCGGTGCGCAACCACGACCGCGATGCCGCCCCGCGCCTTGATGGCCCGGATCGCAGCGGTCAGTGCCTCCTCGCCTTCGCCGTCGAGGTTGGAGTTGGGCTCGTCCAGCACGACGAGGAACGGATCGCCGTAGAGCGCCCGCGCGAGACCGATCCGCTGACGCTGGCCGCCCGACAGGCCGGCGCCGTTCGCGCCGAGCTCGGTGTCGTATCCTTGCGGCATGCGAACGATCATGCGGTGGATCGCGGCTGCCCGGGCGGCGGCGACGATCCGGTCCGGATCGGCCTCGGGGTCGAGCCGGGATATGTTCTCCGCGATGGTCGCGTCGAGAAGCGCGATGTCCTGCGGCAGATAGCCGACATGCCGGCCCATCGCCTCGTCGCCCCATTGCTGGAGTTCGGCCTCGTCGAGCCGCACCGCGCCGCGCAGCACCGGCCATATTCCGGTCAGGGCGCGGACGAGGGTCGTCTTGCCGCCGCCGCTCGGCCCGATCACGCCGAGCGCCTGGCCGGCGTCGAGGGTGAAGCCGACATCGCTCAGCAGGACCCGGCCGGTTCCCGGCGAGGCAACAGTCACGCCTTCGAGCTTGAGCGAGCGAACGGGTGCGGGTAGCGGCATCGGGCGCGGTGCCTTGGCCAGGACGTCGACGGTTTCGCGCAGGCGGCCGAAGGCAGTGCGGGCCGCCACGACGTTCTTCCAGTTGCCGATCGCGAGGTCGATGGGCGCCATCGCCCGCGCCGCGGCGATGCTCGTCGCGATGATGGCGCCGGCCGACAATTCGTGCCTGATGGTGAGATAGGCGGCGAGCCCCAGCACAGCGGATTGCAGCAGCATGCGCAGCACCCGAGAGATCGCGCCGAAGGTGCCGGTAATGTCGCTTGTGCGGGTCTGGAGAGACAGATTTGCCTCGTTCGCCTTGGCAAACCGCGCCACCGCGCGGCCGGCGAAGCCCATCGCCTTCAGTACCTCGGCATTCCGGGCGTTCGAATCGGCAAGACGGTTGCGGCGCACCGCCGCCTCTTGCGACTGGCCGCTCAGCCGGCGCGACAGGATCTCGGTAACAATGGCGATCACCGCCAGCACGGCGGCGCCTGCGATCGTCAGCGCGCCGAGCGCAGGATGCAGGATATAGACGAAGGCGAGGAACAGCGGCATCCATGGCAGATCGAAGAGCGCCAGAGGCCCCTGGCTGCCCAGGAAGCCGCGCACCGTGTCCACGTCCCGTCCACGCTCCAGTGCCTCGGACGAGGAATAGCCGTATCGCGGCATGTCGATGGCGACCTGATGGGCCAAGGGCGCAAGGCGACGGTCGAACCGCGCCCCGAGCCGCACCAGCACCTGGCTGCGGATGATGTCGAACATGCCCTGAAAGCCATAGAGGCCAATCGCCAGGACCGAGATCGCCACAAGCGTGGGCACGCTGCCGCTGGTCAGCGCGCGGTCATAGATCTGCAGCATGTAGAACGACCCGGTAAGGGCCAGCACGTTGATGATACCTGAAACGAAGAACAGAAACAGGATCAGCGGGCGGATACCCGGCATCAGGAGGCCCGATGCGGCGTCCCGATCCTTGCGCGACCTGCGGCTCATGGCGGCTTCCCTTCACAAGACTTGGTAAAGGCACGAAGGCCCGGCCGCGGAGGTCAATCCGCCGCAGCCGGGCCAAGAGTCAGAGGTTGAAGTCGCCTGAATTCAGGTCGTGACGGCCCTTGATGCTGAGCTGGAAGTCGGCATCCGCGGAGTCCGAGACATTGCCCTCGACCACGGTGTAGTCGCCGTCCTCGCGCGTCTCGTGCCGAACCATGAGCTGCCCGGTGCCGGTGAAGGCGTCGGAGACCAGCGTGAAGCTGCCGTCGCCGGTACCGCAGCCGTTGGCGTCGATTTCCGACAGGTCGATCCGGTCGCCCGGCTGGAAGCCGAGGATCGTGTCGCCGTCGGCATCGGCCGCCGAGAGGAAGCGGAAGGTGTCGTTCCCCGCACCGCCATCGATCCGGTTGATCTCCCGCGAGGCGGTGATAACGTCATCGCCCGCGCCGGTCACGACGTTCTCGATACCCCAGATCACGTCATGTCCGGTCTGCGCGCTCTGGACGCTGCCGCGCCCCATCAGGCCGGAGCCCAGATCGGCCGTGATGTTGGCGGTGATCGCCGACATGTCGAGCGTGTCGCCTTCGCCGGGCGCGTCGAGTTCGTCGCCGTGGTAGACGTCGTCACCATCGCCGGAGGATGCCACGAAAACATCCTCGCCGCGACCACCGAATACCGTGTCGTTGCCCGCCCCGGCGTCGAGGTAGTCGCGCCCGCCCTGGCCGAACATGCGGTCGTTGCCGCCATCGCCGAACAGCATGTCGGCGCCACTGCCCCCGGTCACATCGTCGCTGCCGTCTCCGCCGAACACGATGTCGCGTCCCGCGCCGGCCTCGATCACGTCGCGGCCCCCGCTGCCGTGCAGCACATCAGCGTCACCCGTGCCGCGGATCACGCCCGCCGATGTCGGACCGCCGCCGGTTTCGTCCGCCAGTTCGCCGTCGCTGCTCCCATCGCTGCCGGCCGCACCCGAGAGATTGTCACCGTCCCAGGTGTCCGCGACCGCCGCGCCATGGGCGATGAGGCCCGGCAAGCCGTTCGGAGCGAAGAAGCGCACGCTTCCACCCGGGCCGGACACCGTGGTCATGCCATCGGAGCCCGTGGTGACCGTGGCGGCGGACGGATCGACGCCAGCCGGCATCTCGATGACATCCTGCGGGCGCAGGGCGCCCACGATCACATCATTTCCGCCCGCGCCGCGGAACACGATCCGGTGCGGCGAGACGAGTGAGGAGATGTCCACCACATCGTCGCCCGGCGTGCCGTCGATGGTGATCGTGTTGAAGTCGAGGCTCGTGGTGGTGAAGTCCCCGATCACGATGACGGTGTCGGCGCCCGCGGCACCTCCGGTGGAGCCGCCCGGGGACGACACGGCGAGCGTGTTGATCATCAGTTCCTCTATGTTGTCGAGTTCGGCGATGATCGACGCGTTCGTGGTGCCGTTGCGTGTGATGACGATCTCGGTGTTGGTGTTGAGGCCGGTGATCCCTGCCGCGGTCGCCGCGGCCGCGGTGTAGATGCGGAATGTTTCGGCCGACCCGTTCCCATTGATCTGCACGGTATCCGTGTCGGCGCCGCCATCGATGAGGTCGCGCCCGCCCGAGGTGGCACCCGAGAAGTTCCACTCGATCGTGTCGTTGCCGGCACCACCGTTGACCGAATCGTTGCCCGGCCCGCCATTCATGTTGTCGTCGCCATCGTCGCCGTTCAGCACGTCGTTGCCGGTGCCGCCGAGCAGACGGTCGGCATCGTTGCCTCCGTTCAGGAGGTCGTTTCCGGTGTCGCCCACCAGGCGGTCGCGCCCGTCGCCGCCGTTCAGCGTGTCGTTGCCGCCCGAGCCCGCCAGCGAGTCGTCGCCGGCGTTGCCGTTCAGCAGGTCATTGCCGCCGATGATCAGCGGGTTGACCCCCGTCGCACTGTCCGCACCCGCGGTGCCGTCGAAGGTATTGTTGACGAGCGGTATCCCGTTCCAGTTCTGCCCGACCGGCGCGGTCGCCGCGGAATAGACCACCTCGGCGTTGCCGGTGCCGTCGGTGAAGCTGACGGCGACGCGGAGTTGCAGTCCCGCCTGCGCGCCTGGCGCCGTCAGCAGCAGGTCCTGCGGTGTGAAGGTCGCACTGGTTGCGCCCGCGATGTTCGTCCAGGTGGTGCCGTCCGCCGAGGATTGCCACTGGAACGAGAAGGCGCCGAGCCCGTTGGCATCCGCGATCGACGAAAGGTCGAGCGTCAACGCCTGTCCCTCGGTCGGGGTCGTGTCGCTGATTACCGGTGCACCGGTCGCCGGCGAGCCGCCGATGAAGAGATCCCCGTCGGCGAAGCGGAGGAACTCGATGTTGCGCAGCGTGTCGGTGCCGTCGTCGATCGTTGTGACCGAAGTGAGGCCGCCGAAACCGGTATGCGCGACCTGCACCGCGCCGCCAGCAAGGCGGGTGATGGTGTAGTTCTCCTGCAGGTCGTTAAAGACGGCGATGTCGGTGTCGCCCGCAACGTCGCCATCGAGGATCTCGCGCTGGATCTCCATCTGCGACGGCCGGATCGTCCGGTCGATCAGGAGTTCGAACAGCGACTTGCCCGCCCAGCCGAGCGCCACGTTCTGCGCCGAGTTGTCGAATACGTGCTTCAGCGAGTCGACCGTGCCGATCTCGTTGCCGCCATTGTCACGGATCGAGATGCGGACGTTCAACCAGCGGTCGCCGTCGATGATGTCGTCGCCGCCGTTACCGGAGATGAGGTCGTTGCCGCCGCCGCCGAGCAGGATGTTGCCCGCCTCGAAGAAGCCGTTGGTGCCGACCGAGACGATCTGCGAGAGGCCCGCGATGCGGTCGATGCCGGCCTGGTCGAGTCCGTCGTTGAAGAACTCGCCCTCGACGACGCCGCCCGCAAGGCCGGTTGCCACGCGATCGTCGCCGATCAGCGTGTCGTCGTTCTGCCAGCCCGAGAGCCCCTCGACCTTGTCGAAGCGGTTGCGAAGGATGTCGGCCTCGTCGGTCGTGAAGATCTTGATCCGCAGGTCGGCATAGCCGTCCAACGCATTGCCCTTGAAGATCGACCAGTCGAAACCGAACATGCCCTCGTTGCGCATGACGCTTTCGCCCTGGACCATGATGTCGTCGCCGGATTCCGCGTCGAAATCATGCTCGTCTGTACCTGCGAACATCACGTCATGGCCGATGATGGTGCTGTTGAAGAAGAGTTGCGAGTTGTCGCCGGCTGTGGTGTCGAATCCACCGTCGCCCTCTATCCAGTCGTCGCCCTCGTTGCCGAGTAGGAAGTCGGCACCCGTGCTGCCGAGGATGAAGTCGTTGCCCGCGCCGCCGAAGATCTCGCCGGCATCCTGGCCGAGGAACATCACATCCTGACCGCGTCCGCCCATCATTACGTCGAGACCGTTCGAGGTGGCCATGACGTCGTCGCCGTCCTCGCCCTTCAGGAAGTCGGCCTCGTCGCCCATGTCGGTGATGACATCGTCGCCGGCACCGCCATTGACCTGATCGACGCCGAAGCCGGATTCGATCCGGTCGTCGCCATCGCCGCCCCAGATCGCGTCGTCGCCGTCCCCGCTGATGAGCGTGTCGTTGCCCGCGGTGCCGCCGAGAACGACGTGCTCGCCGCCATTGAAGCGGAGGTAGTTGGTGTCGAGCCCGGGCGTCGCCGGATCGTCGCGCACGACGAGCCCCATGCCGAGAGCCTCGAGAATGGGATCGGCGCCAACCGGATCGGGGTAGGCCTGATTGGCCGGATCGACTTCGAGCACATAGTCGTAGCGGGCGAAGGCATCCGCGCCGATGTGACGGGTAATCACGTCGTCATCCGTGCCGCGAATGCCGTCGGCCCCCGGCTGGGCAAGATCGGTATTGGCCAGGATCATCTTGGCGAGCGAGTTGTTTTCCAACTCGTTGAGGAAGTTCTGGCCCTGGGTCCGCGTCAGGTAATAGAAGCGGTCCCCCGCCTGGAGCGCCTCGAGCTGCGCCTCGAAGATGGCGGTGAAAGTCGAGCCGAGCATCCCGCCGAAGGGCATGATCCGCTCGGCCAGGCCACCGACCCAGAGGTCGATATCGTCGAGCCCGTTGTTGGCAGCCGTCCATGCGCCGCTGGAGTTGAGGAAATCAAGCCGATCGGCCGGCGCCCCCGACCCGCCGAAGACAAGCGCCTCGGCCGCGAGCCGCTTGTCGGCCAGCGTCACCGCCGAGGTGATCGTGCTGTGCTGCCCATAGGCGGCGATCAGGTTCACGATCGTCGCCGGGTTCTTGAGGTTGGTCGCCAGTTCGACCCAGCTCGCATAGGGTTTGAGCCAGCTCGACTGGGTTTGGGTGTAAAGTTCTGCCCGCGCCTCGTTGAAGCTCGGGATGCCGGTGTCGCGGCCGCGCGCGATGTTGATCGCGGCAAGGTCGAGCGGCAGGCCGACGAGATTGTTGCGCAGAGAGTTGACGACGAACTCGTCAATGGCGTTGCCGCGTTCCACCGTCATGCCACGGACGATCGCGCCGGCGGCCTCGTCCGCGCTGATCGAACCGTCGTTGTCGAAGAGCACCGGGTTGAGGAAGGAGGTGATGAGTCCCACGTCGTCCGACGAACCGTCCGCGTAGATGCGCGGCATGGTGTCGGTCAGCATCGAGTGGCCGAAGCGATAGACGGTGTTGGCGAACTCCGCGAAGATCGCCGGGTTGATGTCGGTGACGGTGTTGAACACGAAGGGTTCGATGTTCGGGTGAATCTTGCGGGCGAATTCCTCGAACACGAGATGCTGATACTGCATCTCCGTGGCGAAACGTGCCGACTGGAACAGCCGCTCGCCGTTCCAGTCGAGAGCCGACGGGTCGGTCGGGATGGCGGCGCCCGGTGCAAGCGGCGTCAGCAGCCATTCGTTGATCAAGGCGATGTCGCCCGAGGCGAGGATCGTCGCCATCTGCGCATCCACCTGACGGTTGTGTTCGGAATGGAAGATGTGGTGTACGGAGGTCAGGCCGATGTTCTCGTTGCCGCGCCCGTCTCCGGTGATGAAGTGCCGGTCGAGGAGTTCGTTGTCGTACTTGCCAGCGGTCGAGACGCTGTCGGACAGGCCGAGCGCGCCGTCGTCGTCGGCTGTCTTGAGCAGCCCGGTCCGGCCGTCGAACGGATTGGCCTCGTGGGCGAGGTCGTCGAGGAAGGCATGTCCGATGCGCACGGCGCCGACCGCGAAGGTGTTGACCGGTGCGGCGGGCGTGCCGGACACCACGAGGTCGTCGGCGGTGTTGGGTATGCCGTCCGGGCCGAGACCCACGATGACCTGGGCGAACCCGGTCCCCGGATCGGGGATGAACTTGCCGTAGGCATCGGTCCGGATCAGCGGGATGTTCAGTGCGTCGCCATCCGTGAGTGCGATCCCCAGCAGATCGCGTGCCTGCGCCTTGACATCCGCCCAGGTCGCCAGTCCGCCGTTCGCGCCGTCGAGCATCCGGCCGGTGGCAACAGGCTGGCCGTTCGCATCAAGGTGATATTCCCGCAGGAACACCTGGTGCGACGCGTGCGAGGTGTAGGTCTGGTTCTGATCGACGAAGGGCGTTGTCTGGTTGATCCCTTCGTGAGCGGTATCATCTGCGGTGCCCAAGATTCCGTCCGCCCCCGGGCCGGTGTTCGGCGTGGAGCGGGTCACTGCCATGAACTGAAGCGCGGGATCGGTGATCTCGTCGCCGGTGCCGGCGACGCCGTCCGGGCCGTGGGTGATCAGGGGATCGTCGGGCTGGAGCGGGATGAACACGGTCCCGTTGTTGCCCTTGTTGATGAGGTCGAGTCCGTGGTCGAAAAACTGGCCGAAGAAGGTCATCCAGGCGTTGAACGGCGCCGAGATGCCGTCATCGGGTGCGATGTTCGGGATCGAGGCGAGGTCGGCGTTCGTGATCTCGACATCGGTGGAATCGTGCGAGAGCGAGACGTTGTCGACCAGAACCTGCCCGCCGCCGGTCTGCGCGATCTCGACGATGAGGCTGTAGCCGTCGAGGGGCGTCGGGAGGGTGCCCGTGGACAGGCTGACCGGGGCCCATTGCCCGTCGGCGGGCGCCGGCAGGTTGGTGATCGCCAAAAGGATGCTCGTCGCGCCGTCGGGCGAGACCGCCCGGATCCGCGCGGTGCCGCCCGTCCAGGCCTGGTCGGTCCGGTCGCCCACCACGAAGTCGAGCGTGTAGCTCACACCCGCGGTCGCAGGGCCCGCGTTTTGCGAGAGGACCGCCCCGTTGGTGATCCAGGCCACCTTGCCGCCACCGTTGCCGGCCGGGTCCGAAATGCTGTCGACCGGATCGTAAAGCCCACCCAGGCCGCCGGTGATGGTCCAGCCAGAGGGCGCCGTCATCGTGTAGTTGCCCAGCGCGTCGGTGAACACGCCGGAATCGCCGTCGGCCAGCGAATCCGCTTCGAAATCGGCATTGGCAACCATGATCGGTGCCGCACCGCTACCCGGGGCAACGGGGATCTTGCCGGGATTGGTCTCGAGCCAAGCGGCGACGGCGGCCTCGTTGGCGAACCAGGCCGCCACCGCGGCAGGGTTGTTCACGCTCATGTCCACCACGAGATTGGAAATGATGCGCGGGTCGGCATCGACCACGTTGCCCGAATGTCCGCCGTTGCCCGCGCCGGGCGCGCCGATGACGCCGTAGTCGGTATTGGTGACCGTGCCGCCCGGTCCGAGGTTCATCGTGTCCCCATCGGCATCGTCACCGAACCTCGCCGAAAGGTAGCGCGGCATGGTCTGGTCTGCGGCGCCCCAGGTTTCCCGTCCCGGGACGATGTTGTTGTAGGTGCCATCCACCGTGCGCACACCGTAGGGCAGATGCGGGTCAGGAATTGCCAGCCGAGCCCCCGGATCAGTCGGTGCGACCACGTTGCCCGCAGCGTCGACCCATACCTCGATCAGAGACGTGCCCGTGGCATGGGCCTCGGAAATCTTGATCTGGCGCAGGATGAAGTCGAGGTCGGCGAGGTTGAGTTTGACAGCCATGGCAATTCCTCCCAATCCCTGGGCAGCATTTGCCCGGGTGTCAAAATCGAACGGAAATCGGGCGGGAGTCCAAGGCAAAGGCGATTGGCCGAGCCGCCTTGGAACGAGCCCCGTGCAGCCTCATCAAGATAGAACCGAATCGGTCCGGCCTTCCAATCCGGAAGGTCCCGTCGCGTTTTCCGACCTTGGTCGGCGAAGAATAGGGGACCTTGGTCCCGGATGACGGGACGTTGTTCGCGATCGAGGTACGACCTTGCTGGCCGGGTCGATTCCGTTGCCGCAGGGCGGACGATGCGATGCCGCCGGCGCATCGCGGGTTCCGTTACGGCAGGCAGCGCGCTACGCTGTCTCGAAAAGTGCCGGCAGGGTGCGGCGGCGGCGCAGCATGGACAGTTCCAGGGTGATGGGGCGAGAGATACCTGCCGGGGCCGGATCCGGCGCCAGGCGGCGACGGGATCAGCCGCCGCGGGCCGTCGGCGTGTGGATGATGATCGGCATTCTTGCCGCGATCGCGGCGATCATGTTCCTCCTCGGACGGTCGGTGATCCTCGCGTATGAGAGGGCCCAGATCGCCGCTGCAGCCGACGCCGGCAGCCTCTACATCGAGGGAATACTTGCGCCACATGCCTATGAGCTGCTGCGCGATCCCGCTCCGGACGGCGACCTCTCGGTCCGCATCGGCAATCTGGTAGCCGAACTTTCGGCGACCCGGTATTTTGCAGCGATCAACATCTGGAACAAATCCGGCGATCTGCTTTTCGCCTCGCGCCCCTACGAACGGATCGAGGCGCACGATCCGGACGACCTGGAACGCGCCCTGAGGGGCGAAGTGGTCGTCACACTGGCAACCCGCGAGGAGACCGAGGGTCACTCTCCGGTCCTGCCGCCCTATCTCGAGGTCTATGCACCGATCCTTGAACCGGGTGCCGGCGATGTCGTCGCGGTGGGGGAGATCTACATCGACGCCGCTCCGCTCATAGCCGACCGGCAAAGGACAGAAGCCGCGATCTGGCTCTCGATCATGCTTGCTGCCTTCGCGCTGGCATTCCTGACCGGTGTGGTTGCCCATCAGCGCAGGAGGCTCGTGGAACGCTACGCCGAACTGGCGAAGACCACCGCCGAGAACCTCGCGCTTCTTCAGAAGGCGGATGCGGCGCGCGCCGACACCGTCCGCGTCAACGAGGCGCTGTTGCACGATATCGGAGCCGAGCTGCACGACGGCCCTTTGCAGACACTGACGCTCGCGGCGCTGGCCAAGGCATCGCAGGACGGTTCCAAGGCCGCGCTACAGTCCTCGGTCGCGTTGAGCGAGGCGGCGGCACAGCTTCGCCGGATCGCCGCCGGTCTGATCCTGCCGGAAATCGCGGGCCTGTCTGCGGGTGAGGCGGTCCGTCTCGCCGTCGCCCGGCATGAATGGATGACCGGCGTGCGCCCCGCGCTGGCGGAGGGTCCGCTGCCGGAGAAGGTGCCCGATGCGATCCGCACGGGCCTGTACCGGGTCGTGCAGGAGGGACTCGCGAACGCCTACCGGCACGCAGGCGTGGCGCGGGCCGTTGTGCGCATCCGATCCCTTAACGACCACATCGAAGTGGAAGTCGAGAACGATCCGCCCGCCCGCGACGTACTCCCCCAAGCACCTCATGACGACGCCGCGCGGCCGCGATTGGGCCTCGATGGCTTGCGCCACCGCATCGGCGCACTGGGCGGAACCATCGAGCTTGCCGCCAAGCCGGACGGTGGCGCTATCCTGCGGGCGGAACTGCCGCTGGCGACCGAAACCGGGGGCGCGGGCGCCTCATGATGGCGGATGGCGATCCGCCACGCGATGATCGGTGTCCAGCGCCTGAGCGGCCAGCACCACCTCGATCCGGTTGCGCGCATTGAGCTTCTGCATCAGCGTGGTCATATAGTTCTTCACGGTCTTTTCACTGATGCGCAGGGCAACGCCGATCTCGCGGTTGGTGCTGCCCTGCCTCAGCAGTCGCAGAACCTGCTCCTCGCGCACCGTAAGATGCATCGGGTCGTTGTGGGGCGGAGGCTTCTGGCCCGTCCGCAGGCCGGCCACGATCCGCGCCGCGAAGCCCGGTGTGATGTAGGTTTCCCCGGCATGGACCATCCGCACCGCCTGCACCAGTTCCTCGATGCTCGATCCTTTCAGCACATGCCCGCGCGCGCCCGCCTCGATCCCGAGGATGGCGACCTCGGGGTCCTCCGACGCGGTGAAGAACAGAACTTTGGTCTTGCTGCCGCTTTCGACGATTCGGGCCGTGGCCTTGATGGCATCGCCGGGCAGCCGGACGTCCATGATGAGGATATCAGGATCATGCGCCGCGACGAGTTCGATCGCAGCTCCCGCAGTCCCACCGGTGCCCACCACGAACATGTCGTCGCAGGACGCGATCAGGGACGACACACCCGCAAGCAAAACAGGATGGTCGTCCACAATGCAGACGGACATACCCCCCAGCAATCTCGTTACCCCAGAAAATACACAGGACACCCTACCAGCTTGGAAAGCATACACCGATCAGGGCATCCGGTAAACCGCGCGCGTCGAACCGGCTCCGATCGACGATTGGCAAAGGCGGTGCAGCCTGTCGCACGCTTGGCGGGACCTGTTGCAGCGTCGACCGCGTGATACGGTCCGCCGGCCCTGCGAGGGCTGCAACTTCTGCCCTTCCACCCGGAAGCCGGACACGTCCCGGCCGAGGCGGAGATCGTTCCGCCCCCGACCTGAGACAAACGGCCAGCCTTCGCAGGCGCGACACGCAGGTTCTTCGCCTTGCCCTGACGGCGCCTGGCACGCCGAGATGACGTGCTACTCCTGCCCGGTGGCGAAGCCATGCCGGCGGGCATCCTGCCGTCTTCCCCCGCCCCGTGCCGCGGGCTATGAACGGGCGCGACCATGGAGGCCCGACGATGCAGATCCTGACCCGCCGCACCGCCCTTGTCCTTCTCGCCGCGCTCCCGGCCGCCTGCGCCCGGCGCGGGGACACGCCCCGCGGCCCCGGGGGCACCGCCGAGGTCAACCGGCTCATCGGCCGCTATGCCCGCGCCTACGACGTGCCGGAAACGCTCGTCCACCGCGTGGTGCAGCGCGAGAGCGGCTACAACCCCGCGGCCCGGAACGGCCCCTACTACGGGCTGATGCAGATCCTGCCGCAGACCGCTGCGACCATGGGCCATCGCGGCGCGCCCGAGGAGTTGCTCGATGCCGATACGAACCTGCGCTACGGTGTGAAGTACCTCCGCGGCGCCTGGCTCGTGGCGCGCGGCAATCCCGACCGCGCGGTGATGTGGTATTCGAAGGGCTACTACTACGAGGCCAAGCGCATGGGGCTTCTGGAGGCGACGGGGCTCAGGGCCTGATGCTGGACCTGACGCTTCGTATCGCCGGCATGTTCTGTCTCCTGAATGCGCTGACCTACGGCCTCTTCGCACTTGACAAGCGCAGGGCGCGGGCCGGCGCGTGGCGCATCCCCGAGCGCAGCCTGCTCCTGGCCGCCCAGCTGGGCGGGAGCATCGGCGCGAGCCTCGCCCAGCACCGGTTGCGCCACAAGACATTCAAGGAACCGTTCCGGACCCAGTTGAACGCGATCGCCGGCCTGCATCTCGTCCTTGCCGCCCTGATCGTCTTCGCCCCCCTGCGCCAAGCCGCCGCGACCGTCCTCACTGGCGTTCCGGCGTCGGTCGCCCCCGAGGAACGCGACGTACCGGCCCCGCTTCCGCGCCGGTTCGGCCCGGGCAGCCATTAAGCCGGTCAGACCGGGATCGCCGTCGTCTGCCGTACGGTCCTGAGTGCGAAGGAGGAATGCATCTGCGCCACGCCCGGCAGGCGGGCGAGGTGCTGGCGGTGGATGCGGGCGAAGTCCTCGGTGTCCTCAGCCACGACCTTGAGGAGGTAGTCCGCCGTCCCGGCCATCAGGTGGCATTCGAGGATGTCGGGCACCCGCGCCACCGCCCGCTCGAAGGCGTCGAGCAGCTCGTCCGCCTGGCCCGAGAGCGTGATCTCGACAAAGACCGTCGTCGGCCGGCCGAGCTTGCGGGCGTTCAGGAGTGCAACGAACCCGGCGATGTAGCCTTCCGCCTCCAGCCGCTGCACCCGCCGGTGGCAGGCCGAGGGTGACAGGTTCACCCGCTCCGCCAGCTCGGCGTTGGTCACCCGGCCTTGCTTCTGCAACACCGCGAGGATGCGCCGGTCCGTCGCGTCGATCTCCATACTTGCGCAATCTCCTTCGAAGAAATGCCGCTTCTGTCGAAGAAATAGCGCATGTCCCCTTTGGATCGCCAGCTAAATCTGGAACCAATTTCATGCTTCATGGCGGATAATGGCGCACATTTTTTTCGGGAGGACCCCATGAAGATCGGATGCCCCAAGGAGATCAAGCCGCAGGAATTCCGCGTCGGCATGACCCCGGCCGCCGCGCAGGAAGCGGTGGCCAACGGCCATGACGTCTACATCGAAACCAATGCCGGCGCGGGCGCCGGCTTCACCGACGCGGACTACACGGCGGTCGGCGCGAAGATCCTCGGCACCGCGAAGGAGGTCTTCGCGAAGGCCGACATGATCGTGAAGGTGAAGGAACCGCAGGCGGTGGAGCGCAAGATGCTGCGCGAAGGCCAGGTGCTCTTCACCTACCTGCACCTCGCCCCTGATCCGGAGCAGACCAAGGACCTCCTCGCCTCGGGCGCGACCTGCATCGCCTATGAGACCGTGACCGACCGCAACGGCGGCCTGCCGCTGCTGGCGCCGATGTCCGAGGTCGCCGGGCGGCTCGCGCCGCAGGTCGGCGCCTGGACGCTGCAGAAGGCGAACGGCGGGCGCGGTGTCCTTCTCGGCGGCGTGCCGGGCGTGGCGCCGGCGAAGGTCATGGTCATCGGCGGCGGCGTCGTCGGCACCCACGCGGCGAAGATCGCCGCCGGGATGGGCGCGGACGTGACCGTGCTCGACCGCTCGATCCCGCGGCTGCGCTACCTCGATGATGTCTTCGGCGGCAGCTTCAAGACCGCCTATGCCTCGGCGGGGAACACCATCGAACTCGCGCGGCAGGCCGACATGATCATCGGCGCGGTGCTCATTCCCGGCGCGGCGGCGCCGAAGCTGATCTCGAAGGCCCAGCTGAAGGAACTGAAGCCCGGCGCGGCGCTCGTCGATGTCGCCATCGACCAGGGCGGCTGCTTCGAGACCTCGCGCGCCACGACCCACCAGGATCCGATCTACGAGGTCGACGGGATCATGCACTACTGCGTGGCGAACATGCCCGGCGCGGTGGCGCGGACCTCGACCATCGCGCTCGGCAATGCGACCATGCCCTTCATGATCGCGCTCGCCAACAAGGGTTGGAAGAAGGCCTGCGCCGATGACGTGCACCTCTTGAACGGGCTCAACGTCCATGCCGGCAAGCTGACCTATGCCGCCGTGGGCGAGGCGCTCGGGATCGCGTCGATCCCGGCCGCCGAGGCGCTGAGGCTCTGAGCTGATCCCAAGCGAAGACGGCCGCCCGGCGAACCCGCGCGGCCGTTCCGTTCCGGCGCTGTTGCCTGTGGCCTGATCAGCCCCGGCACTCCGGATGCTCGATCAGGTCGCGCGGGTCGTCGCAGCCGGACCCGCCGGGAACGCGCGGCTTGCGCCGCTTGTCGATGACCGACCCGTCATCGCCGGCCGAGATGCCGGGAAGGCTCTTGCCCGAGGCGAAGGCCGGGGCGGCGGCGGGCAGCGCGATCATGGCCGCGACTGCGATCGTCAGAAGCTTCGTCATGCTTTTCCTCCCATATCAAAAAGCACGACCAGCCTAGCCATCCGGGCACGACCGGCCCATTGACCAAGGG
>NZ_WBUS01000056.1 GCF_008933605.1 Albidovulum sp.
CGGCCCCCCAGCGCGACGGCGAGGTACGCCCCGGTGCCGAGGAAGGCGTACCAGCCGAGTTGCCCGCGCACCGCCCCCACGACGGCGAGCCCTGCGGCGACGATCGCGACGAGGGCCGAGAGGCGGCACCCCTGGCGCACGGCGTCGGACAGGGGCGCGAGGATCGGCAGCACCGCGTCGCGCGTCATCAGCGGCGGCAGCGGCCCGGCGGGCCCCGCGGCGGCAAAGCCGAGGAGGAAACCACCGTTGGCCTCGAATCCCACGGTGCGGGGGGCCGGTCCGGTCATTGCCGCCTCCATCCCGGCGATGACGTAGGGCGAGCCGATCTTCGTCCGCAGGACGCGGGCGAAGCGGCCCGAGGCCTCGATCATCGTGTTGGAGGAGACCGGGGTGACCACCGTGTCCGCGCCGAGCGCGAGCGCGGTCAGCGTGCCGATCACGTCGCCGGGCACCACCGCGCCGGTTTCGTCCGCGACCAGCGGGCGGTCGGCGTCGCCGTCGGTGGAGACAAGGGCGTCAAGCCGCTCATCGGCCGCCCAGGCGGCGAGCCGCGCCCGCGTCGCGCCGTCCACCGCCTCGGTATCGACCGGCACGAAGACCTCCGACCGGCCGAGCGGCAGGACCTCGGCGCCGAGGTCGGCGAGAAGGCCCGCGAGCAGGTCGCGCGCGACCGAGGAGTGCTGCCAGAGGCCGACGCGCAGGCCGCGGAGCGCAGAGGGCCCGAAGGCCGCGACATAGCGCGCGCGGTAGGCGGACATGGCCGAGGGCTCGGGCTCGGCCCGGGCCGAGGGCGCGGCGCGGTCGCCGGCATAGGCGGCGAGGATGGCCGCCTCGTCGGCCTTGGTGATCTCTCCGGTCGCGGTGTAGAACTTCAGCCCGTTGCGGTCGGCCGGGATGTGGCTTCCGGTGACCATGACGGAGGGCGCACCCGCCCGCATCGCGGCAAGCGCGAGCGCGGGGGTCGGAAGCTCGCCGCAGTCCGCGACGGCGACCCCCGCCTCGGCGGCGGCGGCGGCGACGGCTGCGGCGATCCGGGGCGAGGAAGCGCGCAGGTCGCGCCCGAGGAAGAGACGGCCGCGGTGCGGCACCGCCGCGAGAAAGGCACGCGTG
Source organism: Albidovulum sp. (assembly GCF_008933605.1). GTDB lineage: Bacteria > Pseudomonadota > Alphaproteobacteria > Rhodobacterales > Rhodobacteraceae > Albidovulum. Next base: position 1,111 of record NZ_WBUS01000056.1, read on the forward strand.
TAGCCGGCGCAGAGCCCGTCGGAGAGCTCCGTGACCAGTCCGCGCAGCCCGCTCGTGCCGAATTTCGGTGCCATCTTCGCCTGCCTTGTCAATTCCTTAGCCGCGGCGATTGTGACAGAACGGCCGCAGATGTCGAGACGGGCAAGGCCCGCCGCGCTGCGGAATTGATCGCGCCCCCGGTTCGCGTCTAGGCTCGGTCCTGGTGCGGTCGCCGGGGGGCGGGGCCGCGCCGGATCGGGCCGCGGCCGGGGGCACCGCCTGCGGCGGCGATTTCGGATGAACGGGACGCAATGTGCGCGAGCGACTGAACTGTTTCCCCACGCCCCGCAATCCCGCCGGAAATGCCGGAAGGGGTCGCCTATGGCCGCCGGCTTGCCTATGCTCGGCACCGTTCGGGGGCGCGGTCCGGCAGGCCGGCTCCGCCGCAGATTTCAGGGATGACGCATGAGCGCCAGAAGCATTCCGATTGTCGCCGCGATGTTTCTGGCGGCGATGACCTCCTACATCGCGGGCATGTGGACGACGCACAAGAGCTGGTGGCCCTGGGAGAAGCTGTCGGACGTGCAGACGGCCTGGCGGTCCTGGCGCGCGACGGGCTATTTCCTGCCTGCCGACACCTATGCCCGGCGCAAGCCCGAGGTGCCGGACGAGGTCCACACCGTCCACGATGCCGCCGCGGTGGCGCCGGGGCTCTGGGTGATCAACCGCTACGACCCGCCGACGGCCGGCTATGTCTTCGAACTCCTCGACGAGAGCGGCGCGGTCATGAACGCCTTTCCGATCGATTACAGCAGGATCAACCCGGACGGCATGGCGAGCGAGTTCGCCCATATCGCGACGGTCCTGCCCGACGGCTCCGTGCTCGTCGTCTGGGACGACGCGCCGGGCATGGCGCGGCTCGACGCCTGCGGTGACCCGATCTGGTCGAAGACGGACCGGATCTACCACCATTCGCTGGAACGCGGGGTGGACGGTTACTGGACCTGGGCCACGGACAATTGGTATGGCGGCGAGGATCAGGACATGATCCGCTTCGACCCGATGACGGGCGAGATCGTCGAGAGCATCAACATCATCGACGATGTCACGGAAAAGACGCCGGAAAACCGGCTGAAGCTGACGATCCCGGAGGGCTACCGCTACAACCGCGAGAGCCAGCCGGGGGAGCAGAAGGACATCTTCCACCCCAACGACCTGGAGGAGTTGCTGCCCGAGATGGCTGCGGCCTTCCCCGGGTTCGAGGCCGGCGACCTGCTGGTGTCGCTGCGCAACATCCAGGCCGTTGCGGTCATCGGCCGCCGGACAGGCGAGGTGAAGTGGATCGCCTATGGTCCCTGGCGCGACCAGCATGACCCGGATTTCCAGGCGGATGGCACGATCTCCATCTTCTCCAACAATACCGACCGGTCCCGGTCGCAGATCATCGCCGTCGATCCGAGGACCGGGGCCAGCCGCGATCTCTTCGCCGGGACGGACGTGAGCTTCGACAGCTTCATCATGGGCAAGCACGAGCACCTGCCGAACGGCAACTGGATGATCACCTCGACCATCCAGGGCCGCGTCATCGAGGCGACACCGGATGGGCGGATCGTGCGCGAGTACAACAACATCCTGAACGAGGGCTACAATGCGCTCGTGCTCTACTCGGAGCATCTGGAGCCGGGCTACCTGACCGAAGTGCCGAAATGCGCGAAGTGACGCCCGCCGGCGGGGACGGAAACGAGGAGTGAGAGGCAGATGACCAAGACGATCATCCCGGTGGTCCTGTGCGGCGGAACCGGAACCCGGCTCTGGCCGGTGTCGCGCGAGGGCATGGCCAAGCAGCTCCTGCCCATCGTCGGCGAGGAGACGCTGTTGCAGATGACCCTGCGCCGGGCGACGGGCGAGGGCTTCGGCCCGGCCATGGTCATCGGCGCCCACGCGGTGCGCTTCACGATCCGCGAGCAGGTGCAGGCGGTGGCGCCCGACGCGCGCATCGTCATCGAGCCGGCGCGGCGCGACACGATGGCGGCGGTCGCTCTGGCCGCGGCCATCGCCGCCGCGGACGACCCCGACGCGGTGCTGGCGGTGATGCCCTCCGACCACCTGATCCGCGAGGGCGAGGCGTTCCGCGCCGCGATCCGCACCGCCGCCGAGGCCGTGGCCGGGAAGGGGATCGCGGTCATCGGCGTCACGCCCACCGAACCGGCCACGGGCTACGGCTACATCAAGCCCGCGGTGAAGGGCACGGCGGGCGCGGTCAAGGTTTTGCGCTTCGTCGAGAAGCCCGACGAGGAGAAGGCCCACCGGCTGATAGCGGACGGCTGCCTCTGGAACGCGGGGATGTTCTGCTTCCGCGCCGGCTGGCTCCTCGACGCGCTCGCCCAGGTCGAGCCGGAGGCGGTGCGCCTCGTCCGCGACGCGGTGGCCGCGATGAAGCCCGACCTCGGGATGCTCGTCCCGGGCGAGGCCTTCACCCGGGTCAAGCCGATCTCGTTCGATCACGCCTTCATGGAAAAGACCGACGCCGCCGTCGTGGTACCGGCTGCCTTCCGCTGGTCGGACGTGGGCGACTGGAACGCGGTCTGGGCCGCTTCGGACCGCGACGCGGCGGACAATGCCGTGCGCGGCGACGCCATCGCGCTGGAGGCGACCGGCAACCTGATCCATTCCGAGGACCGGCTGGTCTGCGCGCTCGGGGTCGAGAACCTCGCCATCGTCGAGACGCCGGACGCGATCCTCGTCGCCCCGCGCGAGCGGGCGCAGGAGGTCAAGGCGCTCGTCGGCACCTTGAAGGAAAGGGGACGGCCGGAGGCGGTGGAGCATCTGAAGAACCACCGGCCCTGGGGCTGGTACCAGACGATGGATCTCGGCGACCGTTTCCGCGTGAAGCGGATCGTGGTGAAGCCGGGGGCGAAGCTCAGCCTGCAAAAGCACCACCACCGCGCCGAACACTGGGTCGTGGTGCGGGGCACGGCCGAGGTCACGATCGGCGCCGAGAAGCGCATCCTGCACGAGAACGAGAGCGTCTATATCCCCTTGGGCGAGATTCACCGGCTGGCCAACCCCGGCCGAATCCCGGTCGAGATCGTCGAGGTGCAGACGGGCAGCTACCTCGAGGAGGACGACATCGAGCGGATCGAGGACGAGTTCGGCCGCACCTGAGGCCCGCCGGACGGCGTCAGGCCCGGCGGGTGACGTTGACGGCGAAGGGGCCCTTGTCGCCCTCCATCAGGCTGAACTCGACCTCGTCGCCGACCGCGACCTTGTCCCAGTCCGCGCCGGTCAGGCTGTCGCGCTGGAAATAGGCCTCGATGCCGCCGGCGGTGCGGGCGAAGCCGTAGCCGGCGTCGGCAAAGACCTGGGTGACCCGGCCGTGGTGGCGTTCGGGATGGGTCTTGACGTGGACGCCCTTCGTCTTGCGCACATGGTCCTCGAGCTGACGGCGAGCGGCGTCGAAGGCGTCGCGGATGGCGTCGTGCAGGTCCTCGTGCGCGCCGAGGTCGCCGGGCTTGCGGTTGACCACGATCATGCCGCCCGGCACCTCGGCATCGACCGCCACCTGGTAGAGGTGCCCCTTGTGCCCCCGCGCCATACGCTTCTCGACCACCACCCGCAACGAGGTGATCCGGTCGAACACCTGTTCGAGCTTGCCGATCCTTGCGTGGATTTCGCCCGTCACCGCGGGCGAGGCGTCCATCCCGTGAAAGACGATCTGCGGTTCGGTCTGCATTGCTTCCTCCGTTTCCGTGCCTCCCGATCATCGCCGGGGCGGAGAGGCGGGCGCATTGACCGAGGTCAGCGTCGGCGCCCGTGCGTGCGGTATCAAGGTCCCTGTGATCGGGTGACACGAACCAGCCGAAGGAGGCCGCGATGAGCGCGTTCGGACTGAGAATCATCGACGAGGCGGTGCAGGCCGCGAATCTCTGGATCAACGAGGTGGACGCCCGGATGGGCTGGAACGACAAGCAGCGCAGCTACCGCGTGCTGCGGGCCGTCCTGCACACGGTGCGCGATCACCTCACCGTGAACGAGGCGGCCGACCTCGGGGCGCAGTTGCCGACGCTGATCCGGGGCATCTACTACGAGGGCTGGAACAGCGCGAAGAACCCGGCGCGGATGCGCCACGCTAAGGACTTCGTCGCCGCCGTGCAGGCCGCCTACGGGGCCGAGCCGCTCGGCCAGGTGGACCATGTCGTGCGCGCGATCATCGACCTTCTGGACAGCCATGTCACCGCCGGCGAGATGAAGGACGTGCGCGAGGCCTTCACGAAGGAGATCCGCGCGCTCTTCGGCGTCGGGTGAGGGCGCTCAAAGAAGCGCCTTCGCCTTGGCCGCGACCGCCTCGGCGGTGATGCCGAATTCCGCGTAGAGCCGTTCGGCCGGGGCGGAGGCGCCGAAGCCCTCCATGCCGACGAAGGCGGCTCTCGCATCGCGCCCGCGCTCGCCCAGAAGCCAGCGGTCCCAGGGCTGGCGTACCGCGGCCTCGACCGCCACGCGCACCGGGCCGGCGGGGAGGACCTTGCGGCGGTATTCCTCCGGCTGGGCGGCGAACAGCTCCATGCAGGGCACCGAGACGACGCGGGTGCCGATGCCCTCTGCCTGCAAGAGGTCGCGCGCCTTGAGCGCGATCTCCACCTCGGAACCGCTGGCCAGGAGGATCGCCTGCCGCCTGCCCTCCGCCTCGCGCAGCACGTAGGCCCCCTGCGCCGTGAGGTTCCGCGCCGTGTGCAGCGTGCGCACCGTCGGCAGGTTCTGGCGGCTGAGCGCCAGCACCGAGGGCGTGCGGTCGGAGGTCAGCGCGAGTTCCCAGGCTTCCGCCGTCTCGATCAGGTCGGCGGGGCGGAAGGTCCAGCTGTTCGGCGTCGCGCGGCAGATGGCGAGGTGTTCGACCGGCTGGTGGGTCGGGCCGTCCTCGCCGAGGCCGATGGAATCGTGGGTCATGACATAGACGGCGGGCACCCCCATCAGCGCCGAAAGCCGCATCGCGCCCCGCGCGTAGTCGGTGAAGCAGAGGAACGTGCCGCCGTAGGGCCTGACACCGCCATGCAGCGCCATGCCGTTCATCGCCGCGGCCATCCCGTGTTCACGGATGCCGAAGTGGATGTAGCGGCCCTTGCGGTTCTCCGGGTTGAAGATGCCGAGGTCGCCGGTCTTGGTGTTGTTGGAGCCGGTGAGGTCGGCCGAGCCGCCGATGGTTTCCGGCATCACCGGGTTGACGACCTCAAGGACAAGCTCCGAGGCCTTGCGGGTGGCGACCTTGGGCTTCAGGTCCGAGTTCTGTTTCTTCAGCGCGCGGATGGTGGCCGCGAGTCTCTTCGGCGCACCTCCGGCCATCTGCCGCTCGAACTCCGCCCGCCGGGCGGCGGGCAGGGCGGCGAGTCGTGCTTCCCAGTCCTTGCGCCCGGCGGCGCCCTGCCTGCCGACGGCACGCCAGGCCTTCAGGACCTCGGCGGGAATCTCGAAGGCGGCGTGCGGCCAGCCGTAGATGTCCTTCGTCGCCCTGATCTCGTCGGGGCCGAGGGGCGAGCCATGGGCGCCGGCGGTGTCCTGCTTCTTCGGGCTGCCGAAGCCGATATGGGTCTTGCAGTCGACGAGTACCGGGCGGTCGGAGGTCTTCGCCGCGGTCAGCGCGCGGTCGATGTCGTCGGGGTCGTGGCCGTCGCAGGCCAGCACCGTCCAGCCCGAGGCCGCGAAGCGGGCGCGCTGGTCGGTGATGTCGGAGAGGCCGATCTTGCCGTCGATGGAGATGTTGTTGTTGTCCCAAAGGACGATGAGCCGGTTGAGCTTCTGCATCCCGGCAAGGCCGATCGCCTCCTGGCTGATGCCTTCCATCAGGCAGCCGTCGCCGGCGATGACCCAGGTGCGGTGGTCCACGACCTTGCGGCCGAAGCGGGCGCGCATCGACTCCTCGGCGATGGCGAAGCCGACGGCATTCGAGAGGCCCTGGCCAAGGGGGCCGGTCGTCGTCTCGACGCCCGAGACATGGCCGTATTCCGGATGGCCGGCGGTGATCGCGCCCCACTGGCGGAAGTTCCGGATCTGGTCGAGCGTCACGTCCTCGTAGCCGGTCAGGTAGAGCAGCGCGTAGATCAGCATGGAGCCGTGGCCGGCCGAGAGGATGAAGCGGTCGCGGTCGGCCCATTTCGGCGCCGCCGCGTCGAACTTCAGGTGTTTCGAGAAGAGCACGGTCGCCACGTCGGCCATTCCCATCGGCATGCCCGGGTGGCCGGAATTGGCGGCCTGCACCGCATCCATCGCCAAGGCGCGGATCGCGCAGGCGTTCATCCAGTGCTGGGCGTGCTTTTCGCGAAGGGTGGCGATGTCCACGGGGGCGATCCTCATCTGGGGCGAAGGGGACGGGCGATCTGCCCGCAGGGGAAGTCGGCCGCTTGATAGCAGCCTCGTGCGCGAGTTCAAGCGCGCGGGCTAAGGGCTTGGTCCGAAAGGGGGAGAAATCGGCATTTGCTTTGGTCTAAACTCGGCGCAGGCGGGGGCATTGGCGATTCGCGGCAAGCGGACGAAAAGGCTCCCCCGGGCGACGGAATTCAAACGAGGCCCGCCAAGGGCCGGGGGCTTGAGGACATGAGCGACATTGCCGAGTTGGAACGCCGCATCTCAGCCGCGCTCGCGCGGATCGAGGCGGGGGTCGAGGTTCTGGGCGCGGCGCCGGCAGAGACGGCACCCGCCGCACGCGACGAGGGCGAGATCACGCGGCTGACCGAGGAACTCGAGGCCGAGCGCGCGGCCAACGCGCAGCTCACCGAGCGGGTGCGCGCGATCAAGGAAAAGCAGGAGACGATGGTCGGCGCGCTCGAGAAGAAGGTGGAGCGGCTGACGGCGCAGATCGACGCGGCGGATGCGGAGATCCGGCGGCTGAAGCAGCTGGGCGACGATCTGACCGAGACCAACCGCGCGCTGACCACGGCCGCGGCGGCCGGGGTGGTGGAGCCCGCGCTGATCAACCGGTCGCTGATGGGCGAGCTCGACGCGCTCAGGGCGCAGCGCGCCGCGGAGATCGCTGAGATGGACGAGATCCTGGCGGAGCTGAAACCGCTGATCGGAGAGGTGGCCTGATGCCGGAAGTCCTGATCACAATCGGCGGACGCCAGTTCGAGGTCGCCTGCCAGGACGGCGAGGAGCATTTCCTGCGCGCCGCCGCACGGATGCTCGATGCCGAGGCCGAGGTGCTTGTCGGCCAGATCGGCCGGATGCCCGAGGCGCGGATGCTCCTGATGGCGGGGCTGATGCTGGCCGACAAGACCGCGGGGCTGGAGGACCAGCTGCGCGCCGCCGAGGAACGCGCCGTCGTCGCCGAGCGTGTCGCGACGAACGCGCGCGCGAACCCCGAGCGGGTGGAGGTTCCGGTGATCCCGCGGATCGTCACCGACAGCTTCGCCGAGATCGCGGCGCGGGCGGAGGCGCTCGCCGCGCGCATCGAGGAGCGCGCGGGCGCGTGACGGGGCGGAGCGTGCCCGCCGAGGTCGGGACGCTCAGCTGTTCGCGGCGCGGATCTGGTCGGCCGCATCCTTGTTATAGACGACGCCCTTCGCGTCGAAGAGCTGGTCAAGCTCCCCCGACAGGGTCATTTCGGTGACGATGTCGCAGCCGCCGACGAACTCGCCCTTGACGTAGAGCTGCGGGATCGTCGGCCAGTCGGAGAAGTCCTTTATGCCCTGGCGGATCTCGGCGTCGGCGAGGACGTTGACGTCGACATAGTCCACGCCCATGAAGTTGAGGACGCCGGCGATGCGGCTGGAGAAGCCGCACTGCGGCATCGTCTTCGTCCCCTTCATGTAGAGAACGACATCGTTCGTCGTCACGGTGTCGCGGATCTGGTCAATTGCGGTGGTCATGTCTGGTCACTCCGGTGCCTTGGTGGTGAGCGCGAGCGCATGCAGTTCGCCCTGCGACCCCTCCATCTTGTCTTTCAGCGCGGCGTAGACCGCGCGCTGCTGTTGAACGCGGTTCAGTCCGCGGAAGCTTTCGTCTTCCACAAAGGCCGCGAAATGTGCGCCGTCGTCGCCCTGGACCTCGATCCGCGCCTTCGGGAAGCTTTCGCGGATAAGGATTTCAATCTCTTCGGCGGTGATCGGCATGGGGCTCTCCTGTCTTGGCCCGAATGTAAGCCCCGCCGCGAGGCGCCGCAAGGTGGCGCCGGAGGCGACCCGTGTCGCCTCCGGCGGGAGTATCCCGCCCACGGCGAAAGCCGCCGGTCAGAAGAGCGCCGATTCGAAGGCGGTACGGTAGAGGTGCGAGAGCTCCGCGAGCGGCGCGGACGATGCGCAGAAGGCGATCCGGTCGCCGCCGAACTGGCCGACCAGCGCCAGGGGCACACCCGCCGCCTGCGCCGCCGCCGTCAGGACCGCGAGATCGGCCTGCCGCACCGCGACAAGATAGCGCGCCTGATCCTCGCCGAAGAGGAACGCCGTCTCGCCCGCGTCGATCCTGGCCCCGAGTCCCGCGGCCTCGGCCATCTCGAAGGCGGCGAGCGCGAGGCCGCCGTCGGAAAGGTCGGTGGCGGCGCGGATCAGCTTGCGGCTGGCGCGCAGGAAATCTCCGTTCCGCTTTTCGGCGGCGAGGTCGACGGGCGGCGCATCGCCTTCCTCGCGGCCGAAGGCCTCGGCCAGAAGCGCGGACTGGCCGAGATGGCCCCTGGTTTCGCCGATGACCACGGCGAGGTCGCCCTCGGCGGGCCGGCCCGCGATCAGCTCGTCGAGCGATGTCAGCAGCCCGACGGCGGCGATGGTCGGCGTCGGCAGGATGCCCTTGCCGTCGGTCTCGTTGTAGAGCGAGACGTTGCCCGAGACGATCGGCATGTCGAGCGCCCGGCAGGCCTCGCCTATGCCTTTGATGGCGCCGACGAACTGGCCCATGATCTCGGGCTTTTCGGGGTTGCCGAAATTGAGGTTGTCGGTCGCGGCAAGCGGCAGGGCGCCCACGGCGGTCAGGTTGCGCCAGGCCTCCGCCACCGCCTGCTTGCCGCCCTCGACCGGGTTGGCCTTCACGTAGCGCGGCGTCACGTCCGAGGTGAAGGCGAGCGCCTTGCCCGAGCCGTGGACCCGCACCACGCCCGCGCCGAGGCCCGGCGTGCGGATCGTGTCGGCGCCCACCTGGCTGTCATACTGCTCCCAGACCCAGGACTTGTGCGCGTGGTTGGGCGAACCGATCAGCGCCTTCAGCCCTTCGATCGGGTCGATCTGAGGCGTGTTCTTCAAGGGGGCAGGGGCCGGGGTCGGCACCCAGGGGCGGTCGTATTCCGGCGCGCTGGAGGAAAGTTTCGACAGGGGAAGGTCGGCCTTGATCTCATTCCCGTGCAGGATCAGGAAGCGGTCCTCGGCGATGGTTTCGCCGACGATGGCGAAGTCGAGGTCCCATTTCTCGAAGATCGCCCGCGCGACCGCTTCGCGTTCCGGCTTCAGCACCATGAGCATCCGCTCCTGGCTTTCCGAGAGCATCATCTCGTAGGCGGACATGTGCGCCTCGCGCTGCGGCACCCGGTCGAGGTTGAGCCGGATGCCGAGGCCGCCCTTGTCGCCCATCTCCACCGCCGAGCAGGTCAGGCCGGCCGCGCCCATGTCCTGAATGGAAATCACCGAGTCGGAGGCCATGAGCTCGAGGCAGGCCTCCAAGAGGCACTTTTCGGTGAAGGGGTCGCCCACCTGCACCGTCGGGCGCTTTTCCTCGATCGTGTCGTCGAATTCCGCGCTCGCCATCGTCGCGCCGCCGACCCCGTCGCGGCCGGTCTTCGCGCCGAGATAGACCACGGGCATGCCGACGCCCGAGGCGGCGGAGTAGAAGATCTTGTCGGCATCGGCGAGACCCGCCGCGAAGGCGTTCACAAGACAGTTGCCGTTGTAGCTTTTGTGAAACCGGACCTCGCCCCCGACATTGGGGACGCCGAAGCAGTTGCCGTAGCTGCCGACGCCCTCGACCACGCCCTTCACCAGATGCGCGGTCTTTGGGTGGTCGGGCAGGCCGAACGACAGCGAATCCATCGCCGCGATCGGCCGCGCGCCCATGGTGAAGACGTCGCGCAGGATGCCGCCGACGCCGGTCGCGGCCCCCTGGTGCGGCTCGATATAGGAGGGGTGGTTGTGGCTTTCCATCTTGAAGATAACGGCCTGGTTGTCGCCGATGTCGACGACGCCCGCATTCTCGCCCGGCCCGCAGATCACCTGCGGCCCCGTGGTGGGCAGGGTGCGCAGCCATTTCTTCGACGACTTGTAGGAACAATGCTCGTTCCACATGGCCGAGAAGATGCCAAGTTCGGTGAAGGTCGGAACCCGGCCGATAATCTGAAGGATGCGCTGGTATTCGTCGGGCTTCAGCCCGTGCGTGGCAATCAGGTCCTCGGTGATCGCTGGTTCCTGCATCTCGTCCCCCGGGGCATCGCGGATGCGGCGTCTTTTAGGGGCAAGGGGGGGCGGAGGAAAGGCCCCCGGCAGGCGGCGGCCGGGAATATTTCGGCGCCGCGGCGCGGGCGCCCCGCATCCGGAGCGGCCGCGTCCGTGGGGCTTGGGCCAGGCACCTTCCGCGCCCGTTTGGGGAGAGGCAAAAAAAAGGCCGAGACAAAGCTCGGCCCAAGTCCAACAGGGAGGTAGAAGGAGCCGCGAGTTGCCTCAACCGGCGCCTTCAAGCCCGATTTATGGGCGGCATGCGAAGCGCGCAAGGGAAATCATGCCGCAGGTGCAACATGGCCGATATGCGTTGCAAACATGCCTCACGGCAACCGGCGGTTGTTTCGCTCACTGCCCGGCGTCGTCGACGCGCCGCTTGCGGTAGGCGATGATCTCTTCCATGACGAAGTCACGGAAGGCCGCGACCCGCTTGGAGTGGCGCAGTTCCTCGGGGTAGGCGAGGAACACTGGGACTTCGCTCGACTCCACGCCCGGAAGAACCCGTTCGAGCGTCGGGAAATCCTCGGTCAGGTAGTCCGGCAGGACGCCGATCCCGAGGTTGTAGACCACGCCCTGCAGCACGCCGTAGTAGTTGTTCACGGTCAGGGTGGACCGGATGTCGTTGGCCAGCAGGCTTTCGACGAGCGCGGCGCCCGCGGCCACCTGCGGCGTGGTCGGGTTCTGGCTAATCAGCCGGTGGTGCGAGAGGTCCTCTACCCCTGCCGGCCGCCCCGCGCGGTCGAGGTAGTCGGGCGTGGCGTAAAGGCACATCCTTATGTTCATCAGCCGGCGACGGATCAGGTCGGCCTGGCTCGGTTCCTTCATCCGGATCGCCACGTCGGCCTCGCGCATCGGCAGGTCGAGCACGCGTTCCTCGAGCATCAGGTCGATCTTGAGATCGGGATACTTGTCGTAGAGCTTGCCGAGGCGCGGCGCGAGCCAGAGCGTGCCGAAGCCGGTCGTCGTCGTGACGCGCAGCTCGCCGAAGACCTCCTCTTCGCTGTCGCGGATGCGGGCGGCGGCGGTCTCCAGCCGGCGGTTCATCGACGAGGTGGCGTCGAAGAGAAGCTCCCCCTGTTCGGTGAGAATCAGCCCCCGCGCGTGGCGGTGGAAGAGGGTCGTGCCGAGGCTTTCCTCGAGCGCGCGGATCTGCCTGCTGACCGCCGACTGCGACAGGTGCAGCGCCTCTCCCGCATGGGTGAGGCTGCCGGCATCGGCGACGGCGTGAAATATCCTGAGCTTGTCCCAGTCCATGGGGTTACTTTCACACAAAAGGCTGACGTGCGTTATTACGGAATTTCGCGCTCCAAGGAAACAGAACTGTGTTGCGGTGCAGAAAGTTTTTTGCCGTCCGATCAAAGATTCAGCGCTTTGTAGGTCAACTAATTTGACCTATACTGGCCTGGCTCTGAGCGCGGGGAGGGCGAAATGGGCATACCTGAGATTTCACTCGCCGACCGCTTCGACCTGTCGAAGTCGCCGATCCTGTTGAACGGCACGCAGGCACTCGTGCGGCTGATGCTGATGCAGAAGGCCCGCGACCGGGCGGCAGGGCTGAATACCGCGGGCTATGTCACCGGCTATCGCGGTTCGCCCCTCGGCGGCGTCGATCTGAACATGGCGAAGTCGCGCGCGCTCCTGGAGGCGAACGACATCCGCTTCCAGCCGGGGCTGAACGAGGATCTTGCGGCCACCGCCATCTGGGGGAGCCAGCAGGCCGAGGTGCGGGGCGAGGGGAAGTTCGACGGCGTCTTCGCGCTCTGGTACGGCAAGGGTCCCGGGGTGGACCGGTCGGGCGACGTGATGCGGCACGCGAACATGGCCGGCACCTCGGCGCATGGCGGTGTCCTGATGGCGATGGGCGACGACCATACCGGCGAAAGCTCCACGGTGCTCCATCAGTCGGACTGGGCGATGGTCGATGCCTATATCCCGGTGATCAGCCCCGCCGGCGTCCAGGAAATTCTCGACTACGGGCTCTACGGCTGGGCGCTTTCCCGCTTCGCCGGGGTCTGGGTGGGCCTCAAGACCATGAAGGACACGGTGGAGGCGACGGCGGTCGTCAACGGCGATCCGTTCCGCATGGCCTTCGCGGCGCCGGAGTTCCGGATGCCGCCGGGCGGGCTCAACATCCGGCTTCAGGATACGCCGGTGGCGCAGGAAGCGCGGATGATCGACCACAAGCGCTTTGCGGCCGAGGCATTTTCCCACGCCAACCGCATGGACCGCCGCGTCTGGGGCAAGCCGGGCGCGAAGGTGGGTTTCGTCGCGGCGGGAAAGAACTGGCTCGACCTCGTCCACGCGCTGTCGCTCCTCGGCATCGACGAGCCGGAGGCCGAGCGGCTGGGGCTCACGACCTACAAGATCGGCCAGACCTTCCCCCTCGACATGAGGGGTTTCCACGACTGGGCCGAGGGGCTGGACCTGATCGTGGTCGTCGAGGAAAAGCGCAAGCTCATCGAGGTGCAGATCAAGGAGGCGATCTTCGACGACCGCCGCGGCCGCCGCGTCTATGGCTGGTACAAGGGCGGCGCGGGCGGGATGCACCGGGAGGAGCTTTTCCCGACCCGCTACGCGCTCGACCCGGCCTGGATCGCCGAGAAGCTCGGCGAGATCCTGATCGAGGAAGGGCGCGGCACCGACGGCATCCGCGCCGGGCTTCAGGCGGTGCGCGAGGCCAAGAAGGCCGACAACGCCCCCGAGATCGCGGCGCGGCTGCCCTACTATTGCTCGGGCTGCCCGCACAACACCTCGACCAAGGTGCCGGAAGGCAGCCGTGCCTATGCCGGGATCGGCTGTCACTACATGGTGCAGTGGATGGACCGGCGGACGCAGGGCTTCACCCAGATGGGCGGCGAGGGCGCGAACTGGGTCGGCGAGGCGCCGTTCTCGAAAACCCCGCATGTCTTCCAGAACCTCGGCGACGGAACCTACAATCATTCGGGCATCCTCGCGATCCGTGCCGCCCTCGCGGCCGGCACCAGCATCACCTACAAGATCCTCTTCAACGACGCCGTGGCGATGACCGGCGGGCAGAGGAACGAGGGCGGGCTGACCGCCGATCGCATCGCCCGCGAGGTCCAGGCGATGGGGGTTCGGCATATCGCCGTCGTCTATGACGCGAAGGAGGAGCCGGAGCGGAGCCACTTCCCCGCCGGGCTCCAGTTCCACGAGCGGCACGAGATGGAGGCCATCCAGAAGAAGTTCCGCGAAATCAATGGCGTGTCGATCATCCTCTACATCCAGACCTGCGCCGCCGAGAAGCGCCGGCGTAGGAAACGCGGGCAGTTTCCCGACCCCGACCGGCGGGTCTTCATCAACACCGACATCTGCGAGGGATGCGGCGACTGCGGGGTGCAGTCGAACTGCGTCTCGATCGTGCCGGTGGAGACCGAGCTTGGCCGCAAGCGGGCGATCGACCAGTCGTCGTGCAACAAGGACTTCTCCTGCCTCGACGGGTTCTGCCCTTCCTTCGTGTCGCTCGCGGGCGCGACCGTGACGAAGGCCGGCGCGGCGGAATTCGACCTGCCGTCGCTGCCGGAACCCTCGCTGCCGGGGATCGACGGCACGTTCAACGTGCTGATCACCGGCGTCGGCGGGACCGGCGTCGTCACCGTGGGCGCGGTGCTGGCGCAGGCCGCGCAGATCGACGGCAAGGGCGCGGGGATGATGGAGATGGCCGGGCTCGCCCAGAAGGGCGGCGCGGTGCATATCCACCTGCGCCTCGCCAACCGGCCCGAGGACATCAGCGCGATCCGCGTCGCGGTCGGCGAGGCCGATTGCGTGATCGGCGGCGACCTGGTCGTCACCGGGGGGGCCAAGACGCTCGGCCTGATGACGACGGGGCGGACGGGCGCGGTGGTAAACAGCCACGAGATCATTACCGGCGCCTTCACCCGCGACCGGGAATTCCGCCTGCCATCCGGGGCCTTGCGGCTCTCTCTTGAAGCGCGGCTGCGGGAGCGGGTGAGCTTCCTCGACGCAACCGAGCTTTCCCGCCGGCTGATGGGCGACTCGATCTATTCCAACATGCTGGTTCTCGGGGCAGCCTGGCAGCGGGGTCTCGTGCCGCTCTCGCTCGATGCGATCCGGGCCGCGATCGAGCTCAACGGCGCGGCCGTCAAGGGCAACCTGCGCGCCTTCGATCTCGGCCGCTGGGCCGTCGAGCATCCGGAGGCGGCGGCGAAGGCCTGTGAGGAAACGGCCGCAACCCCTCTGACCTTGCAGGAAAAGATCGACTTCCGCGCCCGCCATCTCGAAGCCTATCAGGATGCCGCCTATGCCGACCGTTACCGGCGCCTCGTCGCGGCCGCTCCCGAGGACCTGCGCGCGGCCGTGGCCGAGGGCTACCACAAGCTCCTGGCCTACAAAGACGAATACGAGGTCGCACGGCTGCACCTCGAGACGGCCGAGAAGGCGCGGGCCGAGTTCGGCGGCGATTTCCGCATGTCGGTGCACCTCGCGCCGCCGATCCTCTCGCGGATGGGGCCGAACGGACGGCCGGTGAAGCGCGAGTACGGGCCCTGGATGTTCCGCGCCTTCCGGCTCCTTGCCGCGATGAAGCGCCTGCGCGGCACCGCCTTCGACCCCTTCGGCCGCGCCGCCGAGCGGCGGATGGAGCGCGCCCTGATCGCCGAATACGAGGCCGACATGGCGGAGGTCCTGCTGAAGGTGACGCCCGCCACCGGCGATGCCGTTCAGGCGCTGGCCCGGCTGCCTCTCGACATCCGCGGCTTCGGCCCGGTGAAGGAGGCGTCGCAGCGGCAGGCTGCGAAACGGCGCGAGGAACTGCTGGCGGTAATCCGCGCGGGCGGCACCCCGGAACGGGCGGCGGCGGAGTAGGCGTCATGCCAGCGTCACGCAGGTCCGCGACACTTCCCTGCCAGAGGAACCCATGGCCGGGGGAGAGCGGATCATGCGGAAGGCCGTCGCGCGGGAGATCTCCTACGCCTCGTCGGCGAAGACCAGGGGCGGACGGGCGGTCGTGCGCGTGCTGGAGAACGCCACCGGCCGGCTCGGCCTGATCCGGCGGGCGCAGGGTTACGAGGCCGAGGTCGCCGCCGGGCGCGACTTCTGGAGCGTGATCGTCGGGCGCTACGGGCTCAGCCTCGATGTGGTGGCCGGGAGCCTCGCCAGCATTCCGGCCAACGGACCCCTCGTGCTGGTCGCCAACCACCCCTTCGGCATCCTCGACGGGCTGATGATGGGTCATGTCCTGTCGCGGCTCAGGGACGACTTCCGCATCATTGCACACCGCATCTTCCGCAAGGCGGAGGTGCTGGACCGCGTCATCCTGCCGATCAACTTCGACGAGACGACGGAGGCGGTGCGCGAGAACATTGCGGTCCGGGCCGAAGCGCTGCGCTACCTCGGGGCAGGCGGCGCCATCGGCATCTTCCCCGGCGGCGGCGTGGCCACCGCGGCACGGCCCTTCGGCCGGCCGATGGATCCGGTCTGGCGCAACTTCACCGCCAAGATGATCGCGCGGTCGGAGGCGACGGTGGTGCCGGTCTTCTTCGAGGGCCAGAATTCCCGGCTTTTCCAGCTGGCGAGCCATCTGCACTACACATTACGGCTCGGCCTCCTGATCAATGAATTCCGCGCCCGGGTGGGAGAGCCCGTGCGCATCGTCGTCGGCGAGCCCGTCCCCCGCGCGAGGCTCCGGGCCTTCGGGTCGGATTCGAAACAGATGATGGATTTCCTCCGCCGCGCGACGTATGACTTGAGCCCGAGGCCGCTTATGTCCTACGAATACGGCCTTGAATTCGAAGAAAAATACCGCGCCTGAGGGGCCTCCTGCCCCGGCACGCGCGGCAGGAGGCGCGGATGGCTGTCGGCATTTTCGATTCGGGTCTCGGCGGGCTCACGGTCTACGAGGCCGTGGCGCGTGCGATGCCCGAAGTGCCTTTCGTCTATCTCGGCGACAACGCGCATGCGCCCTACGGGGTGCGCGATGCCGACGACATCTTCCAGCTCACCTGCGCGGGGGTGGAGCGGCTCTGGGACGAGGGCTGCGACCTCGTCGTTCTCGCCTGCAACACCGCCTCGGCCGTGGCGCTGAAGCGGATGCAGGAGACCTGGGTGCCGGCCGACAAGCGCGTCCTCGGTGTCTTCGTGCCTTTGATCGAGGCGCTGACCGAGCGGCAATGGGGCGACAACTCCCCCCCGCGCGAGGTCGAGGTGAAGCATGTGGCGCTCTTCGCCACGCCGGCGACCGTCGCCTCCCGCGCCTTCCAGCGCGAGCTCGCCTTCCGCGCCATCGGCGTCGACGTGGAGGCCCAGCCCTGCGGCGGCGTCGTCGACGCGATCGAGGAGGGCGACGAGATCCTCGCCGAGGCGCTGGTGAAGGGCCACGTCGAGGCGCTGAAGCGGCGGATGCCGCATCCGCAGGCGGCGATGCTCGGCTGCACCCATTACCCCTTGATGCAGCGGGTCTTCCAGGAGGCGCTCGGACCCGGGGTGAAGGTCTATTCGCAGGCCGAGCTCGTCGCGCCGAGCCTCAAGGACTACCTTGCCCGCCGGCCGGAGTTCCTCGGGCCGGGCACGGCGTCGCGCTTCCTCACCACCGGCGATCCGGCGCGGGTGTCCTCGAAGGCGACGCAGTTCCTCCGCCGGCAGATCCGCTTCGAGGCGGCCTGAGGCGGCGATGCGCGCCTTCGTCGCGATCCCGGTGCCCGAGGACATCCGCGACCGGCTCGAGGCGTTGCAGGCGGAGCTGCCGGTCGGACGGCATTCCGACGCGGATACCTTTCACGTCACTCTCGCCTTTCTCGGCGAGGAGCCGGTGGAGCGGATCGAGGCGGCGCACGAGGCGCTCGAAGCCTTGCGCGCCGCGCCCTTCCCGGTCCGGCTCGACGGGCTCGGCACCTTCGGCGGGCGCGAGGCAAAGGCGCTCTTCGCCGCCGTCGCGCCGTCCGAGCCGCTTGCCGCGCTTCACCGGAAGGTCAGGAGCCTGCTTCACGGCGCGGGCCTGATGCCCGACCGCGAGCGCTTCCGCCCGCATGTCACGCTTGCCCGCTTCCGCCCGGGCGAGAGTGGCGATCCCGCGCTCGGCCGCTTCCTCGCGCGCCACGTCGGCTTCGGCTCCGCCCCGTTTCCGGTGACGGAGGTCGTGCTCTACCGCTCGCACCTGACCGCGAAGGGCGCGGTCCACGAGCCGCTCGCCGACTATCCCCTGGCGTGACCTTCCGCCTCAAGCCGCAAGTCGGCGCGCCGGGCAGATAGAAGTTGCATCTTCGCCCCCTCTCGCCCATCTAGCAGGAAAATGCCCGGCCCCGGCCCGGGCAAGCCGCGAGGACATCCCGATGAAGGGTCTCAAGAAACAGCGCCGCATCCAGGTCATTGTGCTGGCGGCCGTCGCCATGGCGGCGAGCTTCGGTGCCTTCTACTACGCCGCGCCCGATGCGCTGCAGTACTTTCGCTCCCCCACCGAGGTGAGCGAGAAGGCGCCCGGGCCGAACGAGACCTTCCGTATCGGCGGGCTCGTCGAGGAGGGGAGCCTCGTGCGCGGGCAGGGGGCGGCGATCACCTTCAGCGTGACCGACGGCGGCGCCGCGATCCCGGTGCGCTACGAGGGCGTGCTGCCCGACCTCTTCGGCGAGGGCGAGGGCGTGGTGGCCACCGGCAAGCTGGTGGATGGCACCTTCGAGGCGACCGAGATCCTCGCCAAGCACGACGAGACCTACATGCCCAAGGAAGTGATCGACGCCCTGAAGGATCAGGGAATGTATGTCGATCCCAAGGCGGCGGACGCTGCCCCCATGACGAATTAACCCGATCCGGGGAGCCTTCCCTCCCGAAAGGGGGAAGGCCCATGCGCAGCGTCCACGACATCGCGAAAGAGATCGTCGCCCGCGAGGGCGGCTTCGTGAACGACCCCGACGATCCCGGCGGGGCGACGAACCACGGCGTGACGCTCGGCACGCTGCGCCGGCTCGGGCTCGACCTCACCGGCGACGGGCGGGTGGACGAGGCCGACGTGCGGCGGCTGGACCGGGCCGAGGCGGAGCGGATCTTCGTCGAGCACTATTTCCGCCGCCCGCGCATCGCCGACCTGCCCGAGGTGCTGCAGCCTTCGGTCTTCGACATGTACGTGAACGCGGGCGGAAACGCCGTGAAGGTCCTCCAGCACCTCCTGAACGAGATGGGCGGCGATCTCGTGGTGGACGGCGCGATCGGCCCGGTGACGGCCGCTGCCGCCCATCGCGCCGCCGTTCCCGATGCCGGCCTTCTCGCCGACGCCTACGGCATCGCCCGGCGCAACTACTATTACGCGCTCGCCGATGCCCGCCCGGCCAGCCGCAAGTACGCCCGCCGCCGCGACGGCGGCAAGGGCGGCTGGATCCTGCGGGCCGAGGAGTTCATCTCGCCGCGCTTCCACCTCGGCGAGGCCGAGCACCGGGCGAGGACCGCGGCATGGGCCTGATCTCCCGCATTCTCGGCGCGCCGGCCGCCACCGCCGCCCTCGGCGAGGCTGCGACGACGGTCGCCGAGGTCTTCACGCCGAACGCGACGAAGCGGATGGAGGCCGCCGAGGAGGCCTACCTGAAGGCGCTCGCGGAGCATGGGGCGGAGTTCCAGTATGCCCGCGACGGCGGCTTCGACCGGTTGGTCAACGGCCTGAACCGCCTGCCGCGCCCCTTGCTCGCCTTCGGCACCCTAGGGCTTTTCGCCCACGCCATGGTGGACCCGGAGGGCTTCGCCCGCCGCATGGTCGGGCTCGACGCGGTGCCCGAGCCGCTCTGGTGGCTCCTGGCGGCGGTCGTCGGCTTCTACTTCGGCGCGCGCGAGGCGCATTACCTGCGTGTCCGCCCGAGGCCCGCGAGGCCGTCCCC
>NZ_WBUS01000057.1 GCF_008933605.1 Albidovulum sp.
GCGTCCGAGGCGCCCCGCGCGGCGTCGAGGGCGGCCGGGGCATCGGCAAGCAGGCGCCGGTCCGGAGGCTCGCCGAGTACCGCGCCGCTGCCGGGGACGAGCCATTCGATGAGCCGCGCGAAGGGCCGCGTGAACGGAAGGATCAGCACGACGCCGAGGAGGTTCAAGAGCGTGTGAAAGGCAACGAGGGCGGCCGGAGCGTCGCCGCCGAAGCCGCGCGCCAGCGCCGGCACGGCCGCCGTCACCACCGCGAAGGCGGCGATTCCGGTGACGATGTTGTAGACCACGTGCGCGATGGCCGTGCGCCGCATATCCCGCGACCCGCCCACCGTCGCCACGACCGACTTGAACGTCGTGCCGATGTCCATGCCGACCACCATGGCCGCGGCCTGCGGCAGGCTCAGCGCGCCCGAGCCGAGCAGGACCAGCGTCGCCGCCACGCCCGCGCTCGACGACTGGATCACCACGGTGACCGCAACCCCGAGGAGCAGGAGCCGCAACCGCCCCCAGAGCGTATCGGCCGCCGGGGCGAAGGCCAGCATGCCGTCTCGGAACCCTTCCGCCCCCGCCTGCATCATGTCGAGCCCGAGGAAGATCAGGCTGAACCCGGCAAGCAGGCCACCGACCCGGCCCCAGGCCCCGCGGCCGAGCGCCGAGAGAAGGCCCGCCGCGAAAAGCAGGGGCAGAGCCAGGCGCGCGAGGTCGAGCTTGAAGCCCAGAAGGACGACCATCCATCCCGTGATCGTGGTGCCGACGTTTGCGCCGAAGACAACGCCCATTGCCTGCGGAAAGCTGAGAAGCCCCGCGCCGACGAAGCCGATCGTCATGACAAGCGTGGCCGAGGAGGACTGCACCAGCGCCGTTGTCGCCGCGCCAGCGACGGCGCCCGTGAGGGGCGAGGTCGTCACCCGGCGCAGGACGGTGCGGGTCTGCCGGCTGGCCAGTTCGCCAAGCGCGCCGGTCATCATCCGCATGCCCAGGAGAAACATGCCGATGCCGCCGAGAAGGGTAAGGATGTCGCCGTTCAAGCCGCCCTCCGCTGCGTTTCCGCGGCAGTCTCGCCGTGCCGGGGACCGGGCGCAATGGCCCGCTGTCACGGGATCGGTCCCGGGGGCTTGTGCATCCGCGCCCGAGCGTCCAATGCTGGCGCCACCACCGGCGAAAGGCATGGACCATGACGCCCTCGACGGCGCATCACAATTTTCGTGGAGCTCTCTTCGCGCTTCTCGCGATGGGCATCTTCGCGACCCACGACGCCGTGGTGAAACACCTCGGCGCCGCCTATTCGCCGTTCCAGATCGTGTTCTTCGCCTCGCTGCTCAGCTTCCCGCCGGTGGCCGTCATCATGCTCAACGACACCCGCGCGGCAAGCCTGAGGCCGCGCCACCCCGGCTGGGTGCTGTTCCGGACGGTTCTCACGATCGTCACCGGGGTATCGGCCTTCTACGCGTTCTCCATCCTGCCGCTCGCCGAGGTCTACGTGATCCTCTTCGCCTCGCCGCTGCTCATCACCATTCTCGCGATCCCGCTTCTGGGCGAGAAGGTGCGGGCCCGGCGCTGGGCGGCGGTGATTGTCGGCCTTCTCGGCGTCATCATCGTGATGCGGCCCGGGCAGGCGGACCTGTCGCTCGGCCATCTCGCGGCGCTGACGGCCGCGGTCTGCGGGGCGACCGCCTCGGTCATCGTCCGCAAGATCGGGGCGGACGAACGCTCCGTCGTGCTGCTCCTCTTCCCGATGGTGGGGAACTTCATCGTCACCGGCCTCGCCATGCCCTATGTCTATCGGCCGATGCCCGTGGGCGACCTTGGGCTGATGGCCGTGATCGCCGCCTTCGGCCTCACCGCCTCCTTCCTCGTCATCCTGGCGTACCGGGCGGGCGAGGCGGCGATCGTGGCGCCCATGCAGTATTCGCAGATCCTCTGGGCGACCGCCTATGGCTATCTCCTCTTCGACGAGGCGCCCGACGGGGCGACAATCCTCGGCGCGGGCGTAATCATCGCCTCCGGCCTCTACATCGTCTTCCGCGAGACGCGCGCCGGCGCTTCGGCCCATCGGCCGGTGATCGAGGCGCGGGGACGCACGGAGACCGCCACGACGCCCAAGTCGAACGTGTTGCAGCGGCTGTTCAGCGGACGCGGCAACGGGGTTTCGTGACTGCGCGCGCGCTGCCCCCTTGCCAAAGCCCCGGGGAATCGGTAACCCCGCCCGGCAACGGTCGGAGCGTAGCGCAGTCTGGTAGCGCACCTGCTTCGGGAGCAGGGGGTCGGAGGTTCAAATCCTCTCGCTCCGACCAGTAAAATAAATCCCGTAAAATCAATAACTTAAATTTCTCACGCAAGCTCGTCCGGAACACTTGTCCGGACCGATATCCCGGATCATTTCCTTTACGCCGACTCATGCTCGTCGGCGAAGTGATGCAGTGCTAGGCCAGTCGGAACGGCTGACGTAAACCTTAGTCCGTCAGCGTCGCTAAGCAAGAGATCGAGGTCTGGACCGGGCGCACGAAGCGTTGATTATCCAGCTCTGTCAGCACTTCATGCTCGGCCGCGGACGCTTGTGATGATCGCAGCGAAATGTGGGCCACCAGTCTCGAATAGCGCTCGCACCCAGCTCCCACGAGCTCCCCAACGTCTCGTCGCTATAGCTCAAGCAAGCAGAACGTTCTGCGAGCAATGACGAAGGTGACGACGATGGCGAGAAAGCCCCACGAAGACTCCCGGCTGGCGAAATACCTCGAGAAGCGCGTTCTCGAACTCCGGCCGCACAAGACCCAGGCCGAGATCGCCGAGCAGGCCGGTTTCATCAATCCCAACATGATCGCGATGCTGAAGAACGGCGCGACGAAGCTGCCTCTCGACCGTGTGCCGAGCCTGGCGGTGGCGCTGGAGTGCGATCCCCGGCTGCTCTTCAACCTGGCCCTCGATCAGCTCGGCGGCGACACCACCGTGCGTGCGATCGAAGACATCTTCGGCGTCGTGGTCACAAAGAACGAGGCCGCCTGGATCAACGAGATCCGCGACGCCTCCGGCCACACGGACCCGAGTCTGACGTCGCGCGGCAGGTCCGCCATCCGCGGGATCTTCGGGAAATGACCTTCTGTAAGCAGGATTGCAGGTGCCCCGACGGACACCTGAACGACCTCACCGCGAACAAGAGAGCCTGGATCGAGTTCCTGCGGCTGATAGCGAACGGCCGCGATCCTGCACCGACGCTGCGGGATGTTCAACTGCTCCAGCGGCTGTTGCAGAGACGGGGCGGTCGAGGAGCGCAAAGGTTCGAGCGCCGAGAGTGATCAGGCGAATATTCGCCGCATTCCAACCCCCTGCCAGTTGACGGTCCCGCGAAGCAGGAGCGGAATGTCTAGGCGCTGCGAAAGACAACCATCCGCGGGTGATTGACCGAATGCAGGAACTCCATCGGACGGTTGTTCACGTCGAGCGAAACGGCCTGGAACAGCAGCACCGACGTATCCCGTCCGAGATCCAGAAGGCCGGCCTCCTGCGGGCTTGCGGTCGTCACGCTGATCACGCCCTCGCCGCCATGCATGCGGATGCCGTAGCGCTGTTCCAGCAGATCGTAGAATGAACGCTGGCCCAGCAGATCATCGGCCACGAGGCCCGGCACACGAGCATCGGCCATGTGGGTCGTCTCGATGCAGAACGGCTGGCCGTTCACCGTGCGCAGGCGGCGCATGACGATGACGGGGTCACCGGTCCGGATTCCCAGCCGGTCCGCGACCCGTGCATCGGCGGCGTGCCTCTCGAACACCAACAGACGACTTCCCGGCTCGCCGCCGCATTGCCGCACGATGTCGGAGATCCCGTGCGAGAACATGCCTTCGGAGACCGGACGCTTGATCACCGCGGTGGGCAGGAAGGTGCCGGCCGTGCCGCGACGCTCCAGGACGCCTCGGTCGACCAAGTGGCCGATCGCCTTGCGGACGGTCATCCGGCTGATGCCGGTCATCTCCGACAGTTCGCGCTCGGACGGGATGCGGTCGCCCGCCCGGTATCCGGGACCCTTGATCAGGTCGAGGATGAATTGCTGCGCTCTCTCGTGCACGAGCGGGGCGTCACCAGCGCTCACCGATTCGTCCATCATCCCCTCCGGTCGCGCCATGGCCGCGTTGCGGCTGGTCTAGCGGGCCATGGACGGGTATCGCCGGCCCGCATCTAGAAATCACAAGCGTCCCAGCGCGTCCATCGTGTTCTTGGTGGTGTATACCAGTAGACTTGTCAAGTCGGGACGGACGGCGATACTCACTGCAAAAAAGGAAGAGTCCTTCGGGAAATGGACTGCTTTGTGAAAAAATTTATTGACATTAGGTATCTATACCAAACCTAATATTGGTATGTTTTCTGGCACCGATAGGAGAGATGATGGCGACCGACGTGAACAGGCAGGCGATCGTGGCCGGGCTGGAGCAGTCGAAGGAGACGATGAAGGACGCGGCCGAGTTCGGACGCAAGATCGCGGACCGGGTCGACAAGGTGTATCTCGTCGGCTGCGGCGCGCCCAACCGCATCATGCTCGGGCTGGAATACTGGCTGCAGCACTACAGTCCCTCGATCGAGGTTCGGCGCTACTTCCCCGCGGAGTTCATGGCGCAGAATCCGGCGCGGTTTGACGAGAGGACATTCGTGCTTCTCGGTTCCAAGTCCGGCACCACGCCCGAGACGGTGGCGGCGGCCGAATTCGTCAAGGATCGTCCCTGCATCACCGCCGGCGTCACCCAGACCGCCGACCTGCCGCTCGCCAAGGCGGTTCACCATCCCTTCCTGATGGGTGAAACCGAGCAGTCGCATACCGGCATGTTCATGGTCATGCAGGCACTGATCGGCGGGCTCATGGCCGCCAAGGACGGCTGGAAGCTCCAGGACAAGCTGATGTCTTCGCTCGCCGCGCTGCCCGAAGCGATGGTCGAGGCGCAACTGGCGTCGGAAACGCGCGCGGCCGAGGACGCGCGGCTCCTGAAGGATGACCGGAACCTCTACCACGTCGCCTCCGGGCCGATGTTCAACACCGCCTACGTGATCGGTGTCTGCATCCTGATGGAGATGCAGTGGATGCATTCCTACCCCATCGAGGCCGCGGAGTTCTTCCATGGCCCGTTTGAGATCCTGGACGAGACTACGCCCTTCGTCCTGATGCTGGGCGAGGATCCATCGCGGCCGCTGATGGAGCGGGTGGTGCGTTTCGCCAAGAAATACACCGAACGCCTCTTCATCTACGACTCGAAGGACTATCCGATGACCGGGGTGGACCCCGAGATCCGACCCATAGTCGCGCCCTACATCGTCGAGGCGGCCCTCTACCGGATCTGCATGCGGCTCGCGGTCTGGCACAACCAGCCGCTCTCGACGCGGCGCTACATGTGGAAGACGGAATACTGAGGCGATGGTGCGCATCCTCGGCATCGGCGACAACACGGTCGATATCTACGTCGACCAAGGGGTGCAGTTCCCCGGCGGAAACGCCGTGAACGTCGCAGTGCTGATGAAACGGCTCGGCGCTGATGCAGCCTATCTGGGCTGCGTCGGCGACGACTTCCTCGGCGATCTGGTCCGCGACGCGCTGGTGGCCGAGGGAATCGACATCTCGCGCCTGCGCCGAGCGTCGGGCGGCAACTCCTGGTCGCGCATCCGCCATGTCGGCAACGACCGGGTATTCGACGGCAACTACCCGTCCTTCCGCGACGACTACCGGCTGAGCGAGGCGGATTTTGCCTGGATGGCGGGGTTCGACCTCGCCCATTCCAGCGTCTATTCGAAGCTTGAAGCGGCGCTGCCCGCGATCCGCGCGGCGGGGCCGGCGCTCAGCTTCGACTATTCCTCCGAATGGACCGACGCCTATATCGCCCGCACTGCGCCCCATCTCGACATCGCCTTCCTGTCGGCCGCCGACCCGGATGACGACGCCTGCGCGGCGCTGGCGCGACAGGTCGCGGCGCATGGGCCGGCGCTTGTCATCGTCACCCGCGGCGCGAAGGGGGCGCTGGCGCTCGAGGGCGGTGCGGTTCGGGTCCAGCCGATCGAGCCGGCGGAGGTGGTCGACACGCTCGGCGCCGGCGACGGCTTCATCGCCGGTCTTCTGATGGCGCGGTTCATGGGCGCGGACCTCTCGCAACAGCTCGCCGCCGGCGCCCGCAATGCCGCGCGCGTCTGCGAGGAGCGCGGCGCCTTCGGCTACGAAACCCCAATACGACACGGACAACCGGGGCTAGTCCGTCGACCGGACGAAGCCGGCCAAGCCAACGATAGATATGACAACTGAGGAGGACTGAATGCGACATCTGAACCTGACCGGCCTTCTGCTGGCCACAACCGCGAGCTTCGGCTTCGCCACCGCGGCCATGGCGGAAGTGACGCTGAGCTTCCTGCACAAGTGGCCGGAGCCCGAGAACATGGCCTATTTCGAGCCTGCGGTGGCCGAGTTCGAGGCTGCCAACCCCGACATCAAGATCAAGATGGAGGCAGTGGCCGACGAGCCCTACAAGGACAAGATCCGTGTCCTCATGGGCTCGAACGAGGTGCCCGACGTCTTCTTCTCTTGGTCCGGCGAATTCGGCAAGAACTTTGCCCGCAACGGCCGTGCGCTCGACATCACCGACGCGGTCTATGGCAGCGACTGGAAGGACAGCTTCCCCGAGGCCGCGCTCCAGCCCTTCAAGTATCAGGACCGGCTCTACGGCGTGCCGATCAACGTCGATGCGAAGTTCATGCTCTACAACAAGCAGATATTCGCGGATAACGGAATCGAGGTGCCGCAGACCTATGGCGATTTCCTCGCGGCTTGCCAGACGCTGAAGGAGGCGGGATTCGAGCCGATCGCCTTCGGCAACCAGTATCCCTGGGCGGCGTCGCACTATATCGGCGAGCTGAACGCCAAGCTGGTGCCGAACGAGGTGCGTCTGGCCGACTACGAGCTGACGAGCGAGCCGGACGCGCTTTACACCCATCCCGGCTATGTCAAGGCGCTGGAGGAGTTCAAGAAGCTCAACGACGAGGGCTGTTTCAACCGCGGCTCCAACGCTCTCACGCATTCCATCGCGCGCGGCAGCTTCGTCGCCGGGCGCAATCCGATGATGTATATGGAACTGGTGGAATTCACCGAGATCGCCCCCGACACGCCGCTTGGCCAGGCCGGTTGGGGCTTCTTCCCGTTGCCGCCGATCGAGGGCGGCGAGGGGGAGGCGGGCCTTCTGACCGGCGCGCCCGACGGGTTCATGATCTCGGCCGTGACCGAGCATCCGGAAGAGGCGATCAAGTTCCTCAAGTTCCTTACCTCGCCCGAGCAGGCGCAGAAGTATGTCGAGATCACCGGCATGACCTCGTCGGTCAACGGCTCGGTCACACCCGACAATGCGAGCGAACAGGCCATCGAGGGGCTGAAGGCGATCGACGCGGCGACAGGTCTTGCCCTCTGGCTCGACACCGACATGGACGCGCGCTCGACGGAAGTGCTTCTGGCGGGCTCACAGGCGCTCCTGAATGGCACTGACACGCCTGAAGCGATCATGGAGCGCGTGCGCGAGACGGCGCTCGCCGTGCAGAAGGAACGCGGCAACAACTGAGCCGCGGGCCAAGGGAGGGAAACAGGATGAAAGCTCAGACGCTGAGACGGATCGCTCCCTATCTGTTCCTGTTTCCCTCGCTTCTTCTCCTCGTAGCCTTCGTCTACGCGCCGGCTGTGGAGAACATGGTCTACAGCCTGTTCTCCTGGAGTTCGGTGCGCACCGACTCCCGTTTCGTCGGGTTCGACAACTACCGCGAGCTTTTCGCCAATCCCATCTTCTGGCGATCGCTCGTCAACAACGTGCTTTATGCCGTCATCTCGATCGTCTTCCAGGTCTTCTTCGCGCTGGTCCTCGCCGCGGTGCTGGTCGCCGGCGTCTTTGGCCCGCTCCTGCGCAACCTTTTCCGCACGGCCTTTTTCCTGCCCTCGATCCTGCCGGTGACGGTCGTGGGACTTCTCTGGCAGCTCATCTACCAGCCGACCATCGGGCTGATCGACCAGGTGCTGTGGGCGACGGGGCTGCAGGGCCTCTCGCATGTCTGGCTTGGCGAGGAGGCGACCGTGATGATCTCGGTCATCCTGGTCTCGCAATGGCAATGGACCGGCTACATGATCGTGCTCTTCATGGTGGCGATCCAGGCCATCCCCAACGATCTTTACGAGGCGCTGAGGATGGAGGGCGCGAACCGCATCCAGCAGTTCTTCCACATCACCATGCCCGGCGTTCGGGAATCCACGCTGATCCTCGCCATCATCACGATCTTCGGCGCTTTCAAGGTCTTCGACATCGTCTGGGTGATGACGGCAGGTGGCCCCAACAACGCCTCGGAGGTTCTCGGCACCCACATGTATCGCTCGGCCTTCCGAAACGACGTCTCCGGATACGCCGCCGCGGTCGCCACGGTGATCTTCTTCATCACGCTCGCGGTCGGCATCATCCAGATCCGCCTTCAGCGGCAGGACTGAGCGATGGAGAAGCTGACGCGCCTTACGGAAACCGCACCGGAGCGCGCCTCGCGCTACGGCACGCTGGCACTCTTCTGGGTTTTCGCGATCGTCTCGATCTATCCGATGATCTGGCTGACTTTCTCCTCGTTCAAATCCTCCTCCGAGATGTTCGGCGCCACCTGGGCCTTGCCGCAGAGATGGCGATGGGAGAACTATGTCGCCGCGTGGGATTACGGCGTATCGCAATACCTGATCTCGAGCGTCATCGTCACGGTCGCCTCGACCACGATCATCGTGGCGCTGGCTTCGGCGGCGGCCTATGCGCTCGTCGCGCTGAAACTCCGGGGCAGGGCGTATCTCTACCTGGCGATCCTCGGCGGGTCGATCCTGCCGCCGGAAGTGAGCCTTCTGCCCCTGTTCCGCACCGTGACGGCGCTTGGCATCTACAATACCTACTGGGCGCTCATCGTGCCCTATGTCGCCTTCGGCCTGCCGTTCACGACCTTCCTGATCCGCGCCTACATGGTGAAGATCCCGCTCGAACTGGCCGAGGCGGCGGAGATGGACGGGGCGGGACCGTTCTGGACCTTCTGGAACATCTACCTGCCCCTGTCGCGCCCGATTCTTGCCTCGGCGGCGCTGATCTCGGCGATGCGGGTCTGGAACGAGTTCATTTTCGCCCTGACCTTCGTCGAAAGCGAAAGTGTCAAGACCATCACCATCGGCATGATGAGTTTTGCCAACGCGCTTAGGGGCGACTGGGCGGTGATGATGGCGGGCATGGTGATCTCGGTTCTGCCGATCTTCGTGGTGTTCCTCGTGCTGCAGCGGCAGTTCATCGGCGGACTCACGCAAGGCGCGGTAAAATGATCGAAAGGGGCAGGGCATGAGCGAGCTTCGGCTGCGGAACGCGACCAAGCGGTTCGGCGCGGTGACCGTGATCGACGGGCTGGACCTTGACGTGCATGACCGCGAGTTCGTGGTTCTGGTTGGCCCGTCGGGCTGCGGCAAGTCCACGCTCCTACGGATGATCGCGGGCCTTGAGGACATTTCGGGCGGCGACCTGACGATCGACGGCCAGCGCATGAACGAGGTGCCTGCGGCGCGGCGCGGCCTTGCCATGGTGTTCCAGTCCTACGCGCTTTATCCGCACATGACGGTGGCCGAGAACATGTCGGTCGGCCTGCGCATCGCCGGCGAGGACAAGGCGACGATCCGCACCAAGGTAGCCGAGACGGCGCGAATCCTCCAACTTGAGGCGCTTCTCGACCGCAAGCCGAAGGCGCTTTCCGGTGGCCAGCGGCAGCGTGTCGCGATCGGCCGCGCTATCGTGCGCAATCCGCGCATCTTCCTCTTCGACGAGCCGCTGTCCAACCTCGACGCTGCGCTTCGCCTCCAGATGCGGCTCGAACTCGCACGGCTCCACGGTGAGCTTGCCGCGACGATGATCTATGTGACGCACGATCAGGTCGAGGCGATGACGCTCGCCGACCGCATCGTGGTTATGAATGCCGGCAGGATCGAACAGATCGGCACGCCCGAGGAGCTCTACCAACGGCCCGCCAACCTCTTCGTCGCCGGGTTCATCGGCAGCCCCAAGATGAATCTCGTCGCGGCCCGTTCGGACGGCACTGCGGTCTCCTCCGCAATCGGTCGGTTTCCGATCCAGGTGGCGGAAGGCCCAGTGACGATCGGCGTGCGCCCCGAAAACATCGTGATCGGCCAGCACGAAGGGATGACGACGCTGTCCGGACGCGTGGACGTCGTGGAAAGGCTTGGCGCCAACAGCTTCGCGTATGTTGCCGCCGGGGATGGCACGATGCTCACGGTCGAGTTGCCGGGGATGACGCGGATCAGGGCGGGGGAGCAACTGGACCTGTCGATCGGCCCCGAGGCGGCCACGGTGTTCGGACCAGACGGAGCGCTAATGGGTCGTGTTCCGGACCGGTGACCTCTGCCGGCGCAATCGGCCCGTCAATCTGCCTGTAGTTCCCACGAAGTCCCCAACATCTCGTCGCTATAGCTCAAGTAAGCAGAACGTTCTGCGAGCAACGACGAAGGTGACGACAATGGCGAGAAAGCCCCACGAAAACACCCGACTGGCGAAATACCTCGAGAAGCGCGTTCTCGAACTCCGACCGCACAAGACCCAGGCCGAAATTGCCGAGCAGGTCGGCTTCATCAATCCCAACATGATCGCGATGCTGAAGAGCGGTGCGACGAAACTGCCGCTCGACCGCGTTCCGAGCCTCGCCGCCGCCTTGGAGTGCGATCCCCGGTTGCTCTTCAACCTGGCCCTCGATCAGCTCGGAGGCGACACCACGGTGCGTGCGATCGAGGAAATCTTCGGCGTCGTGGTCACAAAGAACGAGGCCGCCTGGATCAACGAGATCCGCGACGCCTCCGGCCACACGGACCCGAGGCTGACGTCGCGCGGCAGGTCCGCCATCCGCGGGATCTTCGGGAAATGACCTTCTGTAAGCAGGATTGCAGGTGCCCCGACGGACACCTGAACGACCTCACCGCGAACGAGCGAGCCTGGATCGAGTTCCTACGGCTGATAGCGAACGGCCGCGATCCCGCACCGAGGCTGCAGGACGTTCAACTGCTCCGGCGGCTGTTGCAGAGACGGCGCACATCCCTCTGGCAAGCGAAACGGTGACAACCCGCCTGGTTCTCCTCGGCGCCGTTTGCGGGAGCCGGGACCTGTCGTGTCGGGGAAGGTCTTGACAAGAATTTGGACCGTCACCACCTCCGAATGCGGGGATGCCGAAGGCGGATCCTCAGGTGGTGGAACCGAGGATGGGTGGCAGGAAGCGCCTGTCCGTTTGACTGCCAGTCGGCTTGCGGCGCTTACGCCGCGCTGGTGTTCTGTGCAGCGTTCCGGCCTGTAACCTGCCCTTCGTCTTCCTCCTGCATTTCGACTGCCAGCCCCGGCGGCGCCGGTCCGCGGTTTGTGTGCCTTGCGCCTACGGGACCGCCAGCCGGGCCAGCCCATGTCGAGTTGAAAGGGAGACCTGCAATGTTTGAAACTGCTTTCGCACCGTTCGGCGCGGCGGATCCGGTCGCCGAGATGCGCCGCATGCAAGGCGCGATGAACCGCCTCTTTGACGGGGTCAGCGTGCCGGACCGGCCGGCGACCTATCCGCCGGTCAACTTCTGGACCGGTTCGGACAGCGTCGTGATGACGGCGGAACTGCCCGGGCTCGCCGAGGACGACATTGAACTCACGGTCAAGAACACCATGCT
This sequence comes from Albidovulum sp., assembly GCF_008933605.1. Lineage (GTDB taxonomy): Bacteria > Pseudomonadota > Alphaproteobacteria > Rhodobacterales > Rhodobacteraceae > Albidovulum. The sequence continues at coordinate 11,714 of NZ_WBUS01000057.1, forward strand.
GTCGATCCGGGGAACCTATCCTGAGGCGAAGGAGGGTGAGAATACGGTCTGGCATCGGCGCGAACGGCCGGCCGGCTCGTTCTCGCGGTCAGTCGAGCTGCCGTTCCGCATCGACCCTGACCGGATCGAGGCGCGATTCACGAACGGTGTCCTGACGGTCGAGATGCAGCGGCCGGAAGAGGACAAGCCGAAGCGCATCGCGATCAAGACGTCCTGACGGCGAAAGGAGGAAAACGTGGCAAAGGAACTGACCACGCAAGGCCGCAGCGACGTGACCCGGGGCCGGGAAGACGCCGAGCGCACGGCCATGACCTTCACGCCGGCGGTGGACATTCTGGCGCAGGGCGACGTCACTGTGATCCTGGCCGACATGCCCGGCGTCGCGCCGGAGGACGTGGACGTGACGCTGGAGCGCCAGCACCTGGCGCTGAAGGGCAGGATCAGGCCGCATGCACCGGAGGGCTACCGGCGGTTCTCGTCGGAATACCGCGAGGGCGACTACCTGCGCGTGTTCACGCTCTCTGACGAGGTTGACGAGAAGCAGATCAAGGCCGAGTTCCGGCACGGCGTCCTGCGTCTGGAGTTGCCGCGCGCGACCCACGCCAAGCCGAAGAAGATCTCGGTGAAGGCGGCGTGACTGAGTAGCGTCCCGAGAACAGGAAAGGAGGAAATCACGATGCAAATCAGCGATCTCATTCCTTGGGGTCGTGACCGGGACAAGACCCCGGGCGCAACGGACAATCGCGAGAGCAACCCTCTCGCGGTCCTGCAGCGCGACATCAACAACGTCTTCGAGACCTTCTGGCAGAAGGTCGAGCGCGGCTGGAACGGCCGCAACAGTGTCGTCGGCATGTTCGGGCCGAGCACCGACGTGTCGGAGACCGACAAGAATGTCGAGGTGACGGTCGAACTGCCCGGAATGTCGGACAAGGACATCGACATCTCGCTTTCGGGCGATGCAATGACGATCCGCGGCGAGAAGAAGATCGAGCATGAGGAGAAGCGCAAGGGCGTCTACATGTCGGAACGCTCCTACGGCGCCTTTTACCGCACGATCCCGCTGCCGCCCGGCGTGGATACGGACAAGGCCGAGGCGAAGTTCAAAGACGGCGTCCTGACCGTCACGCTGCCGAAGACGGCCGAGGCGCAGGCCAAGGTCAAGCGCATTCCCGTCAAGGCGGCCTGACGCCACCGGCGGCCGGCCCGGCCGGCCGCCCCATCATCAGGACAGGAAACTCGGAGAAGCGTTCGACGTGCGTGCGTATGGGCCAGACCTTGGAGACGTTCTTTCTGATCGTCGCCATCGCGGCGATCCCGATCGCTGCCCAGACCCGGAACCGGCCCGTGTTTCTGCACGAAGACAGCCTGCCGACAATCGAGCCGCTTCTGGCCGAGGTGACCCCTGCGATGGTCAACATCTTGGTCGAAGGCCGGTAGGCGGCCGAGGTGAACCCGCAGACGCGCCTCACGTCCCCGTTCCGTAACAACGTCTCACGAGTGCGCAGTGCCGACACCGCCGCCTTCTCAACGCGCATACCTTGTCGCGCCAATCTCCGACATGACAGCTCCCCTTTGTGGATCCTCGCGGACCCACCGTCGCACATCGATGCCGTCTGGGGGCTATCCCACCCATCATCAGAGCCGAACCGACCTCATCAGAAAAAACACCGCCGAGCTTTCGAGAAGGTATGCACTCAACGTCAGCGGCTATGCTCTCAGGTCATGACGGGAGGGGGCGTCGGGCGGAGCACGAGTTTTACATTCCGGGGGTGACGTCATCCATATGGGTGACGTCGAGTTTTACATTCTCAGCGCCGCAGATGCGAAACCACCCGTTTTCAGTGGTTTCGAGGTAAACGCATGTAAAACTGTTGGCTTGCTGGGCGAACGAAATGTGCCGTGAAGGTGGGTTTGAAGCACATGTTATGGCGAAGAAGTTTACATGATGTTTACCTTATGTTGACGCCGTTCGGCTGTTTTCGACACTTCTTTCGCAGGACCAGCGGAATCGAGGGAGTGAAGTGCCGAGACGAGACATGCACGGAACGCAAGAAAGACTGGGCATTTGGTGAGCAGGACGCTGCCCGCCGGATCTCCGAAATAGTCCTCGCGATACCCGGATAGTCCAGACAACGAGCTGCCGATCTGAGTTCGCGCCGCGAAACCGTTCGCAGAGACTCCTCTATCGCCGGTGCCGGTCATTCGAAAAGCCGACCGGTGCCAGCACGACGACCGCCGAGCTTGGTCACGGTGGCGTTCCTTGTCACTATCCGAACGAGGAGGACTGCGCGAGCAAGAGGAACTTCCGTCAATCGATGCAACCGCGTCGGCTTGGAACCTCGTTCGCTGGGTTGGGTCGCACCGGAGGAATGGCTCGATCCTTCGGGGCAGCAGGACTACGCGTCCCTAGGGAGCGCGCACACGTCACTTGCAGAGTGTTTGCATCTTGCCGCCCTCGAAGTCATAGGAAATCCCTTCGGGTTCGAAGGGGATGCCTTCTGGCGTCACCAAGGGGAACGGTTCGGGGCTCCTCGATGCCAATATGGATGGGTTACGGAAGAGCTGTTGATCGGCTGAACCGCGCCCGGTTTTCCGGAGAGTCCACCTCTGATATGCGTAGCCATGACCTTCGTGTTCTACGACCTTGAGACCACCGGCATATCGCCGGCATTCGATCAGCCCCTCCAGTTCGCGGCGATCCGGACGGACGATGACTTCAACGAGATCGAGAGCATCAACATCCGCTGCCGGCTTTCGCCGCATATCCTGCCGTCGCCGCAGGCTCTGATCGTGACTGGCGTCACGCCGGAACAACTGGTCGACCCTTCGCTTCCTGACTTCTTCACGTTCACCCAGCGGATTGCCGAACTGACCCATTGTTGGGCTCCCGCGACCTGGGTGGGCTACAACACGATCAAGTTCGACGAGGAAATGCTGCGGCAGGCCTTCTACCAGAACCTGCAGCCGAATCTCTATACCACACAGTCCAACGGCAATACGCGCTTCGACGTGCTCGGCGCGGTCTATGCGGCGTGGCAGCGCAATCCGGGTCTTTTCGAGTGGCCGGTGGACGAGAAGGGCGCGGTGAGCTTCAAGCTCGACCGGTTGGCCCCGGCGAACGGCTTTCTCGATCACGACGCCCATGATGCGCTCGGTGACGTGAAGGCGACGATCCACATTGCTCGACGCATCGCGCAAGATGACCCGGCGCTCTGGTCTGAGCTGCTGGCAGTCCGTGACAAGCGGCAGACTCTGCAGCGGCTTGAAAGCTTCCGGCCCATGGAGCTGATCGTTCGTTTCGGCGGCACGCCGAGGTCCATCACTGGCTGCTTCTGCGGTCGATCGGCGAGCAATGGCAACGAGGTCGGACTCTTGGACCTCGATGCGGCTGAACCGGGCTTTCTGATCGGCGGGAGCGACGACGCCATCGTGAAGGCACTCTCCGCATCGCCGAAAGTGATCCGCGCGGTCGCGCTCAACAAGGCACCGCTCCTCTTCGATATCCGCGAGCCGAAGCCGGAGCATCTGCGCAAGGCAAAGATGGTTGCCGGCGTGCCGGGATTCAGGACGCGCGTGGGACAAGCACTGGCGTCGCGTTATGGCACGGCTCCGGATCCATCGTTCCTTCCGGTCGAGAAGCAGATCTACGCGGGTTTCTACGCTGATAGCGACAGGCGTCTGCTTGAGCAGTTCCAGCAGGCAGGTTGGGACCAGCGGCGCGACATCCTGCGAGCGCTGCAGGACACTCGCCTACGCCAGCTCGGACGACGTCTACTGGCCTTCCACGCGCCTGGGTTGCTCTCGCCTGAAGAGCACGCGCAGTTCGTCGCATTTGTGCGAGAGCGATGGATGGCCCCGGATGTCAGGGAGACTGAGTGGACGACGCTCGAGAAGGCGCAGAAAGAGTTGGCTAAGCTTCGTGCAGTTGAAAGGGTGGACCAGCGCCAGGTTGACGGTATCGCCACCTTCATCACACAACGTGAGCAATGGCTGTCGTGATCGCTTTCACGGTCGCTGGATCCCGCTTCTGAGGAGCTCGATATCATCCGACTGGTGGAGGGGTCGCAGCTGCCGACGAAGCGGTTCCTCGACAAGATCGGTGTGCCGCGCACGACCCTTTATCACTGGTATCCAGGCCAATCGGCCTCGCCTACTCGTCGACCAGTCTGCCATCGCGAAGGTGGATCAGCCGGTCGAACCGATCGAAGATCTTCTCGTCGTGCGTCACGGTGATAATGCAGGCCTCCTGCTCGACGGCCAGCTTGCGCAGAAGGTCCATGACGAGCTGCGCGCGCTTGCTGTCGAGCGCGGCGGTCGGCTCATCCGCCAGGATGATGCGTGGGCGGTTCGCGAGCGCACGGGCGATGGCGACGCGCTGCGCCTCGCCGCCCGAGAGGAGCGCCGGCTTCACCGGGGCGCGGTGGCCGACCTCGAGATAGTCCAGAAGCTCGCGCGCCCGGGCGCGGCCCTTGTCGGGCGGCCAACCGGCGAGATCGAGCACGAGCGAGACATTTTCCGCGGCGGTCAGGAACGGCAGGAGGTTGTGGGTCTGGAAGACGAATCCGATCTTGTCGAGCCTGAGCCGGCGCAGATCCCGGCGCAGCCACTTGCCGTCGTAGACCGGGTCGCCGTCGAGCGCCACCCGCCCCGCCGAGGGATCGAGGATGCAGCCGATGATGTTCAGAAGCGTGGTCTTGCCCGAGCCGGACGGCCCGAGAAGCGCAATGACCTCGCCTGCATGGACCTGAAGGTCGACCTGACGCAGCGCATCGACCCGGGTATCGCCCTCACCGTAATGCTTGGCCACGCCCTCCACATCGACCAGTATGTCGCCAAGCGCCATGGCTCAGCTCCCCAGTGCAGTGGCCGGGTCAACCTTCATCGCCGCGCGCACGCCAAGACCGCTGGCGGCCAGACAGACGACAACGATGATCCCCGCCAGAACGGCCACATTGAACGGCTCGAGCACCACCCGGCGCGGAAAGACATCCTTGACCAGCAGGATAAGCACCAGCCCGATCCCCCACCCAGAAGCACCCAGGATCAGCGCCTGCTGCACGATCAGCCCGACAATGGTGCGGTCCGGCGCGCCGATCAGCTTGAGCGTGGCGATCTGCTTCAACTTTTCCATCGTCATTGTGTAGATGATGAGCGCGATCACCACCGCCGAGACCGCCAGTAGGATGCCGAGGAAGAGCCCGATCTGACGGCGCGCCTTATCCACCACCGAGGCGAGCAGGATGGTTTCCTGTTCGGCCTGGCTCAGCGCGGCAAGGTGCTTCCACTGGCGCAGGGTCGCTGTCAGCAGGTCGATGTCGGCGGCGGGCTTGACCCGGACGATGACCGCGGCGACGGATGCCGACTTGACCGAACCGGCGCCGCGCGCCGCCTGCACGCGCTGGTCGGCGGGGTCGAGTTCCGTCTGCAGCGCCATGGCGTCGGCAAGCGTCATGTAGACGGCCGGATCGCCGCCCGAGTTCATGGCACCCTCGGTCAGGCCCACCACGGTGAAGCGGTTGCGCCCCAGCCGAACCGTGTCGTCGGTCACAAGACCGGTCTTGCGATCGGCAACCAGTTCAAAATGGCTGGTGCCGATCCCACGGCCCGCGACGATCCGCTGCGGACCGCCGGGGCGGCCGGGCTCGAAGCCTATCACGTAGAGGCGCAGGGTGCGGCCGGCATGCGACGCCTCGACATTCTGGTAGTTGATCGCACCCGCCTCGGCCACCCCGGGCATCCGCGCGACCGTGTCACGGGTGTCGGCGGGGATCGAGGACGCCTCGGCGAAGGGGCCGCGCGTGCCCGCCTCCACCACCCAGACGTCCGCCGCCGGCGCCTTCACCACCGCCAGCGCGTCCGCAACCAGACCGTTGTAGATGCCGATCATTGCCAGCACGACGGTCATGAGTAGGCCAAGCCCGAGACAGGTCAGCACGAAGCGGAAGAGCCCGTGGCGGATATCCTTGAGCGCGAGGTTCATGGCCTGTCCGCGACGCGCGCCAGGCGGCCTTCATCCACGCCGCCGGGTGGCAGGGCCACGATCTCGGCACCCTCCGGCAGGCCGCCGATCATCTCGACCCGGCCCTTGTCGTCGCGGGCGCCGAAGATCAGTTCAGCGCGGCGCAGCCGGCCGTCCTGCACCGTCCAGACCGTGCCACGAAAGCCGTCAAAACCCGTAATTGCCATTTCCGGCACCATCATCGCCCGGTCGCGGGTGCCGGTCAGGATGCGCACCTCGGCCTGTTCACCCAGATACATCTCCACCGGGCAATCGGCGCAGGTGAGCCAGACGCGGCGTTCCTCGTTCACCCGGTCGCTTTCGAGCCCGATCCGGGCAACGGTGCCGTGATATTCGGCCGCCGGCTGCGACCTGAGCCGGATCGTGCCTGACAGACCGAGCGCGAGCTGGCCGGCGCGTTCCTCGTCCACATAGGCCTGGATCCAGATCGTTGTCGGGTCGATCAGGGTGAAGATCGGATCCCCCGCCTTGACGACCGTGCCCGGTTCGGAATGGCGAGCCACGACGCGCGCATCATAGGGCGCGACCAGTCTGTGATGCGCCAGCAGGGTCTTTTCCAGCCGCAGCGCCGCCGCCGCATCCTCGCCCTGCGCCGCGATCACCGCCAGATCTGCCTCGGCGAGGGCGACTTCGGCCCGCGCGACATCCTCGTCCCGCTGTGCTTCTTCCGCGCGCTGCGCCGAGGCGACATCCTGGCGGGCAAGTTCCTTCTGGCGGCGGTTGGCGGCCTCGCGCTGTGACAGAACCGCCTGCGCGCGCTGCAGCGCCGCCCGGGCCTTTGCCTCGCTCGCGGTATTCGCGGCCACCGCCGCCCGGGCGCGCGCGACGCGGGCTTCCTGTTCATCTGGATTCAGCGCCGCCAGTTCCTGGCCCCTGGCCACGACATCGCCGGCATCTGCCGCAAGTGTGATCAGCGCCGCTCCCACCTCGAAGCCGACCCGCGACAGCACCCGCGCCTCTACCGTGCCAAGGCCGTAGAGACGCAGGGGGACGTCTGCCTCCGGTATCACCGTAGTCACCGAAAGCGGCCGCTCGGTCAGGAACAGTGCGCCGGCACCGATCGCCGCGACTGCTACAGCTCCGAGTATCCACGACTTACGCATTGCTTGGATCTCCCTCAGCCTTCGGCGCGGCGCATCCGACTGAATAGCCCGTCCCTCAGCACCAAGTGATGATACAGCACTCCCACGACATGCAGTGCCACCGGCGCCCGATGCAGGGCGCTGTCGCCCATCATCTCGGGAGCACCATGGCCCGCCTTTATCGGCAGGCGCCACAGCGCAAGGACCAGCACCAGCGCACCGCCCGCGACATCGGCGAGGACCAGCGGGTTGAAGGCGCTGTCCATCCCATTGGTCACGGCACTCCAGGTGATCGAGATGGCATCGTTGAACATACACTGCTGCAGCATCAGCAGCGCGGCGATCCAGTGCAGGGCGATTTGCGGGCGGGTGTATCCTTCAGGGGCTGTCATGGTGTGTTCTCGTCATCGACTCGGCTTGATTTCTGTGGATCATATGTTAGTGTGCACTCACTTACAAGAGATCCGCATGCTTCGCCGCAAACCAGCCGAGGACCGGAAAACCGAGATCGTCGAGGCGCTTCTGGACCTCGCCGACCGGATCGGGCCGGACCGGCTGACCACGAACGACATCGCGCGCGAGGTCGGCGTGACGCAGGCCGCGATCTTCCGGCATTTCCCGACCAAGGCCGAGTTGTGGGCCGAGGCGGGCGAAGTCATCGCCGGGCGCCTGACCGAGGCCTGGCAGCAGGCGCTGGCGTCCGAAAGAACGCCGAAGGGCAGGCTGCGCGCCCTCGTCGCGGCGCAGTTGAAGCAGATCGAGACGACCCCGGCCTTGCCCACCATCCTCCATTCGCGGGAGTTGAACGTCGAAAATGCCAACCTGCGCGACCGCTTTCGCGGCCTACTGACGGTGTTTCAACGGCTTCTCGCGGAGAACCTCGAAGGCATGGTCGTGGACGGGTCGATGACGCGGCATGTCCAGCCGGAGGACGCCGCGGTGCTGCTCACCTCGCTTGTTCAGGGAATCGCGATCCGGTGGAGTCTCGGCTCGCGCGGCTTTGCACTGCAGGCTGAAGGGCGGCGGCTTCTAGACGTGCAACTGGAGATTTTAGCCTGCGGGGAGTGAGCGCGACGACAGGCGGTAACTGGCCGTGGCGCTGCAGCGGCCTTTAAACAACTGCGATGGCGTCGGGCGACCCTGCGTTGATGGTGGCGGTTGACATGGTGCGCACCACCGCAGGGGCGGCGATGGCACCGACATCATCTATGGCGACTTCAAAGTGGCGTCCTACTATTCCGGCTCAGGAATGGCTCGATCCTTCGGGATAGTGCCCCACGGCATGGTGTAAGAGCGCCGCCCCTCGAAGAGGTCCAAGCTTGATCAGGTGGCCACGGCGGGCAGCCTGACGGTGGGATTGTCGGTGACGCGGGCGAGCGTTTCAAGCGACAT
>NZ_WBUS01000242.1 GCF_008933605.1 Albidovulum sp.
CCGCCGGACACCGCGGCCCGGGGCCACGGTGACGCACCTGCGGCGGATTGGGAGGCCGAGTCCGGGCCGGGCGATGCCCCCGGCCTCGCCTCGGCGTTGGCCGGGGAGCCTGCGGAGGCCGCCGCACCGGGCGGCGACGAGGACGAGCGTTCGATCTTCGGGCCGGGCGAAGAGGGTGTCATCGACATGGCGATGCTGCGCGATCTGGTGGCCGAGATCATCCGCGAGGAACTGCAGGGTCCGCTGGGCGAACGGATCACCCGGAACGTGCGCATGCTGGTCCGGCGGGAGATCAACCGGGCGCTGGAGGCGCGCGGGCTGGACTAGGGCGGAAACCGGGGTCGCCAGCAAAGGAAAACGCGCCCGGCTGGGCGCGTTCCTGCGGCAGAATGGTGGTCTCGACCGCTCAGGCGGCTTCGGCCTCTTCCGCGGCGTGACGGCGTTCGCTTTCCTCGCGCGACAGTGCGACGGAGGTGCGGACGCCCTTCGAGACGAATTCCATCAGCCCCTTCACGACCCGTTCGTTCGGGTCGATCCCGGCGCAGGACAGAACCTCGCGGCCATCCCGCGAGCGGGCCCAACGGGCAATCTGCTCGGGCCCGTTGCCATACTTCTTGTCATCGGCAATCGCATCGTCGAGCGCCGCCAGAACGACCGCCGCGAAAAGCTTCCGCGACCGCTGGCCTTGCTCGTAGTTGAATGCGGTGCCGTCAACGAAATCGCGCATTTCCTAGTCCGTTCTTATTGCTCTTGCGTTTACCGGCGTTCCGCTGTCTATGGCCTTTCGCCCCCGATTCGGTATTCCCTCTGACGAATGACTGTCATGCAGCAGACGCATGGCTTACCCTGGGGAAACACCGTATCTAGTCGGATTGCCAGACACGGGCCCGGCATATATAGGTGCCGCGCGAGCATTATCAACCTTTTGTCAAGGTTCTCTCCCATGGCCAAGATCAACGGCAACGAAATCCGTCCCGGCAGCATCCTGGATCATGACGGCGGCCTCTGGGCCGCGGTGAAGGTCAACCATGTGAAGCCCGGCAAGGGCGGCGCCTTCGCCCAGGTCGAGATGAAGAACCTGCGCGACGGGCGCAAGCTCAACGAGCGCTTCCGCTCGGAAGACAAGGTGGAGGAGGTGCGGCTGGAGAACAAGGACCAGCAGTTCCTATACGAGACCGACGGGCGCCTGGTTTTCATGGATGCCGAGACCTTCGAGCAGATCGAGCTCGACGCCGAGCTTCTCGGCGACCGCCGGCCCTTCCTGCAGGACGGGATGACCGCGACGGTTCAGTACTACGGTGAGGAGGCGCTGTCGCTCTCCATTCCGCAGAAGGTCACCTGCACCATCAGCGAGACCGAGCCGGTGGTGAAGGGCCAGACGGCCGCCAACAGCTTCAAGCCCGCGATCCTCGACAACGGCGTGCGCATCATGGTGCCGCCGTTCGTCGGCGAGGGCGAGGCGATCATCGTCAACACCGACACGATGGAATACTCCGAGCGCGCCTGAACGCGCTCACGGCATGCGGATGCGGGCCTCGCCCGCCCGCAGCTCGCCCGCGGCGCGGTCGAAGCGCAGGAAGGCGATCCCCTTTCCCCGCGCCTGCGTGAAGAGGGTCCCCGCAGGTCTGCCCTCCGACAGGATCTCCGCGCCCACGGGTGCCGTCCCCTCGACGGCGACGGTGACGAGACCCTTTCTGAGCTCGGTCTTGTGCTTCATCCGCGCCGTGACTTCCTGTCCGACGTAGCAGCCCTTGCGGAAATCGACGCCGTGGAGCCGCTCGAACCCGGCCTCCAGGATGTAGCTCTCGTCGGGGATGAGCTCGATGCCCGTCTCGGGGATGCAGTGCTCCACCCGGATCGTGTCCCAGTCGATCGCGGGGGCGCCGCCCGGTTCGGCCGCATAGAGCCGCCAGCCGAGCGCGGGATGGCGCGGGTCGGCAAGGGCGCCCCCGGGCGCGGGACCAAGGCCGCGGGAGACCTGAACGGGCGCGGGCGCGATCCGCACCTCGGCGCGCAGGCGGTACATCGCCAGGCGGCGGAGAAGCCCCTCGGCCAGGCTTTCATGCACGTCGAGCAGGATCTCCTCCCCGTCCGGCACGAGGAAGAAGTCGGCCAGGTACTTGCCCTGCGGCGACAGGATCGCGGCATAGACGATCCCCGCCTTCAACTGGCCGAGGTCATTCGTGACAAGGCCCTGCAGGAAGCTCTCGCGGTCCTTGCCGGTGATCTCGAAGACCTTGCGGTCGGCGGCGGCTTCGCCGGGTGTGGGCATGGCATCGGTCCTGTCGCGTTCAGTCGGAAAACTGCAACCGGCAGAGCCCCGCGTAAAGCCCCCCCGTCGCCAGCAGCGTCTCGTGCGTTCCCTCCTCGACGACCCGGCCCCTGTCCATCACGATGATCCTGTCGGCGTTTCGCACCGTGGCGAGGCGGTGCGCGATCACCAGCGTGGTGCGGCCCTGCGAGAGGCGCTCAAGTGCCGCCTGCACGACCGTCTCGCTTTGCGCGTCGAGGGCCGAGGTCGCCTCGTCCATGAGGAGCACCGGCGCGTCGCGCAGGAGCGCGCGGGCGATGGCAACACGCTGGCGCTGCCCGCCCGAAAGGCCCGAGCCGCGCGGGCCCGCCGGCGTCTCGAGGCCGAGCGGCAACGCTTCCGCGAAGGCGCTGACATGGGCCGCGTCGAGCGCGGCGCGCAGCATTTCCTCGGGCACGCCCTCGCGGCCGAGGAGCACGTTCTCGCGGATCGTCTCGTCGAAGAGCGTGGCGTCCTGCGTCACGACCGAGAAATGGTCGCGCAGCGTGGCGAGGTCGAGCGTGGCGATGTCCACCCCGCCGAGTGTGATGCGCCCCGAGTCGGGATCCACCATGCGGGTGAGGAGGTTGAAGACCGTCGATTTCCCCGCGCCAGAGGGACCGACGATGGCGGTGGTCCGCCCGGGTTCGGCGGTGAAGGCAAGCCCGTTCAGAACCCGATGATCGCCATAGGACAGGTGCACGTCATCAAAGGCGATGCCCGTCGTTTCGGGCGGGCG
>NZ_WBUS01000243.1 GCF_008933605.1 Albidovulum sp.
CTGCAGGGCGCGCCGGACCTGCCGGGGCGGCTCGGCGCGCTGATGCCGGGCACCGCCTTCAGCGATGGCTTCCTTGATGGAAAGCCGGGGGCGGCACTGGGGCAGGCAAGGGCCTGACCTGAGGGACCGGGCGGCGGCGTCAGGCGCCCTGCAGCGCGTCGAGGACGCGCGCCGGGATCAGCGGCAGGTCGGTCAGTTCGGTGCCAAGTGCCGCGTTCACCGCATTCACCACGGCTGCGGCAACCGGGATCGTCGCGATCTCGCCCACGGCCTTGGCGCCGAACGGGCCGCTCGCCTCGCCCGCCTCGACCAGCCGCACCGTGACCGGCGGCATTTCCAGGCTGTTGGCCAGGATGTAACGCGCGAAGCTGCGTCCGCCCATGCGGCCGGTGAAGGGATCGTTCGCCACATCCTCGAACAGGGCATAGCCGATGCCGATCTGCACGCCGCCATGGATTTGGCCCTCGACCAGCATCGGGTTGATGGCCCGGCCGATGTCGTGGACGGCCAGATAGTCCGTGACGCGCACCAGGCCGGTCAGGCTGTCCACCTCTACCTCGGCGAAATGCGCGGCATGCGAACTGGGGTTTGCGGTGGCGACATGGGTCTCGGTGGCGGCGGGAAGCTCCAGCCCGGCGTGAAGCAGATCGGCGGCAAGGGTGGCCAGGCTGGTCGTCCGGCCCGTGCGGCGGTTTCCGATGCCGCCGCCGACCAGCGCCAGGTCTTCGGGCGCGACATTGCCCAGCCGTCCGGCCGCGCTCAGGATCCGGTCGGCCAGCGCCAGCGCGGTCCGCCGCGTCGCCTCGCCCTGGACATAGGTCATGCGGCTCGCGCGGGTGCCGAGATCGTAGCCGCAGAGGTCGGTGTCCGCCTCGACGATGCGCAGGTCGGCCGGTGCCAGACCAAGCACTTCGGCCGCGATTTGGGCCAGCGTGGTGTTCGAGCCGCAGCCGAGGTCGTGCAGGGCCGAGACCATGGTGATCCGGCCATCGGGGCCGAGGCTCATGGTCATCGTCGTCTGTTCGTCCGATCCGGGGAAACAGCCGTTGACATGGGCCGCCGCCGCCATGCCGACGCCGCGGCGCAGGCGACCGGTATCGCGCGGGCGGCCGTTGCGTTCGGCCCAGCCGAAGGCCGCCGCGCCGTCGCGCAGGCAATCGGCCAGGCGGGCGTTGCCGACCGACAGTCCGGTGTAGGGCTCGATCGCGTCAGGTGCCACGGCATTGCGCAGGCGCAGTGCCACCGGATCGAGCCCGGCGCGGCGGGCGGCGATGTCCAGATGGATTTCCCCCGCCGCGTTGATCTGCGGCGAGCCATAGCCGCGGAAGGCCCCTGTGGGCGGAGTGTTGGTATAGACCGCGCGCCCCGCATAGCTTTCGGCCGGAATGGCATAGAGCCGGACATGGCGCTGCAGCATCGAGCCGGGCAGGTAGTTGCCGCCGGTCACATAGGCGCCGATGTCGATCAGGGTCTCGGTTTCCCGCGCGAGGATGCGGCCGTCGGCGGCCAGGGCGCTGCGGATGCGGGTGGCGGTGGCGCTGCGCATCCGCGTGCTGGTGAAGGTCTGCTGCCGGTCAGCGGCCAGCCGGACCGGACGCCCGAGCCGTCGTGCCAGTTCGGCGGCGATGGGCTCCAGCACGGGTTCCGCCTTGCCGCCGAACGACCCGCCGATCGGCGTCTTGATCACATGCACATCCGCCGCCGCCATGCCGAGCGCGCGGGCAACGACCACCTGCGTGGCATGGACGCTTTGGCACGGGGCCATGACGCAGATGCGGCCGCCCGCCTCGGGCAGAGCGACGGCGACGTGGGTCTCGATGGCGCAATGGTGGGTCTTGGGTGTGCGGACCGTGGTTTCCGTGACATGGGCGGCGGCGGCAAAGCCGGCCGCCACATCGCCTTGCGCGAAATGCCGCTCGGCCACCGGATTGAGGAAGCTGGGCGCGCCCGCAGCATCGAAGAGCGGCCCGCGCATCCGGTCGGCGGCCTCGGGGGTCAGGCAGGGTTCCAGCGAATCGTAGGCCACCTCCAGCAGGTCCAGCGCCGCCTCTGCCTGCGGCCGGCTTTCGGCAACCACCACCGCCACCCGGTCGCCGATGTGGCGGACGGTGGCGGGGAACATGGTCTCGTCGGCATCCGCCTCCTGCCCCTCGAACCAGATCGAACTGTTGTAGCGATGCGCCGGCATGTTGCCGTGCCAGAACACCCCGAGCACGCCGGGCGCGGCCAGCGCCGCCGCGGGATCCAGCGACAGGACGCGGGCGTGGGGATGCGGGCTGGTCAGCAGTACGGCATGGGCCACACCGTCGATCTGGAGGTCGGCGGCATAGCGCAGCCGTCCCGTGACCTTGGCGAGGCCGTCCAGCATCGGCTCGCGGGTCCCGACGACGGTCATGGCCGGGCCTCGTGAACGGTGGTCTGGGCAATCAGGTCCAGCGCCAGGCCGCGCGCGGCCAGCGCCTTGTGGCGCGCCGAGGCGCGGCCCGGATTGGCGGCAAGCACGGCACGGCAGACCGCTTCGGCAAAGCCGGGGTCGCCGGCGTTCAAGAGCCGCTCGGCTTCGGTCAGGCGCCGGGGCACCGGGCCGATCGCCCCCGCGAAAAGCCGCAACGCCCCTGCCTCGCCCGCCGCCGCCAGCGTCAGCCGCGAGATCGCCGGCTCCCGGCGCTGGCCGAGCTTGGCAAATCCGCCGAGGGGCGGACCTTCGCTCAACGGCAGGTCGAAGCCCAGGATAACCTCGCCGGGCTCCAGCACCGGGCTGCGGGAAAGCAGTCCGGCAAGCGGCAGCGCCTGTTCGTTGCCTGCCCGCCAGAGCCGCACCTCGGCCCCGGCGGCCATGAGCGCGGGCGTAAGATCCGCCGCTGCCGAGCCGTTGGCGACATTGCCGCCGATGGTGGCGCGGTTGCGGATCTGGACCGAGCCGAAGACCCGCGCCGCCTGCCGCAGCACCGGTGCGTGCCGGGCGACGAGGGCGTCGTTGGCCAGGCGGGCCACGGTGACCACCGCGCCCAGCGCCAGCC
>NZ_WBUS01000058.1 GCF_008933605.1 Albidovulum sp.
GCGCCACACCGTGGCCGGAATAGCCGGACGCGGTGAGGATATTGCCCGTCAGCCGCTCGAAATGCGGCATCCGGTTTAAGGTGATGCCGAGCGTGCCGCCCCAGGCATGGGTGATCTTCGCATCCCGAAGTTGCGGGAAGATCTCCACCATCGGCTTGCGGACGAGGCGCGCGATGTCGGGAAAGCGATAGCCGTAGCTTTCGCCGCCGCCGAAGAGTAGGCGGTTGTCCTCGGAGAAGCGGAAATAGTTGATGACGAACTTGCTGTCGGCGACGGCATGGTCGGCGCTGAGCACGGCCTTGCGGGCCTCGGGCGAGAGGGGCTCGGTCGCGACGATGAAGTTGTTGATCGGCATGACGCGGGCCGCGGTCCGGGCCTCGAGGTGGCCGAGGTAGCCGTTGCAGGCGAGCAGGACGTGGCGCGCGGTGATGCGCGCGGCGTCGGTCTCCACGACGGCGGGATCGCTGTCCCCGATCCGGCGGACGGTGGAATGTTGGTGGATGCGCACGCCCGCCGCCGCCGCCGCGCGGGCGAGCCCGAGCGCGTAGCGCAGGGGATGGAGGTGGCCGCCGCCCATGTCGATGTCGCCGCCATGATAGGCCGGCGAGCCGACGAGCGCGCGCAACTCCTCGCGGTCCAGCGGGCGGATCAGGTCGTAGCCATAGTCGCGCGCCATCCTCTCCGCATAGGCGCGGGCATGGGGAACGTGGCGCGGGCGGTGGCAGGCGTGGATGATGCCGTCGGCCCAGCCGGCCTCCGGCGCATGGCGGGCGGCGAGCGCGCGGGTCAGCGCCACCGCCTCCTGTGCGAGGTCCCAGAGCGCGCGGGCGTGCGCCTTGCCCACCGTCCCTTCCAGCGCGTCCTGGTCGAGCCGCTGGCCAGTGCCGACCTGGCCGCCGTTGCGCCCCGAGGCGCCCCAGCCGACGCGATGCGCGTCGAGCAGGACGACATCGTAGCCGCGCTCGGCCAGGTGCAGGGCGGCGGACAGGCCGGTGAAGCCCCCGCCGACGATGCAGACGTCGCAGGCGAGGTCGCCCGCCGCCGCCGGGAACGGCGGAAGCGGGGCCGCCGTCTCGGCATACCAGGACCGGGGATATTCCCCGGCCCTGTCGTTTGCCGTCAGAACATCGAGGCGGGCCATCGGGCCACCGCCGTCAGGCCGCGACGAGAAGCCCGTCGGACTTCAGGCCCGCATAGCATTCGTCGAGCGACTTCGTGGCCCGTTCGATCAGAACGTCGATCTCGGACGGCGTGATTACCAGAGGCGGCGAGATGATCATCCGGTCGCCGACATGGCGCATCACGAGATTGTTGGCGAAGCAGCGCTCGCGGCAGCGCAGGCCGACCGTGCCGGCCTCGGAGGCGAACTTCGCCCGAGTCGCCTTATCGGGCGTGAGCGCGATGGAGCCCATGAGGCCGACGAGCTTGGCCTCGCCCACGAGCGGGTGATCGGCGAGCGCCTGCCAGCGTTCCATTAGGTAGGGATGGGCGACCTTCTTCACGTGATGAAGGATGTTCTCCTCCTGGATCAGTTCGAGGTTCTTCAGCGCCACGGCGGCCGCGACGGGGTGGCCGGAATAGGTGTAGCCGTGGTTGAAGTCGTCGCCCGAGCCGGCGATCGTCTCGTGCACCTCGTCGCAGATGACCGAGCCGCCGATCGGCGCGTAGCCGGACGAAAGCCCCTTGGCGATGGTCATGATGTGCGGCCGGATGCCCATCGTCTGGCTGCCGAACCAGTTGCCGGTCCGCCCGAAGCCGGTGATGACCTCGTCGGCGATGAGGAGGATGCCGTACTTGTCGCAGATCCGCTGGATCTCGGGCCAGTAGGTCGCGGGCGGCACGATCACCCCGCCGGCGCCCTGGATCGGCTCGCCAATGAAGGCGGCGACGCGGTCGGCGCCAAGCTCCTCGATCTTCGCCTCAAGCTCGCGGGCGCGCATCAGGCCGAATTCCTCGGGCGTCATGTCGCCGCCCTCGGCCCACCAGTGCGGCTGGCCGATATGCACGATGTCCGGGATCGGAAGGCCGCCCTGCGCATGCATCGGCGACATGCCGCCAAGCGAGGCGCCGCCCATGGTGGAGCCGTGGTAGCCGTTCTTGCGGCTGATGATGACCTTCTTTTCCGGCTTGCCCTTCACGTCCCAGTAGCGGCGGACGAGGCGGATGTTGGTGTCGTTCGCCTCGGAGCCGGAGCCGGCGTAGAAGACGTGGTTCAGGTCGCCGGGCGCCAGTTTCGCGATCTCGGCCGCAAGGGCGATGGCAGGGACGTGCGAGGTCTGGAAGAAGGTGTTGTAGTAGCAAAGCTCCTCGATCTGGCGCGCGGCGACCTCGGCGAGGTCCTTGCGGCCGTAGCCGACGTTCACGCACCAGAGGCCCGCCATGCCGTCGAGGATCTGGTGGCCCTCGCTGTCGGTCAGGTAGACGCCCTTCGCCCGGGTGATGATCCGCGCGCCCTTCCGCGCCAGCGCCGCGCCCTCGGTGAAGGGATGCATGTGGTGGGCGGCGTCGAGCGCCTGAAGCTCTTTCGTCGGCAGGTGGTTGGTGATCTGCGTCATGGGCTCTCTCGCGTCATTCGGGCGTCGGGGACGGTCCTGGCGCGATCCCGGCCGCATGGGCGAAGGGGAGGCGGGTCAGGCCGTGACTCGCTCTCAGGATATGATCAAAAGATTTCCTGTCAACCAAATTTGATCAAATTATTCACGCGGCGAGCGAGAGCCGCACCTGGTCGATTCCCTGTTCGATGTCTTCCTTCAGGGCACGGGACAGGGCCTCGGCATCGCCCGCGCGCATTGCCGCAAGCGCCTCGCCGTGGCGGTCGGGCAGGTTCGAGGTGCCGTAGCGTCCGCAGACGACGCGGAGCGAGGGGCCGAAACGGAGCCAGAGCGAATGCACCATCGAGAGGAGGATCGGCGCGTCCGCGCGTTCGTAGAGCGTTACGTGGAAGCGGTAGTTGCCCAGCAGATAGCGCTGCACGTCGCCCGCGGCGATGGCCTGGTCGATGTCGGCGTCGATCTGCGCCAACTCGTTGATATCCTTCGTTTCCAGACGCTTTGCCGCCATGTGGGCGAGCTTCGGCTCGATCGTGAGGCGGGCGAAGGCGATCTCGTCGAGCTGCGAGGCGGTGAGCTGGGGAACCGAGACGCGGCGGTTGCCCTGCAATTCCAGCGCGCCCTCGGCCGTCAGCTTGCGGATGGCCTCGCGCACCGGCGTCATGCCGGCATCCAGCATCGTGGTCAGGCCCTGGATCGTCACAGGCTGGCCGGGGGCGAGCTGGCCGAAGAGAATCATGTCGCGGAGACGGCAGTACGTGATTTCATGGGTTGGAACTTTTCTGGGCGACTCGTCTCTCTCACGAAGGTTTTTCATTCCCGTTCCTTGACAGGGGAGGCGCGAAAATCCGTATCTTCATAATAGATTGCGCGCCGCGGAAAAGCCATGTTGAAATGAGTCGCAAAATTTGATCAAAATGACCGAACAACAAGCGGCGGCCGCGATCGGACCGTTGAAACTGTCGGGCTGGCCACTCCAGCCCACCAAGGAGGTACTATGAGACTCAGGAAAACCATGGTGGCTGCGGCCGCACTCCTGGCGGCCGGCGCCGCCGGGGCCGAAGAGGTCCATGTCTACAACTGGTCCGACTACATCGACGAGGCGCTTCTGGCCAAGTTCGAAGAGGAGACCGGCATCAAGCTCATCTACGACGTCTTCGATTCCAACGAGATTCTCGAGACGAAGATGCTGGCCGGCGCCTCGGGCTACGACGTCGTCGTCCCGAGCGGCTCGTTCCTGCAGCGGCAGGTCCAGGCCGGCGCCTTCCAGAAGCTCGACAAGTCGAAGCTGCCGAACCTCGCCAACATGTGGGACGTGATCCAGGAGCGCACGGCGAAGTACGATCCCGGCAACGAGTACTCCATCAACTACATGTGGGGCACCACCGGCATCGGCATCAACGTCGGCAAGGTGAAGGAAGTGCTGGGCGAGGACGCGCCCGTCAACTCGCTCGCGCTCCTCTTCGATCCCGCGAACATGGAGAAGCTCGCGACCTGCGGCGTGCATGTCCTCGATGCGCCGACCGAGATCATCCCGGCCGCGCTGAAGTACATCGGCGAGGACCCGGACGCGCAGGACATTGAAACCATCGCGAAGGTGGAACCGGTCCTGACCGCGATCGCGCCCCATGTGCTGAAGTTCCATTCGTCCGAATACATCAACGCGCTTGCCAACGGCGACATCTGCATGGCCTTCGGCTGGTCGGGTGACATCCTGCAGGCGCGCGACCGGGCGGCGGAAGCCAACAACGGGGCCGAGATCGAGTATCACATCCCGAAGGAAGGCGCGCTGATGTGGTTCGACCAGATGGCGATCCCGGCCGATGCGCCGAACCCGGACGCCGCGCACAAGTTCCTGAACTTCATCATGGACGCCCAAAACGCCGCCGCCGCGTCCAACTACGTCTACTACGCGAACGGCAACAAGGCGTCGCAGGAGTTCCTGAACGAGGACGTGATCGGCGACACCGCGATCTATCCGGACGCGGAGACGACGGCGAACCTCTACACGACCTCGCCCTGGGATCCGAAGGTCAACCGCGACGTGACGCGGCTCTGGACCAAGATCAAGTCCGGCACCTGAGACCGGACAGACCCTTCGCCCCGCGCCCCACGGCGCGGGGCGTTTCACATGACGAGGGAACATCATGGCGCAACCAGCCAACCGGCCTGTCTTCGCCCCCTGGCTCGACCCCGACCAGAAGCCGCTGATCCGCTTCCAGAACGTGACGAAGAAGTTCGGCGAGTTCGTCGCGATCGACAATCTCACGCTCGACATCTTCCGGCGCGAGTTCTTCGCGCTGCTCGGGCCCTCCGGCTGCGGCAAGACCACTCTGATGCGGATGCTCGCGGGCTTCGAGACGCCGACGGACGGCACGATCCTGCTCGACGGGGTGGACCAGGCGCCGATCCCGCCGAACAGGCGGGAAACCAACATGATGTTCCAGAGCTACGCGCTCTTCCCGCATCTCACGGTCTGGGACAACATCGCCTTCGGGCTGAAGCGGTCCGACATGCCGAAGGAGAAGATTCCGGCGCGGGTGGAGGAGATGCTGCGCCTCACCCGGCTCGAGAAGTTCGCGAAGCGCAAGCCGCACCAGATCTCGGGCGGCCAGCGCCAGCGCGTGGCGCTCGCCCGCTCGCTCGCCAAGGCGCCGAAACTCCTGCTGCTCGACGAGCCCCTGGGCGCGCTCGACAAGAAGCTCCGCCAGGACACGCAGTTCGAACTGATGGACATCCAGGAAAAGACCGGCACCACCTTCGTGATCGTGACCCACGACCAGGAAGAGGCGATGACGGTGGCGAGCCGCGTCGCGGTCATGGACCACGGCAAGATGATCCAGGTCGATACGCCGGGCCGTATTTATGAAACCCCGAACTCCGTTTACGTCGCGGACTTCATCGGCGACGTGAACATCGTCGAGGGCCGCGCCACCCGCAAGGGCGACGACCGGTACGCGATCTCATGGGCCGAAGGGCAGCCCGAGATTCTCGCCACGTCCACCGAGAAGGTGGACCAGGGAACGAAGGTCTACTTCGCGATCCGCCCCGAGAAGGTCGCCATCGCCCGGGAACGTCCCGAGGGGCGTGCCAACGTGGTCGAGGGCAAGGTCCACGACATCGCCTATCTCGGCAATATCTCCACCTACAAGGTGGAGGTCGCGGGCGGACGCATGATCAAGGCGCAGGTCGCCAACGAACGGCGAATCGCGCGGCGTGACATCACCTGGGACGACCCGGTCTTCCTGTCCTTCACGGACACGGCCGGCGTCCTCCTGCTGCACTGAGGGGAGGGGCCATGAACCTGCGCCGGCTCTTCCTCATCGCCACGCCCTACGCCTGGCTCGCGTTCTTCTTCCTCGTGCCCTTCGGCATCGTCTTCAAGATCGCGCTTTCGGACTACGCGATCTCGATCCCGCCCTACACGCCGACGCTCGACCTGTCGCAGGGCTGGGCGGGGGTGAAGGAGTTCCTCGACGGGCTGGACTTCGAGAATTTCACCTTCCTCGCCTCGGACGCGCTCTACATCAAGGCCTACCTCTCGAGCCTCAAGATCGCGGCGATCTCCACCTTCATCACGCTCCTCGTCGCCTATCCGATCGCCTATGGCATGGCGCAGGCGCCCGACGAATGGCGCCCGACGCTGATGATGCTGGTCATCCTGCCGTTCTGGACCTCGTTCCTGATCCGCGTCTATTCCTGGATCGGCATCCTTTCGGGCGAGGGGTTCCTGAACCAGATCCTGATGTGGACCGGAATCATCAGCCAGCCCCTGACCATCCTGAACACCAACACGGCGGTCTACATCGGCATCGTCTATACCTACCTGCCGTTCATGATCCTGCCGATCTATGCCGCGCTCGAGAAGCTCGACATCTCGCTGATCGAGGCGGCCGAGGACCTCGGCTGCACGCGGATCCAGGCCTTCTGGCTCGTCACCTTCCCGCTGTCGCGTCCCGGCGTGATCGCGGGATGCTTCCTCGTGTTCATCCCCGCGCTCGGCGAATTCGTCATCCCCTCGATCCTTGGCGGCAACGAAACGCTGATGATCGGCAAGACGCTCTATGACGAGTTCTTCGCCAACCGCGACTGGCCGGTGGCCTCGGCGGTGGCGGTGGTGCTCCTCCTCCTGCTCATCGTTCCGATCATCCTCTTCCAGCGCAACGAACAGAAGCAGCGGGAGGCCGGGCTATGAACCGCCGCTTTTCCTGGTTCAACGCGACTTCGCTGACACTCGGCTTCGCGTTCCTCTACCTGCCGATGGTGATCCTCGTCATCTTTTCCTTCAACGCGTCGAAGCTCGTTACCGTCTGGGCGGGATTCTCGACGAAATGGTATGGCGAGCTTCTGGGCAACCAGGCCTTTCTCGACGCGGCCTGGGTGACGCTGAAGGTGGCGGTGCTGTCCTCCACCCTTGCGACGATCCTCGGCACGATGGCGGCCTACGTGCTGGTGCGGGCCGGGCGGTTCACGGGCAGGACGCTCTTTTCCGGCATGGTCTATGCGCCCATCGTCATGCCCGAGGTGATCACCGGCCTCGCCATGCTGCTCCTCTTCATCGCCATCGGCCTCGACCGGGGCGTGACCACGATCGTGCTGGCGCACACGACCTTCACGATGTGCTTCGTCTCGGTCGTCGTCTCCTCCCGGCTCGTCACCTTCGACAAGTCGCTGGAGGAGGCGGCGCTCGACCTCGGGTGCACGCCCTTCGATGCCTTCCGCTCGGTCACCCTGCCGATCATCGCGCCGGCGGTCATCTCCGGCTGGCTTCTTGCCTTTACCCTGTCGCTCGACGATCTGGTGATCGCCTCCTTCGCCGCCGGGCCTTCGTCCACCACGCTGCCGATGAAGATCTTCTCCTCGGTGCGCCTCGGGGTCAGCCCCGAGATCAACGCGCTGTCCACCATCATGATCGGCATCGTGACGGTGGGGGTGATCACCGCCTCGCTCGTGTCCAAGCGGTCGATCGCGCGGCAGCGGGCGGAGGAACAGGCAGCGGTCCGGACGACCTGAGGACAGGATGCGGCGCATCTACGAACCCCACGCCTATACCCAAGGCCCCGTGGAGCGGTGCTACTGGGACACGACCATCCCTCGACCGCCGCGCGGGGGCGCGGTGGAGGGCGAGGTCCGCGCCGAAGTGGCGGTGCTCGGCGCGGGCTTCACCGGCCTTTCGGCCGCGCTGCATCTGGCGCGCGATGCCGGCGCCGACGTGGCGGTGGTGGAGGCCGAAGGCATCGGCTGGGGCGCCTCGGGCCGCAACGGCGGCTTCGCTTCCATCGGCGGCACCAAGGCCGACGTCGCCACCCTCCGGCACCGCTTCGGCCAGGCGGGGCTCGATGAATGGCATGGCGTGCAGAAGGAAACGCCCGATGCCGTGCGCGAGATCCTCGCCCGCTACGGGATCGCCGCCGACGCCCATTCCCACGAAGGCGAGATGGCCCTGGCGCATTCCGCCCGCGAATTCGAGATCCTGAAGGACGACGTGGTCGAAATTCCCCGCGACTACGGCGTGAAGGCCGAGCTTTTCGGGCCGGCCGACCTTGCCGTCATCGGCATGGGCGGCACGGGCTTTCACGGCGGGCTCAGGATGGAACTGGGCTTCGCGCTCAACCCGCTGAAATACGTCCTCGGGCTCGGTCAGGCCGCCAAGTCAGAAGGCGTGCGCATCTACGAGAACTCGCCCGTCGAGGGCATTTCGCGGGAGGGGGGCGACTACGTGCTCCGCACCGCGCGCGGGCGGCTCAGGGCGAAGAAACTCATTGTCGCGACGAACGGATATTCGTCCGAGGACGTGCCCGACTGGATGGCCGGGCGCTATCTGCCGGCGCAGTCGGCGATCCTCGTCACCCGCGAACTGACGGCGGAGGAGATCGCGTCTCAGGGCTGGTCGTCGCAGACCATGTCCTACGACACGCGCAGGCTCCTCCATTACTTCCGGCTGATGCCGAACCGCCGCTTCCTCTTCGGTCTTCGCGGCGGTACCAGCGCGGGGCCGGCCGCGCAGGAGGCCATGCGCGCCCATGCGCGGGCCGACTTCGAGGCGATGTTCCCGGCCTGGGCGAAGGTGGAGACCCCGCATTTCTGGTCCGGCTTCGTCTGCCTCACGCGGCCGCTCACGCCCTATGTCGGGCCGATCGGTGACTGGCCGAACGCCTGGGCCGGCTTTGCATGGCACGGCAACGGCGTCGCGCTCGGCACCTGGTCGGGCGGGTTGCTGGCGCGGCTGGCCACCGGACAGGGCAGGGCGCCGGCCGTCATGGCACAACCGCCCGCGCGCTTTCCCTTCGGCGCGCTCCGCCGCCTGCTCCTGCCGCTCGCCTATACCTGGTACGGGATCCGCGACCGGGCCTGAGCCCCCTTGCGGAGTGGCGCCGATTGGCCGACGATCCCAGCCGGGTGCATCCTTGCGCCCCGATCACTCACAGGGATGACCGACCGATGCCCGTCAAGAACCGCTTTGCCGAACTCCTGCCCGAGATCACCGCCTGGCGCCGCGACCTCCACGAGAACCCCGAGCTTCTCTTCGAGGTCCATCGCACAGCCGGAAAGGTCGCCGACCTCCTGCGCGGCTTCGGCTGCGACGAGGTGGTGGAGGGGATCGGCCAGACCGGCGTCGTCGGCGTGATCCGCGGCCGGACCGATACGAAGGGCCGGGTGATCGGGCTCAGGGCCGACATGGACGCGCTGCCGATCATCGAGCAGACGGGGCTGCCCTATGCATCGAAGACGCAGGGCAAGATGCATGCCTGCGGCCACGACGGCCATACCGCCATGCTGCTCGGCGCGGCGAAGTACCTCGCCGAGACGCGCAACTTCGACGGCACGGCCGTCGTGATCTTCCAGCCCGCCGAGGAGGGCGGTGGCGGCGGCCGCGAGATGGTCAAGGACGGGATGATGGAACGGTGGGGCATCCAGGAAGTCTACGGAATGCACAACATGCCCGGCATCCCGGTCGGGACCTTCGCGATCCGCGAGGGCGCGATGATGGCGGCAGCCGACCAGTTCGACGTGATCGTGACCGGCAAGGGCGGCCATGCGGCGAAGCCCCACGACTGCATCGATACGACGCTGGTGGCGGCCCATATCGTTCTCGCGCTACAGTCCATCGCCTCGCGCAATGTCGATCCGCTGAAGCAGGTCGTCGTCTCCGTCTGCACCTTCCGCACCGAGAGCGAGGCCTACAACGTGATTCCTCAGACCGTGCACCTGAAGGGCACCGTGCGGACCATGGATCATGGCGTCCAGGATTTTGTCGAGGCGCGGGTGAAGACCATCTGCGAGGCGACCGCGCTCGCCTTCGGCGCCACGGCCTCGGTCGACTACCGCCGCGGCTATCCGGTGACGATGAACACGCCGGCAAACACCGGGTTTGCCGCCGAGGTCGCGCGCGCGGTCTCGGGCAAGGTCGACACCGACACGGCGCCGCTCATGGGGGCAGAGGATTTCAGCTTCATGCTGAACGAACGGCCCGGCGCCTACATCTTCCTCGGCAACGGTGACACCGCGATGGTGCATCATCCGGCCTACAACTTCGACGACAACGCGATCCCCTTCGGGTCGAGCTGGTATGCCGGGATGGTCGAGACGCGGATGCCCGCAGCGTGACGGCCCCCGCAGGCAGGGCGGTCGCCGCTAGTCCGGTGTCAGCGCCCGCGCGAGAAACCCGAGCGTGAGCGCACAGGGTTCCCCGCCGTAGAAGGCGTCGAGTACGCGTTCCATCCGCGCGCCAGTCTCCGTGCCTTCTCCGGCAAGGGCGAAGAGCGTGGCCGAGGAACGCAGCTTCAGCGCGTCCACCGTGCCGAGGATCGTCTGCGCCGGCTCGTCCGCATGGGCGAGGATGGCGTCGGCGCAGGTGTCGAGCCGGTCGCGGAGTACGGGGTCGGCGAGATAGCTGCGCGCCTCGGCAAGATCGGCGATGCCGAAGTGCAGCGCCGTGGCGGATCGACCGAGCGCGGCCAGTTGCGGAAAGATGAACCACATCCAGTGGCTGAGCTTC
This sequence comes from Albidovulum sp., assembly GCF_008933605.1. Classification (GTDB taxonomy): domain Bacteria; phylum Pseudomonadota; class Alphaproteobacteria; order Rhodobacterales; family Rhodobacteraceae; genus Albidovulum. The sequence goes on from NZ_WBUS01000058.1 coordinate 10,549, forward strand.
CGCCCGGACCGCAATTCGGCAAGCGCGGTGGCGAAGCTCCCTGCCTGCGCATCGTGGAACCGGGCGAGGTCGGGCATCCTCAGCCCCCGGTATGGCTCATATGACGCGAGACCTGACCCGCAACCTTCTGGCGGGAATAGTCGAAGTCGTGGCCCTTTGGCTTGCGCGCGATGGCCGCGCGGATCGCCTGCTCCAGAAGCTCGTCGCCCTCGCTGGCGCGCAGGGGCGCACGCAGGTCGGCCATGTCCTCCTGCCCGAGGCACATGTAAAGCTCGCCGGTGCAGGTGACCCGCACGCGGTTGCAGCTTTCGCAGAAGTTGTGGGTCAGGGGGGTGATGAAGCCGACCTTCTGGCCGGTCTCCTCGATCCGAACGTAGCGGGCCGGGCCGCCGGTGCGTTCGGCGAGGTCGGTGAGCGTGAAGCGTTCGGCGAGCCGCGCGCGCAGGTCCTTCAACGGCCAGTACTGGTCGAGCCGCATCTCCTCGCCCATCTCGCCCATCGGCATGACCTCGATGAAGGTCAGGTCGTGGCCCTCACCGGCGCACCAGTCGAGAAGCGAGAACAGCTCGTCCTCGTTGAAGCCCTTCAGCGCCACGGCGTTGATCTTGACCCGCAGGCCCGCCTTCGTCGCCGCGCGGATACCCTGCATCACCTGGTCGAGGCGTCCCCAGCGGGTGATCGCGGCGAACTTCGCCGGATCGAGCGTGTCGAGCGAGACGTTGACGCGCCGCACCCCGAGCGCGGCGAGGTCGTCGGCGAAGCGCGCAAGCTGGGAGCCGTTCGTGGTCAGCGTCAGTTCCTTCAGCGCGCCGCTTTCCAGGTGCCGCGAGATCGAGCGGAAGAAGGTCAGGATGTCGCGCCGCACCAGCGGCTCGCCGCCGGTGATCCTGAGCTTCTCTACACCCAGGCGGATGAAGGTGGAACAGAGACGGTCCAGCTCCTCCAGCGTCAGAAGGTCCTTCTTCGGCAGGAACTGCATGTGCTCGGCCATGCAGTAGGTGCAGCGGAAGTCGCAGCGGTCCGTGACGGATACACGCAGGTAGGTGATCGCGCGGGCGAAGGGGTCTATGAGCGGCGCCATGGGGGAAAGGTAAGCCGCGACGGGGGCGCCGGCAAGGGGTGCGGGCCGCTCCCTTCGTCGCAGGGGCTCAGAGATACTTCCCCGCCTCCTTCCGCGCAAAGGGCTTCAGCCGGGCGCCATGCGCGGCGAGGAAGGCGCGGGTGCGGTCCGGGTCGTGCTTCGAGAGGTCGCGCAGCCACCAGGCGACCGCCTTCTGGATGAACCAGTCCCGGTCGTCGGCGTAGGTCGCGGCCCAGCCGAGGACGCGGTCGCGGATGGCGAGGTCCCGGGGCTTCGGGAAGTTCTGCTTCGTCCAGGGCAGCGTGATGACCAGCGCGGCGCGGCGCGTCCACATGTGGGGTGAGCGGGTCCAGCCTTCCACCTCGTCGAGGCGGGAGGGGTCGGCCACGAGCCGCCGCTCGCCCGCATCGCAGGCATGGTCGGCGATGGCCCAGCCGTCGAACTCCGGCACCCAGGAGGCGATGAGCCGCCAGACCGGCCCGTCGTCGCGGATGCGTGCCTGGGTCAGGAGCCTTGCGGCGGCGATCCGCGCCTCGTGAATGTCGCTTCGCCAGAGCGCCCCGGCCAGCGCCACCCGGCCGGACAGGTCGAGCGCCTCGCGCCAGCCCTTCGCCAGATCGGCGACCGCCGGCACCGGAACCCCGAGATACTCGCGGTCGGCCTTGTGGTAGGCCGCGGCGCCGGCGGCGCGCCCGGGATCGGCCAGCGCCCGCAGGTCCGCCAGCGCGGAGTCGGGCGTCACGCTCACTCCACCGTCACCGATTTGGCCAGGTTGCGCGGCTGGTCCACATCGGTCCCCTTGGCGACGGCGGCGTGATAGGCCAGAAGCTGCGCCGGGATCGCATAGAGGATCGGGACGAGGAGCGCCGGCGCCTCGGGCATCGTGAGGACCTTCCAGGTTCCCTCGCCCGCTTCCTTCGCCCCTGCCGGATCGGTGACGAGCACGACCTTGCCGTGACGCGCCATCACCTCCTGCATGTTCGACACGGTCTTGTCGAAGAGCCGGTCGCGCGGCGCCAGAACGATCACCGGCACGGTCTTGTCGATGAGCGCGATCGGGCCGTGCTTGAGTTCGCCAGAAGCATAACCTTCGGCATGTATATAGCTGATTTCCTTCAACTTCAGCGCGCCCTCCAGCGCCAGGGGGAACATCGCGCCGCGGCCGAGGAAGAGGACATCCTGCGCCTCGGCGACGGCGGCGGCCGCCACCGCGATGGAGGGTTCGCGGGACAGCGCCTGGTTCATCAGCCCCGGCAGCGCGGCGAGGTCGGCAAGGTGCTGCCCCAGGGTCGCGTCGTCGATCCGGCCCCGCTGCCGGGCCGCCTGGAGCGCGAGCAGCAGCAGGACGTGAAGCTGGCAGGTGAAGGCCTTGGTCGAGGCTACGCCCACCTCGACCCCGGCGAGGATCGGCAGCGCCACGTCCGCCTCGCGCGCGATGGAGGAGGTGGGCACGTTGACGATGGCAAGGACCTTCGCCACCTTGCCCGCAGCGTAGCGCAGTGCCGCGAGCGTGTCCGCGGTCTCGCCCGACTGACTGACGAAGATCGCGTAGGAGTTCTCGGGCAGCGGCGGTTCGCGGTAACGGAACTCCGAGCCGATATCGACCTCGCAGGGCAGTCCGGCGAGGGTCTCGAACCAGTACTTCGCGGTGAGGCACGCGAAATAGGCCGTGCCGCAGGCGACGAGCGTCAGTCGGCCGACGCCCGCGAAGTCGAGCCCGGCGGGAAGGTCGATCGTGCCCCCCGCGGTGTAGTGGCTGATGGCGTCGGCCAGCACCACGGGCTGCTCGGCGATCTCCTTGGCCATGAAGTGCTTGTAGCCCGCCTTCTCGATCCGGGTCTGGTCGAGCTGGATGCGCGTCACCTCGCGGTTGGCACGCTCCCCGGCGGCATTGAAGATCTCGACCCCCTCGCGGGTGACGAAGGCGAAGTCGCCCTCGTCGAGGTAGGTGATCCGGTCGGTCATGGGCGCGAGCGCGATGGCGTCCGAGCCCACGAACATCTCGCCCTCGCCATAGCCGATGGCGAGCGGGGAGCCCTTGCGCGCGGCGACCATGAGGTTTTCCTCGCCGTCGAAGAGGAAGAGCAGCGCGAAGGCGCCCTCCAGCCGGGCAAGCGTGGCCTTTGCCGCCTCGCGCGGGGGCAATCCGGCGTCGATGAAGGAACGCGCGAGGATCGCCACCGTCTCGGTGTCGGTCTCGGTCTCGCAGGTCAGCCCCTTGGCGGCGAGTTCGGCACGCAGTTCGCGGAAGTTCTCGATGATGCCGTTGTGGACGACCGCGACGGGGCCGGAGCGGTGCGGGTGGGCGTTGACCACGGTCGCGGCGCCGTGCGTCGCCCATCGCGTATGGCCGATCCCGGCCTTGCCGGCGAGGGGCTCGTGGACGAGGAGGTCCGAGAGGTTGACGAGCTTGCCGACCGCGCGCCTGCGGTCGAGCCGGCCATGGTTCACCGTCGCGATCCCGGCGGAGTCGTAGCCACGGTATTCCAGCCGCTTCAGCGCCTCGACGAGAATCGGCGCAACCTCATGGTGCCCGAGCACCCCGACAATACCGCACATTATTCTGTCTCTTTCCGCCTGCTGGCCTTGATCGCCTTCAGCTTTTCGAACAATTTCACCGCCAGGCCCGGCTTGAGCACCTGCCGCGCCCGGCCGATGGCGACCGCATCGTCGGGCACGTCCTCGGTGATGACGGAGCCCGAGCCCGTGAGTGCCCGCGCACCCACCCTGACCGGGGCGACCAGCATCGTGTCCGAGCCGATGAAGGCACGTTCGCCGATTTCCGTTCGGTGCTTCATCACGCCATCGTAGTTGCAGGTGATCGTGCCCGCGCCGATGTTCGCGTGCGCTCCGACCGAGGCATCGCCGAGGTAGCTGAGGTGGCCGACCTTCACGCCCTCGTCGAGGATCGCGTTCTTGATCTCGACGAAGTTGCCGACATGGACATCCTCGGCCAGTTCTGCGCCGGGGCGCAGCCGGGCGAAGGGCCCGACGCGCGCCCCGCGCGAGATGTGGCAGCCTTCGAGATGGCAGAAGGGCAGGATCTCGGCTTCCGATTCCACGGTCACGCCGGGGCCGAAAAAGACATTCGGCCCGATCACCGTCTCGCGCCCGACCACGGTGTCGAAGGCGAAGAAGACCGTTTCCGGCGCGGTCAGGGTCACGCCATCTTCCATCATCTCGGCACGCTTGCGCGCCTGGAAGATGCGCTCGGCCGCGGCGAGGTCGGCGCGCGTGTTGACGCCGAGCGTCTCGGCCTCGGAACAGGTGACGACCTCGGCGGTCAGCCCCGCGGCCCGGGCGGCGGCGACGATGTCGGTCAGGTAGAACTCGCCCGAGGCATTCCTGTCGTCGAGCCCGGCCACGAGCCGGCGCAACAGCGCCGCCTCGGCCGCGATGACACCGCTGTTGCAGAGCGTGATCGCCCGCTGGTCCTTGTTCGCGTCCTTCCACTCGACGATGCCGTAGAGGTGCCCGCCATGGGTGACGAGCCGCCCGTAGCGGCCGGGTTCGGCCGCCTCGAAGCCAAGCACGACCACGTCCGAGGAGGCTGCGAGCATCGCCTCCAGCGTCCCGGTCCGGATGAACGGCGTGTCGCCGAAGAGCACGATGACACGCCCCTCGAAACCCTCGAGCAGCGGCAGCGCCGCGGCGACGGCGTGCCCAGTGCCGCGCTGTTCGGCCTGATGGGCGATTTCCACCGTCTCGTCATGGGCGCGTGCGGCGGCCGCGACCGCGTCTGCGCCATGGCCGGTGACGACGATCATCCGGTCCGCCGCGATCGTCGCCCCGGCAGTCATCGCGTGGACCAGGAGCGGCGCGCCGGCGACCTCGTGCAGGACTTTCGGCAGGTCGGAATTCATCCGCGTGCCCTGTCCGGCGGCAAGAATGATGAGCGCTGTGGCCATGAATGTGCTTTCCTCGAACGTCGGCCCGTTTTAACCAAGGCCCCGTGGGCCGGAAAGAGGGTGAGGATCAATCATCCTTTCGGCAGGTTACAATCGCGACTTCGCACGGGGTCTTTGCCGCATGCGCACGGTGATCTTCGATCTGGACGGTACGCTCGCCGATACCTCGGCCGATCTCGTCGCGGCGGCGAACGCCTGCTTCCGCGACCTCGGCCACGGCGATCTGCTCGACCCGGTCGGCGATGCTTTGACCGCTTTCCATGGCGGACGCGCGATGCTGCGCCTAGGCTTTTCTCGGCTGGGCATCCCCGGTGAGGCCGCGGTGGACCGCGAGTACGCGCGGCTTCTCGCCTTCTACGAGGCGGGCATCGACCGCGAGACCGTGCTCTACCCCGGCGCCGTCCTGGCGGTGGAGGCGCTGCGGCAGGCCGGCTTCATCACCGGGATCTGCACCAACAAGCCCGAACGGCTGGCCGCGATCCTGCTCGACCGGCTCGGCGTGCGCCACCTCTTCGGCTCGCTCGTTGGCGCTGACACGCTGCCCGTCCGCAAGCCCGACCCCGCGCCCTACCGCGCCTCGGTCGAACGCGCGGGCGGGGCCGTCTCGCGGTCCATGCTGATCGGCGACACGGAGACCGACCGCCGGACGGCCGAAGCCGCCGGCGTGCCGGTGGCACTCGTCACCTTCGGGCCCGAGGGGCGCGGGGTGGCGCGGCTTTCCCCCGAGGCGCTTCTCGAACGGTTCGACGACCTGCCGGCACTCGCCCTGCGGACGCTGGGGGACGCATGAGCGACCGCGCTGAGGCCGAAACCTTCACCGGCAGCTTCACCCAGCAGGAGCCGCTGCCGGAGGCCGCCATCGCCGCCGCGCTCCGCGTGATGCAACACGGGCGGCTCCACCGCTACAACACCGCGGAGGGCGAGATCGCGGAGACAGCCCTCCTCGAGGAGGAATTCGCGGCCTTCACGGGGGCGAAATACTGCCTTGCCGTGGCCTCGGGCGGCTACGCGCTCGGCTGCGCTCTTAGGGCGCTCGGCATCGGCCCCGGCGACCCGGTGCTCACCAACGCCTTCACCTTGGCCCCGGTGCCGGGCGCCATCGCCGCCCTTGGCGCCACGCCCGTCTTCGTCGAGACGACCGAGGCGCTCACCATCGACATGGACGACCTCGCCGCCAAGGCGCCCGGCGCGAAGGCGCTCCTTCTTTCCCACATGCGCGGCCATATCTGCGACATGGACCGGCTGATGGCGGTCTGCGACGCGGCCGGCCTGCCCGTGGTCGAGGATTGCGCCCATACGATGGGGGCCGCCTGGAAGGGCGTGCCCTCGGGCCGGCACGGGGTCATGGGCTGCTATTCGACCCAGACCTACAAGCACATGAACTCCGGCGAGGGCGGGCTCATCGTCTCGGACGACGCGGACCTCATGGCGCGGGCGATCCTGCTTTCCGGCAGCTACATGCTCTACCCCCGCCACCGCGCCGCGCCGCCGCCCGAGGCCTTCGAGGCGGTGAGATATCTCACCCCGAACGTCTCCGGGCGGATGGACAACCTGCGAGCCGCGATCCTGCGCCCGCAGCTTGCCGACCTGCCGCGCCAGTGCGCGCGCTGGAACGCCCTCTACCGGGTGATGGAGGCGGGGCTTGCGGGCACGCCGGGTCTCCGGCTCATCGAACGGCCAGCGGGCGAGGACTACGTCGCCTCGTCGTTCCAGTTCCTCCTGCCCGACTGGCCCGCCGGACGCGTGCGCGCGCTGCTCGCCCGCGCGGCCGCGCGCGGGGTGGAACTGAAGTGGTTCGGCGCGGCTGAGCCCCAGGGCTTCACCTCGCGCCACGAGTCCTGGCGCTATGCCCCGGCGCAGCAACTGCCCGCGACCGACCGCATCCTCGCGGGTCTCATCGATCTGCGCCTGCCGCTCACCTTCAGCGAGGCCGACGTGGCGTTCATCGCGCGCATCCTGCGCGAGGAGGTCGCGGCCGTCTTCCAGTCGGGCGAGGAACTGGCCGAGGCGCCCGCCGCCGACTGACCTCCGCGCCGCGTTGTTGCCGAACCGCTCCGGGGCGGAACCGGCCGACGGGAGAGAGGCGGCAGCGCCCGCTATTGGCCCACGTCGTAGAGCGGCACGGTCGAGATCGACATCTTGCCGGACCCTTGCGTCAGTTCCGAGGCATGGGCGAGATAGATCAGCGTGTTGTTCGCCTCGTCGAAGATCCGCGTCACCTGCAGCGACTTGAAGATTAGCGAAGTGCGTTCGGAAAAGATGCTTTCGCCATCCGCGCCGCGATCTATGTCGCCGAGCGTGATCGGTCCGGTCTGGCGGCAGTCGAGCGCGGAATAGGACGGGTCCTCGAACCAGTTGCCCTGGCTGAGGCGGTCGAGCACGGAGCGGTCGAAGTAGGCGACATGGCAGGTCACGCCCTGCACCCTGGGGTCGGGGATCGCCTCGATGACGATGTCGTTGCCGACCCAGTCGACGCCGACCTTGCCCACGACCTCGGCCCCGGCGGGAAAGGCCGCGGGCAGGGCGGCGGCGAGGAGAAGGGCGAGACGCATGGGACAACCTCCGGAACGTGGCCTGGGCGCGACCATGCCACAACGCCCGCGCCGACCCAAGCGTTCCCCGGCCTCTTGACCCGACTCACCGGATGGGCCTATGAATTGAACATACGTTCATTTCTTCGGGGGCACCGGATGTTCACCGCGTCGATGAAATTCCACCTGGGCGAGGAAATCGAGGCGCTGCGCGACATGGTGCACCGCTGGGCGCAGGAGCGGGTGAAGCCGCTTGCGGCCGAGGTCGACCGCAGCAATCACTTCCCGGCCGATCTCTGGCGCGAGATGGGCGATCTCGGCCTTCTCGGGATCACGGTGCCCGAGGAGTACGGCGGCGCGGGGATGGGCTATCTCGCCCATGTGATCGCGTTGGAGGAAATCGCCCGCGCCTCGGCGTCCGTCAGCCTCTCCTACGGCGCGCATTCCAACCTCTGCGTGAACCAGATCAAGCTCAACGGCAGCGAGGCGCAGAAGCGGAAATACCTGCCCGGCCTCATCTCGGGCGCGCACGTGGGCGCGCTCGCCATGTCCGAGGCGGGGGCGGGATCGGACGTCGTCTCGATGAAGCTCCGCGCCGAGAAGCGGAACGGCCATTACCTGCTGAACGGCACCAAGTTCTGGATCACCAACGGGCCAGATGCCGACACGCTGGTGGTCTATGCCAAGACCGACCCCGAGGCCGGGTCGAAGGGGATCACCGCCTTCCTCGTCGAGAAGACCTTCAAGGGCTTCTCGACCTCGAAGCACTTCGACAAGCTCGGCATGCGCGGCTCGAACACGGCGGAACTCATCTTCGAGGATGTCGAGGTGCCGTTCGAGAACGTGCTCGGGCAGGAGGGGAAGGGCGTGCGCGTCCTCATGTCCGGCCTCGACTACGAGCGCGTGGTGCTTTCCGGCATCGGCACCGGCATCATGGCCGCCTGCCTCGATGAGGTCATGCCCTACCTCGCCCAGCGCAAGCAGTTCGGCCAGCCCATCGGGTCGTTCCAGCTGATGCAGGGCAAGATCGCCGACATGTACACCAAGATGAACTCCGCCCGCGCCTATGTCTACGAGGTCGCCCGCGCCTGCGACCGCGGCGAGGTCACGCGCCAGGACGCCGCCGCCTGCGTGCTCTATGCCTCGGAAGAGGCGATGACGGTCGCGCATCAGGCGGTGCAGGCGATGGGCGGCATGGGCTTCATGAACGAAACCCCCGTTTCCCGCATCTTCCGCGACGCCAAGCTGATGGAGATCGGCGCGGGGACGAGCGAGATCCGGCGGATGCTGATCGGGCGGGAGTTGATGGGGGCGGGGAGTTGACAGGAACAGCCTGTGGCTACACTTGCCCGTCGTGCCGCGCACTGCTGCCTATATGGCGGACTTTCGCTTCAGCCCACATCTTCATGGGGATGAGCATGCGCGACGGCGTTGCCTGTTCAGGTTGCGCCAGAAAGATCAGGATTCGTGGTAGTTACTGGGCGCAGTCCACAGCTGTCTTCATTTTTTGCCCTTCCATTCGCCGTGCTGATCTTCCTCCTGTTCTTGCTGATCGGCGGCTGGTGGCTGACTCCCTTGTTTGCCGCTGGCGTCCTCGCTGCGAACCTTTTCGTAGCGCGGCTATGCGGACTCGAGGTTGTGGAATGAAACTCCGCTCCTCCGTCCTTCCCTCGGCGGATGAGCGTCGTTCGATGCGTCCCGCCCGGGGGAACCCCGGGCAGCGCCCGACCCGCCCCCCCGGGG
>NZ_WBUS01000059.1 GCF_008933605.1 Albidovulum sp.
GGAAAGGGGGCGTATCCCCTTCGCCCTCAGCCCGGCGAAGTAGCGCTCGAACCGGGCGAGAGTGTCGCCGCCATCGACCGGGTTCGGGCCGACGTCGCCGAGATCGGCGCAGTTGGCCGCCGCAAAGGGCCGGAGACCCGTCACCGGATGCTGCGCCCGGATCATCGAGGAGTAGTCGCGCAGTTGCCGCGGCGCGTGCCGGGGCCCGGGGCGGTTCGAGACGCCGCCGTCCCAGGGAAGCCCGACGAGCCCGATCTGCACGTCCGCTTCGCGCGGATGGCCCGGCGCCACATGCGGCAGGCGCATGAAGGTGGCGATGCCCGCGAAGCGCGGCAGGTCCATTCCGGAAACCGGTTGAAAGAACGCGTCGGCCATGATGTCGCTCCCTGTTGTCGGGGCGACCATCGCAGCGCCGTCGGCCGAGGTAAAGCCCCCGCGCGGGAAGGCTCCCGAATTGCCGGAAAGGGCCATTTCTGCTATGAGTCTCGCGCTGGTCCGGTGGCGGGACCGCGCCCCGGACCGGTGGTCGCAAGTGAGACGGACCAACCAAGCGGGGTATCACCATGGAAAGCCTTTTGACGGTGACGAGTGGTCTGGTGACGGCAGTCAGCCTTGTCGCTGCCTCTGCCGTGTTTGCGGATGATGCCGACCTAATCAAGAGCGCCGAATCCGCCGCGCCAGCGGCGGTGTCAGCCGGTGCGACGATCTACGCGATGGACGACAGCGGTGCGATGAAGACGCTCCGCGAGGGAACCAACGGGTTCTGGTGCATGCCCGACAATCCCGCCTCTCCGGGACCGGACCCGATGTGCGGCGATGCGAACTCGATGGAGTGGGCGATGGCCTGGATCGGCAAGACGGAGCCGCCCAAGGGCAAGGTCGGCTTCATGTACATGCTGGCCGGGGGCACGGACGCCAGCAACACCGATCCCTACGCAACGGCGCCGTCAGAGGGCAACAACTGGGTGCAGACCGGCCCGCATGTCATGGTCGTCAACGCCATGGATGTGATGGCAGGCTATCCCGAGGATGCCCAGCCCGACACCGCGCGGCCCTACGTCATGTGGGCGGGAACACCCTATGCCCACCTGATGATCCCGGTCGAATAGCGCGGGCGTCGGACCTGTCCCAAACTCCGCCGCCGTCCGCAGGGAACCGGCGTGGCGGCGGCGGAGTTTGGGATTCGGTCGCGGCCGGCCGGGCGCCGGGACGGCCGGAAACCCTGACCGCGAGGACTGCTCATGCGCTATACGACATCAGCCGGACTTGCCCTGATCCTGGCGACCGCCGCCTGCGTGACGGCGCCCGAAGAGGACAGTTGCGGCGCGAAGGCACTTTCGAACCTCGTGGGCGCGCCGGTCGCGGCGGCCGAAGGCATCGGCGTCGGCCGGACGGTGCGCATCCTCTACCCGGACACCGCGCGCACCGAAGATTACGCCCCTGCGAGGCTCAACGTCGAGGTGGGCTACGACGGGATCATCACCAGCCTCTGGTGCGGCTAGGTCTACGCCTCCAGTTCGGCATCCCAGTAGAGGAAGTCGGCCCAGCTTTGGTGCAGGTAGTTCGGCGGGAACCGCCGGCCGGCGCGCTGCATCTCCTCGGCCGAGGGCTGGTGCGGCGGGCGCCGCAGCGACAGGCCCGACTGTTTCAGCGACCGGTTCGCCTTCCTCAGGTTGCAGGGCGAACAGGCGGCCACGACATTGTCCCAGCTCGTCACCCCGCCGCGCGACCTCGGGACCACGTGATCGAAGGTCAGATCGCCCTTCGAGCCGCAATACTGGCAGCAGAACTCGTCCCTCAGAAAAAGATTGAAGCGCGTGAAGGCCACGCGCTTCTGGGGTTTCACGTAGTCCTTCAGCACGACGACCGAGGGTATTCGGATCGCCGCCCTTTGCGAGCGCACCACCTGGTCGTACTCCGCGACGATGGTGACCCGGTCGAGCACGGCGGCCTTGATCGCCTCCTGCCAGGGCCAGAGCGAGAGCGGGTAGTAGGAGAGCGGACGGAAATCGGCGTTGAGCACCAGCGCCGGAAAATGCCTCAGGGCAGAAGGCTCGCGGACGAAGCTCGTCCTGAATTCGTCGTCGTGAACCCTGTCCAGCATGGGTGACTCCGTCCTCGCCCCGTCTGCCTGCTGCGACCCCGGGGCGGGAGCACCCGCCCCAGCTTGTGCAAACTATATCTGGCGTATCGCCACTGGCAAGACCCGCTATTTGCGGTAGGCTCCTATCGCGGCAAAGTGACAGGGGAATGACGATGGATGCTCCACCGATCCTCGGGACGCTCGAAAGCGCGCTCTACGCCAACGATCTCGCGGCGGCGGAAGCGTTCTACGCGGGCACGCTGGGACTCGCGGTCGTGGTCCGCCAGCCTGGCCGGCATGTCTTCTTCCGCGTCGGGCCCTCGATCCTCCTGGTCTTCGATCCCTCGGCGACCGAACGCCCGGCCGCGCCTGGGGCGCACCTGCCCGTCCCGGCCCACGGCGCGAGGGGACCCGGTCACTACTGCCTCTCCGTCGCCGCCGAGGCGCTCGACGCGTGGCGCGCGCACCTCGAGGCGGCCGGCGTCGCGATTGAGGCCGACTTCCGCTGGCCGAACGGCGCGCGGTCGATCTATGTCCGCGATCCGGCGGGCAATTCGCTCGAATTCGCCGAGCCCGCGCTCTGGGCCTGAGCCGTCAGCCGGGCAGCTTGTCCGTGAGGAAGGCGAGCGCTACCGACAGACCGTCCGGGGCGATGCCGTGCCCGGTGCCCTTCATCACATGGCCGTAGGTCTCGAACCCCGCCTCGGTCAGCGCGCGGCCCGCCGCCGCCATCTCGGCGAAGGGGACCATCTGGTCCTGATCGCCGTGCAGGAGAAGGACAGGCGGCTTCGACAGCGCCTCGGCGGAAAGCAGGTCGGGGCGGAGGAGGCGGCCCGAGAAGGCCACGATCCCCGCAACGGGCTCCGGCCGGCGCGGCAGGACGTGGAGCGCCATCATCGTGCCTTGCGAGAACCCGATCACCGCAAGCCGGTCCGGCGTCAGGCCCTCGACGTCGAGCTGCGCGTCGAGGAAGGCGTCGAGGTCGGCCGACGACCGCGCGATGCCCTCGGCCGCCGCCGCCTCGGACGACCCGTCGAGCCAGGGGATCGGGAACCATTGCCGCCCGAAGGGGTTGCCGGCGCAGGGCTCGGGCGCGTCGGGGGCCACGAAGACCGTGTCCGGTAGATGCGGCCCGAGCGGATCGGCCAGGCCGAGAAGGTCCGCCCCGTCGGCGCCGTAGCCGTGCAGGAAGATGACGAGCGACCGCGCCTCGCCCGACTGTGCCGCCTTCCGTCCGAATCTGAGCTCGCGTGTCACCTGATCCCCTCGCGCTTGCGCCTGAGCCGGTAGTAGGCCCAGAGCGCACGCGCCGCAACAGCTCGCCAGGGCCGCCAGTCCTCGGCCATCGCGCGCAGAGCCGGTTCCGAGGGCCGCTCCGGCAGGTCAAAGAGCATCCGTGCCGCCTCCTGCAACGCCAGGTCGCCAGGCGCGAAGACATCCGCCCGGCCGAGCGAGATCAGCGCGTAGACCTCCGCCGTCCAGCGTCCGATGCCGGGGATGGCGACGAGCGTGGCAATGACCGCCTCGTCCTCGGCGCGGCGCAGGGCGGCATAGTCGAGCCCGAAGCGGGCGAGTCCCTGCGCATAGCGGATCTTCTGGCGCGAAAGGCCGCAGGCGCGCAGATCCGCCTCGGCGGCCCTTGCCAGGACGGCCGCGTCAAGCAGACCGGCGTCTTCAAGCTTCGCCCGCATCGCCTCGGCCGAGGCGGTGGAAACCTGCTGGCCGAGAATCGCGTCGAGCAGGGCCTCGAACCCGTCCGGGCGGCGGCGGAGCGGCAGCGGGCCGGTCTCGGACAGGAGCGCGGCGAAGCGGGGATCGCGCGCGGCGAGCCATTCCGCACCCTCCGCGACATCCGCCGCGGTCTCGATGATCCGGCCGACCATCATTCAGACCGGCAGGTCGCCGGGAGGGTTGCGCAGCAGAAGCGCCATCGCGTCGAGCGCGCGGACGAAGGCGGGCTCGGGCGAGCGGCCGTCGATGGCGATGCGGACCGCGTTCGGCGCGTGGGCGTCCACCAGCGCGTATTCGTCGGCCGAACGCACCAGCACGCCGGCGCTCTCGGCCTCGCGCATGAAGGTGGAGGCGCGCCAGCCCTGCGGCAGCTTAAGCCAGACGAAGGCGAGCCCCTTCTGCCAGGCGATGTCGAAGGTGCCGAGCGCGTTCAGCGCAAGTTCCAGCCGGCGCTCCTGCACCGCCTGCGCCGCATCCCTAAGACGCGCCGCCTCGCCGCTGGTGAAGAGCGCCAGCATGAGGTCCACGATCGGGCGGGCGAGGCCGAAGTAGGAATGCTGGGCGGCGAGGCGTGCATATTCGCCCTGCGCGGAAGGGCAGACGATGGCGCCGAAGCGGAGCCCCGCCGCCAGCGACTTGGAGATAGAGGTGACATGCCAGGTCCGCTCGGGAGCGAGCGCCCGGAGCGCGGGCGCGCTGGCCTGGCCGACCGAATAGCAGTCGTCCTCGATGATCTGGAGGTCGTGGTGGCGCGCCACCGCGACGATCTCGAGCCGGCGACCGACGGGCATCCGCATCGTCGTGGGGTTCTGTGCCTCGGTGGTGACGCAGACGATCCGGGCGCCGCTGCGGCGGCAGGCCTCGTCCAGCGCGGCGGGCGAAAGGCCCTGAGGGTCGAGCGCCACCGGCACCACCTCGGCCCGGTTGAGCCGCGCGGCATGGCGGAAGCCCGGATAGGCCAGTTCCTCCAGCAGGACCTGCGGCCGCGGCCCCTTCAGGCAGCATTGCAGCGCGAGCCCGATGGCGTTCTGGCCGCCCTGCGTCAGGACGATGTCGTCGCCGCCGATCGCGCCGAGGTCGCGGTCCGCGAGCCACTCCGCGTAGGCCGCCCTGAGCGGCCCGTCGCGCTTCAGGCCGGGATAGCCGAGATAGTCGAAGTCGCCGGCCGCCGCGAGACGCCCGAGCACGGCGGCAATGGCGGCGTTCTGGCCGATGTCGGGAAGCTGCGGGCTGCGCAGGTCGATCAACCCCGGATCATCGCCCTTCGGACGGGCGAATATCCCCACGGATTCGACCAGCAGCGCCTGATCCGCCCCGAATTTCGGCCGTGTGGCCGCGACGAAGGTGCCGCGCCCGACCACCGCCTCCAGGATCCCCTCCTGCGTCACGATCTGGTAGGCGCGCGCCACCGTGCCGGGCGTCATGCCGAGCCGCCAGGCGAGGTCGCGCACCGGCGGCAGCCGGTCGCCCTTCGCCAGCGCGCCCGACCGCACCGCGTCGCGCAGCGCGTGGGTCAGCGCCAGGTATTTCGGACCCTCGAAGCGGTCGAGGTCGGGCAGCCAAATTGTATCCGGCACAATGAACCTCTGGAAGCGCCATTTTCCGCATTGTATGTATTCAATACAGGATCAATTGCTTTGTATCAACACAAAGGTGCCCCATGACCCGCCTCACGGCCTCCGCCCCCGCCCCGTTCGGCCTGCCGGCATCCGCCGGCAGCCTGACCGCGTGGTCGCGCGCGGTGCGCGTGCTGCAGCAATGGTCGGGACGACGCCGCAGCCGGATCGCGCTGGCGCGGCTGGATGACCGGCTGCTGCGCGATGCCGGGCTCGACGCGCTCATGGCCGAGGCCGAGGTGGCCGAGCCGTTCTGGCGCTGAGTTCAGGGTCCCGAACATCCCCGACGGACCCGTTCCCTCGGCCGGGCTCTGCCCGGCCGTTTTTTCTGTGAGCGAGCCGACGCCGCGCGCCGGGACAAGGCTCCGCCGGCGTCAGGCCGCGACGGCCTCGATCGCGATGGCGCGCCGCTTCAGCTCGGAATAGAGCGCTGGCAGGACCCGCGTCTGGTCCACCGCATAACGCAGCACCTCGCCGATGGTGTGATCGGCGGCCGGCGTGCGGACACGCCAGATCATCCGCCGGGCGACGCCGTCGTCGTAGATGATCTCGATTCCGCCGGACGCGGCCTTGCGCAGGCCAAGGAAATCGAAGCCCCCGTGGGAGCTGTGGTAGGACTGGAGGGGCATTTTGCTGCTCTGGTTTTCTGCCTCAATGCGGCGACCATGCAGGCGACCGCGCCCTCGGGTCAACCGGGCCGCGGACAAATCCGCGTGAGCGAGTCCGCAGCGCAACAGAGCGCAACAGATTGATTCCGTGCACTTTCCACGAATAAGGGCGCGTCCGGCAGGACGCGCCCCATATCTTGCGGTCGGCCCCGAACGGGGCGCGAGATCAGCGCTTGGAGAACTGGAAGGACCGGCGGGCCTTCGCCTTGCCGTACTTCTTCCGCTCGACCACGCGGCTGTCGCGGGTCAGGAAGCCCGCCGCCTTGAGCGCCGGACGGAGGCTCGGTTCGTAGAGCTGGAGCGCCCGGCTGATTCCGTGCTTGACCGCGCCGGCCTGGCCCGAAAGCCCGCCGCCCGCCACCGTCGCCATCACGTCGAACTGACCTTCGACATTGGCCACCTGGAACGGCTGGCGCAGGATCATCTGCAGCACCGGACGGGCGAAGTACTTCGAATAGTCGATGAACTCGCCCTTGTTGTTGCGGATGAGGAACTTGCCCGACCCCGGCTTGATCCAGACGCGGGCGACCGCGTCCTTGCGCTTGCCGGTGGCATAGGAACGGCCGAACTTGTCACGCTGCGGCTCGCGGGGCGCTTCGACCTCGACCGCGGCGGCGCTGCCGGCGACGATCGATTTCAGATCGTCGAGGGATTTGATTTCGTCGGCCATCTCATGCGCTCCGGGTGTTCTTCGGGTTCATCGACTTCACGTCGAGGACTTCGGGCGACTGCGCCTCGTGCGGATGGGCGCTGCCTGCATAGACGCGCAGGTGCGTCATCTGCTGGCGGCCGAGCTTGTTGCGGCTGATCATCCGCTCCACGGCCTTCATCACCACGCGTTCGGGATGGGCGCCTTCCAGCACCTGCTCGGCCGTGCGGAACTTGATCCCGCCCGGGTGGCCGGTGTGCCAGTAGTAGCGCTTGTCGGCGCGCTTGTTGCCGGTCATCTGCACCTTGTCGGCGTTGATGACGATCACGTTGTCGCCCATGTCCATGTGCGGCGTGAAGGTCGGCTTGTGCTTGCCACGCAGGCGGTTGGCGACGATCGTGGCGAGGCGGCCCAGAACGACGCCCTCGGCGTCGATCAGGATCCACTTCTTCTCGATCTCCGCCGGCTTCGCGGTATAGGTCTTCATCTCTGGCCCTTCGGGTTCGGAAGCGGTCGGAGGCACGCCATTTGCGCACCCCGAATTCGGATGCGGGCTTTTCCTGCATTGCCGCACGCCCGTCAAGTCTCTTCGCGGGATAATATCCTATCGATTTCAATGCTCTGCAAAATAGGTATCATAATACCCCAGTTTTTCGGACGCCCGCCGGCCGATTCCAGCCGCTGCCGCGCCGGCTCAGCGTGCCGGCGGGATCGAATAGGTCAGGTTCGCGCGCGCCACCGGCTCGGCCCGCCCGTCGCTCCTCACCAGGACCTCTCCCACCGCCAGCACCCGGCCGAGTTTCAGCAGCCGCGCCTCGCCGATGAGGTCGCGTCCCGCCTCGGGCTTGCGCAGGAAGTCGATTCCCGCGTTCGTGGTGACGGCGAGCGCCACCGGCCCGATCCGGGCCAGCAGTGCCAGGTAGACGGCCACGTCGGCGAGCGCGAAGATGTTGGGGCCCGAGACGGTGCCGCCGGGCCTCAGGTGCCGTTCGGCGACACGCAGCCGCACCACGACCCCCTCCGCGGTCAGCCGCTCCACCACGAAATCCTCCGCGACCTGTGGAAACTCCCGCGCGAGGAAGGCGCCCAGTTCCGCCTCGGTCATCACCACCTGCATCTTCCGTCTCCGCTTTCCTACCCGTAAGCTTCCCGCAAAGGGAGGGAATGGCAAGATGACCGATCTCTTGTTGCGGACGGACGAGGGCCACATCGCCACGCTGACGATGAACGCCCCGGGAAGCCTCAACGCGCTCTCCGACGCGATGCTCGCCGCTCTCAAAGCCGAATTCGCCCGGCTGGGCGAGGACAGGGACACCCGCGTGGTGATCCTGAAGGGCGAGGGCCGCGCCTTCTGCGCGGGCCACGACCTGAAGGAGATGCAGGCGGGCCGCGCCGCCCCCGACAGGGGGCGCGCCTATTTCGCCGACCTCTTCGCCCGCTGTGCCGAAGTGATGCAGATGATCCCCGCCCTGCCCCAGCCGGTCATCGCCGAGGTCCACGGCATCGCCACGGCGGCGGGCTGCCAGCTCGTCGCCTCCTGCGACATGGCCGTCGCGGCGGAAGGTACGCGCTTCGGCGTCAACGGCGTCAATATCGGCCTCTTCTGCTCCACCCCGATGGTCGCGCTCAGCCGCAACGTGCCCCGCAAGGTCGCGTTCGAGATGCTGACGACCGGCGCGTTCATCGACGCCCAGCGCGCCGCCGAGGTCGGGCTCGTGAACCGGGTCGTGCCCACGCAGATGCTCGCCGCCGAGACCCGGGCACTCGCCGAGACGGTCGCCGCCAAGCTCAGCGCCGCCGTGAAGATCGGCAAGCGCGCCTTCTACGACCAGATCGAGATGACGCGCGCGGCCGCCTACGACCATGCCGCAGCGGTCATGGTCGAGAACATGCTCTGGCGCGACACCGAGGAGGGGATCGCCGCCTTCCTCGACAAGCGCAAGCCGGACTGGTCCTGACCTCGCCTTTCGTCGTGGCGCAGATGCTCCGGGGCTCAGGGAGCAGCGCCCCCTGCCTTCCCAGGGGGCCGTCAGAGCCCGTAGATCGCGCCGAACTTCGCCTCGAGGTAGTCGAGTAACGGTCCCTCCGAAGGCGCCGCGCCGGTGGCCCGCTCGATCACCTCGGCCGGGGCGTAGAGCCCGCCGTAGCGCTGCACCTTGGCGCGCAGCCACTCCGTCGCGGGCCTTGCGTCGCCCTGCGCGAGGCCCGTGTCGAGGTCGGGAAGGTCGGCACGGAGCGCCCTGTGCAGGCATCCCGCGTAGACGTTGCCGAGGGAGTAGGTCGGGAAATAGCCGAAGAGCCCGACCGACCAGTGAACGTCCTGAAGCATCCCGTTCGCGGGCCTGTCCACCGCCACGCCGAAGTCCCTGGCGAAGCGAGTGTTCCAGGCGTCCTCCAGGTCCGCGACCGCGAGCCCGCCGGAAAAGAGCGCGCGCTCGAGGTCGAAGCGCATCATGATGTGGAGGTTGTAGTGCACCTCGTCCGCCTCGGTGCGGATGAAGCCCGACTGGACGCGGTTGACCGTGCGGTAGAATTCCTCGGGGGAACCCACGCCGAAGTCGCCGAAGATCGCGTGCATCTGGCCGTGCAGCCAATGGGTGAAGGCCCGGCTGCGGCCGAGCTGGTTCTCGTAGATCCGGCTCTGGCTTTCATGCACGCCCATCGACACCCCGGCGCCGAGCGGTGTCATCAGGTGTGCCTGGTCGATGGCCTGTTCGTAGGCGGCATGGCCGGTCTCGTGGATCGTCGAATAGAAGCAGTTGAAGGGCTCGGCCTCCACCACCCGCGTGGTGATCCGCACGTCGTTGCCCGAACCGGAAGAGAACGGGTGCACCGCGAGGTCGAGCCGGCCGCGGTTCCAGTCGTAGCCGAAGGCCGTGGCGAGGTCGCGGGCGAGCCCGAGCTGCCGCGCCTCGGCGAAATGGCCGGACAGCGGCGCCGGGTGACGGTCCGCGCCGAGAATGCGTTCCCGCAGCGCCACAAGGCGCGGCCGCATCCGGTCGAAGATCGCGGCGATGCTCGCGGCCGTGGCCTCGGGCTCGTAATCGTCCAGAAGCGCGTCGTAGGGATCGCCCCCGCCATAGCCCGTCGCCGCCAGCGCCTGACCCTTCTCGTGGACCAGCGCCACAACCCGCTCGAGCGTCGGCAGGAAGTGGGCCACGTCGTTGCGCGCCCGCGCCTCGGCCCAGATGCCCTGGGCGACGCTCGTCACCCGCGCGATCTCGGAGACGAGCCTTCCCGGCACGGCGGCGTTGCGCCCGTAGGTGCGCGCGATGAGCGCAAGCGCCCGCGCCCCGGCCGCATCCGTTGCCTCGGCCCGCGAGAGCCAGTCGCCGACGCGCGGATCGGTGCGGCGGGCATGCAGCACGCCCTCGATCGCGGCCATCTCCTCGCCGCGCTGGTCGGCCGCGCCCGGGGGCATCACCGTCTCCTGGTCCCAGCCGAGCCGACCGGCGATCTGCGCCAGCGCCTCGGTCTCGCGCTGGAAGGCCATGAGGTCCCGGAACGCGCTCATCTTGCCCCCCGGATGGACTGGGCGACGGGATACTGCACCCGGTGCCGGGCGCGCAGGATCAGAACCCAGACCGCGACCGCGCCGAGCTGGTGAACGAGCCCGAGCGCGAGCGGCGCGGCATGGAGAACGGTGACGATGCCGAGCACGACCTGGCCTAACACGGCCGTCGCCATCCAGGCGAAGGCGGCACGCGTCGCCGGATGCGACGACCGCCGGCCCTTCGCCCAGGCCACCACCGCGAGGGCAAGGAGGAGGTAACCGGCCATCCGGTGGAGGAACTGCACGAGGCCGGGGTTCTCGAAGATGGCCAGCACCGCCGGGCCGCCCTCGGGCAGGTAGAAGGCATCGGCCGGAAAGAAGCTGTCGCCCATCAGCGGCCAGGTCGGGAAGGCCCGCCCCGCGTCGATCCCCGCGACGAGGGCGCCGAGAAGGATCTGCACGAAGGCCAGATGCATCAGTCCGGTGGCAAGCGAGAAAAGCCGCGCCTCGCGCAACCGCCGCGCCTGCAGCAGCGCGGGCTCCGTCCGCGCGAGGGAGAGCATGTACCAGGCAATGAGACCGAGGATCACGAAGGCAAGGCCGAGATGGGTGGCCAGCCGGTAGGAGGCGACATCCACCATCCGGCCCGTCAGCCCCGAGGCGACCATCCACCAGCCGATCGCCCCCTGCAGCGCACCGAGCGCGCCGAGCGCGGCGAGCCTTCCGGTCCAGCCGGGCGGCATGCGCTTCGTCGCCCAGAAGAGGACGAAGCCCACCACCCAGACCAGCCCGACGACGCGGCCGAGTTGCCGGTGCCCCCATTCCCACCAGTAGATCGCCTTGAACGCGGCGAGGTCCATCTGGTGATTCTGCAACTGGAACTCGGGGCTCGCCTGGTACTTCGCGTATTCCGCCTGCCAGTCAGCCTCGTTCATGGGTGGCAGCGCGCCGGTGACGGGGCGCCACTCGGTGATCGAGAGCCCGGAATCGGTCAGCCGCGTCAGCCCGCCGACGGCGATCATCGCCACGACGAGCGCGAAGAGGATCACGAGCCAGAGCCGGACCCAGCCCCGCGCGCCGCCCCGGCCCTCGTCGATCATGCCGCCAACCGGGGGCAGCGGGACCGTCACCCCCTCGCCCACCTCCTCGAAGATGCTGCGCTTGCCTGCCATCGCCGCCTCCGTTCAAGCGCGCGGACACTAGGCCGGCGCCGCGAAAGCTGCAAGGCCGCCGCCCCTACCCGTCCCGCCGGCGCAGGAGCTGACGCAGCATCCCGTGCAGCGTCTGCACGTCCGCGCGCGTCAGCGGCATCCGGCTCCAGAGATTGCGGAGGTTGAGCTTCATGCCCTCGGCCTTCGTCTCGGGAAAGAAGAACCCCGCCGCCTCCAACCGCGCCTCGAAGTGGTCGCCGAGTTTCTCGACCTCGATTGCGCTGGCAAGCTCCGTCCCGGCGAGCGCCAGCACTTCGGGCGCGGCCGCTGTCCCCTGCCGGCCCCATTCGTAGGCGCAGAGCAGCACCGCCTGCGCGAGGTTCAGCGAGGGAAAATCCGGGTTCACCGGCACCGAGATCATCGCGTTGGCCCGCGCCACGTCCTCGTTCTCCAGCCCCGCGCGCTCCGGGCCGAAGAGCACGGCGACCTTCCGCCCCGCGGCAGAGAGGGCGCGGGCGTGGTCCATCGCCCGTTCGGGCGTCATCACCGGCTTCGTCAGGTCGCGCCCCCGTGCCGTCGTGGCAAAGACATAGGCGCAATCGGCCACCGCCTCGGGCAGGGTCGCGAAGACGCCGGCATGGTCGAGCACCCGCCCTGCCGCGCCCGAGGCCATGGCGACCGCGCGCGGGTTGGGCCAGCCGTCGCGGGGGTCCACCATCCGCATGTGGACGAGCCCGAAATTCAGCATCGCCCGCGCCGCCGCGCCGATGTTCTCGCCCATCTGCGGGCGGACGAGGATGAAGGCGGGCTGGGACACGGGCGGGTTCTTGAGCGCATCGGTTGGCATCGCGGCCTGATACGCGCTCGCGCACGGGCCGGCAAGCGGCGTGACCCGGTGTGCAGCGGGGGACGAACGAAGCGCCGGGGCCCGTAGCCAAGGCTGCAAAACTGCGCTAATCGGGGCCGATCACCGCCGATCCGGAGCCGTGCATGGCCGCCCAAGACCGACCGCAGATCTACCTCATCGCCCCGCCCGACCTCGACCTCGCGGTCTTCCCCGACCGGCTCGCGCGGGTTCTCGACGCTGCGGATGTCGCCTGCCTTCGCTTCGGCCTCGCCACGGCGGATGCCGACCGGATCGGGCGCGCCGCCGATGCCTTGCGGGCCGTGGCCCATGACCGCGACGTCGCCATCGTGGTGGAGACCCATCTCGGGATTGCCGAGCGGCACGGGCTCGACGGCGTCCACCTGACCGACGGGGCGCGGAGCGTGCGCGAGGCGCGCAAGGCGCTCGGGGCCGATGCCATCGTCGGCGCCTATTGCGGCGCGACCCGGCACGAGGGGATGAACGCGGGCGAGGCCGGGGCCGACTACGTCGCCTTCGGGCCGGTGGGCGAGACGCTCTTGGGCGGGGCCGCGCGGGCGGACCGCGACCTCTTCGCCTGGTGGTCGGAGATGATCGAGGTTCCGGTCGTGGCCGAGGGCGGCCTGACCCCGGCGCTCGTGGCCGAGCTTGCGCCCGTCAGCGACTTCCTCGGCATCGGGCCGGAAATCTGGGGCGCCGATGACCCGCTTGCCGCGCTGCGCGCCCTCCTCGCGCCGCTCGACTGACGCTCAGCCCTGGTAACGCGGGCCGAGCGTCGTGCGAAGGTCCGACCGCACGCTTGCCTCGCAGGCCCGGGCGAGGTCCTTGCGCGAGGCGACGGAATCCACGGCGATCGGGTCGTGGAACACGACCTCGACCGAGCCCTGGCGGAATTGTGCAAGCACCTTCAGGAGATGGCTGGCGAAGTTCATGTCGCCCCACCAGCCGTAGAACCGCTCCCCCCGGCCGTCCGGAGCGCGGTAGACCAGGCTGACCGGCTGGACCTGCATGATCTCGTCGAGCCCGTGGGTGTAGAACGCTGCGAAGAGCGTGGACTTGAAGGGTATCACCCGCAGGCCGTCGGTCGAGGTGCCCTCGGGGAAGAACATCAGCTTGTGGCCCGCGCGCAGGCGCGCCTCGAAGACCGCCTGCTGGGCCTTCGCCTCCTTCGGGTCACGGGCGATGAAGACCGTCCCGGTCGCCCGGGCGAGCCAGCCGATGAAGGCCCAGCGGGAAACCTCGGACTTGGCGACGAAGT
Source organism: Albidovulum sp. (assembly GCF_008933605.1). GTDB lineage: Bacteria > Pseudomonadota > Alphaproteobacteria > Rhodobacterales > Rhodobacteraceae > Albidovulum. Next base: position 13,515 of record NZ_WBUS01000059.1, read on the forward strand.
AGACCGTCTGGCAGGCATTCAGCGCGAAGATGTCGAGCCAGGAGACATGGTTCGACACGACGGCGCCGCGGTGGCGCATCGGCGTTCCCCGCACGCGGTAGCGGATCCCCAGGATCGGGAAGGCCAGCCGGCAGACGGTGCGGGTGACATGCGGCGTGAGCGGCCGGTCCGCGCCGAAGAGCGGGCGCTCGATCAGCCGCAGGAGAAGGAGAAGTGCGAGCCCGCCATAGGTCACGGCGCCGAAGACGAGCCCGCGCAGCACCGCCAGGACGAGCCCCGGGGGCCCGATCCGCACCGTGTCGGCCGGCTCCGCCTCGCGCCAGGTCGTCACGCCCTGGGCTCGTGCTTGCGGGTGTAGAACCCCTTGTGCCGCTCGCTCATCGCCGCCGTGTCCATCAGCAGGCAGACGTCCGTCGTGTTGAACGCCTGGTCGATGAAGGCGCCATCGCCGACGAAGCCGCCGAGCCTGAGATAGGCCTTGATCAGCGCCGGCATCGCCACCATCGCCGCCCGCCGGTCGAGCGCCTCGGCCGGGATCAGGTCCATCCGCTGGTAGTGCGCCGGCAGTGCCCGCACCCGGATCGGCTCTGGCGCAAGGTGGTGGTGGTGAAGCCAGGACAGCGGCAGCTTCAGCGCCTCCACGTCCGTGCCGTGGAAGCTTGCCACCCCGAAGAGCACCTCGACCCCGTGGTCGAGCACATAGTCCGCGAGCGCGTTCCAGAGGAGGAACATCGCGGTACCGCCCCGGTAGTCCGCATCGACGCAGGAGCGGCCAAGCTCCAGGAGCCTCCGCCCGGACGCGCGCAGGGGGCCGAGGTCGTATTCGCCGTCGCAATAGAACCGCCCGAAGGCTGCGGCGCGGTCGCTGCGCAAGAGCCGGTACGCCCCGACCACATGATCGAGCGCCGCCGCGTCGCGGGTGGTGTCGACGAGGATCAGGTGATCCATCACCGGGTCGAACTCGTCGCGCTCGAATCGCCCCGCGTGATCGACCAGCGGCCCGTCGCCGCCCAGTTCCTCGACGAAGACCCGGTAGCGCAGCCGCTCCGCCGCGAGAAGGTCGGTCTCGGACACGGCCAGGCGCACCTGGAACTGCGTGGTATCGAGGGTCATCGTCGCTGCCACACCCGCGTCATTCGGAATGCCTGCGCGTTGTAGGAGGGGGCCATGTCATTTGCAACCGACTGGCACCCGCGGCGCGCGTTGACACTACCTTGGGCTGTGCTAGCGTGCCGGAAACACCTTTAAGTCAGTCCCCGGGGCCGATGACCAGCCGAAGCGCCACCCGTTCGCCGTCGATCACCACCTTGCCGGCGTGTTCGAAGTTCACGGTGATCCGCCTGCCGATGCGCGACTGCACCTGGCCGAGCCCCCAGTCGGGGCAGTCGGGATGACGCACCAGCATTCCGGGCTCCAGGATCTCGTTCACGGGCTTTCCTCCCTGCCGCAGGCCGCCGATGCCGGGTGAACCGTCCGACCTCGTGGCCCTCGTCGGCTCGCGCATCTGCCACGACCTTATCAGCCCGCTCGGCGCGATCGGCAACGGGGTGGAACTGCTGATGATGTCGGGCAACGGCGCGGGCCCCGAACTCGCGCTGATCGCGGAAAGCGTCACCAATGCCAATGCGCGCATCCGCTTCTTCCGCCTCGCATTCGGCGCGGCGGCGCCGGGACAGGGCGTCGCGCGGGCCGAGGTGCGCTCGATCCTCGACGACATGACGCACGGGGGGCGGCTGAAGATCGACTGGGATCTCGCGGGCGATGCCGCCCGCACCGAGGTGAAGCTCGCCTTCCTCGCGATCCAGTGCCTCGAAAGCGCGCTCCCCTTCGGCGGCCGCATCCGGGTGACGACGGAGGGCGACCTCTGGCAGATCGGCGCCGAGGCGCCGCGGCTGAAGCTCGACCCCTCCCTCTGGGACCGGCTCGGGGGTGACGGAACCGCCGAGGTCACGGCGGCCCAGGTGCAGTTCGCGCTCCTACCCGCGGAGCTTGCGCGGCAGGGCCGCAGCCTCGCGCTCAGGCTCGAGGACACCGCCATCGCCCTGCGCTACTGAGGGTCAGGCGCGGATCGTGCCGTCGCCGGTCACGAGGTACTTGAAGCTCGTCAGCTGCTCGGCGCCCACCGGCCCGCGCGCATGCAGCTTTCCGGTGGCGATGCCGATCTCCGCCCCCATGCCGAACTCGCCGCCGTCGGCGAACTGAGTGGAGGCATTGCGCATCAGGATCGCCGAATCGAGCCGCTCGAAGAACCGCGCGGCGGTGGCGTCGTTCTCGGTCAGGATCGCCTCGGTGTGCTGGCTGCCGTATCTGCGGATGTGGTCGATCGCCTGGTCCACCCCGTCCACAAGCTTGGCCGCGATGATCATGTCCAGGAACTCGCGCCCGAAATCATCGGGCCCAGCCTTCCTGGTGCCGGGGATCTTGAGGAGCTCCCCTTCGGTGCGGACCTCGACGCCCGCCTTGATGAGGTCCTCGATCAGGACGGACCCGTGCTTGGTGTAGAACTGCCAGTCGATCAGGAGGCACTCGGCCGCGCCGCAGATGCCGGTGCGGCGGGTCTTGGCGTTCAGGACCACGCGGCGGGCCTTGTCGAGGTCGGCGTCGCGGTCGGCGTAGACGTGGCAGATGCCTTCGAGGTGCGCGAAGACCGGCACCCGCGCCTCGCGCTGGACGAGGCCGACGAGACCCTTGCCGCCGCGGGGGACGATGACGTCGATGTATTGGGTGGCCTGCAGCATGGCCGTGACCATCTCGCGGTCCCGGGTCGGGATGAACTGGATCGCCGCTGCGGGGAGGTTCGCGGATTTGAGGCCGTCGAGCATGCAGGAATGGATCGCCTCGGAGGTCTCGAAGCTTTCCGAGCCGCCGCGCAGGATCACGGCGTTGCCGGACTTGAGGCAGAGCGCGCCCGCGTCGGCGGTGACGTTCGGGCGGCTCTCGTAGATCACGCCGACGACGCCCAGGGGGGTGGCGACGCGCCGGATGTGGAGACCATTCGGGCGGTCCCATTCGGCGAGGATTCGGCCCACCGGGTCCTTCTGTTCGGCGATCAGGCGCAGCGCGTCGACGATGCCGTGCAGGCGGTTGTCGTCCAGCTTCAGGCGGTCGAGCATGGCCGGGGTCAGGCCCTTCTGGGCGCCTGCGTCAAGGTCGAGGACGTTCGCGTCGAGGATCTCCTGCCGACGTCGCCAGACCGCATCGGCGGCCGAGATCAGCGCCGTGGCCTTGCGTTCCGAGGAGGCGCAGGCAAGCTCGGCTGCCGCCGCACGGGCCTTCTGGCCGATGTCGGTCATCAGGTCGGTGAACGGGCCGTCCATTGCGCGTCCTTTCCATCCGGGCAGCGGGGTTTGCGAAAACTCCGCGCCAGAAACTCCTAGATTTCCGGTCCGATCTCCTTGCGGAAACCGGGCCCCTCAGACCACCATGTCGTCCCGGTGCACCAGCGCCGCGCGGCCCTGATAGCCCAGGATCGCCTCGATCTCACCGGACCGGTGCCCGGCGATCTTGCGGGCCTCGGCGGAAGTATAGCGCACCAGCCCCTTGCCGAGAACCACGCCCTCGGGGCTGAGGATCGCCACCGGCTCACCGCGGCCGAAGCTGCCGGTCACTTTCGTAACCCCCGCCGGGAGAAGGCTTTTCCCGGCCCGCAGGGCCGTAACGGCGCCCGCGTCCAGCATCAGCTCGCCCTTCGGCTTCATCGCGTTGATCCAGCGCTTGCGCGCGACATGCGGGTCGGCGGAGGGGACGAACCAGGTCCGCGTCGCGCCTTCGGCCAGGGCCTTCAGCGGCCTGAGGGTAGAGCCTTCCATGATCGCCATTGCGCAGCCGCCTGCGACGGCGGTCTTCGCGGCGAGAAGCTTGGTCTTCATGCCCCCCTTCGACAGCCCGCTGATCGGGTCGCCCGCCATCGCCTCGATCTCGGGCGTGATCGTATCAACCACGTCGAAGCGGGTGGCCGCAGGGTCTTCCTTCGGGTTCGCGGTGTAGAAGCCGTCGACGTCGGAGAGAAGGATCAGCTGGTCGGCGCCCACGGTCACCGCGATCTGCGCGGCCAGACGGTCGTTGTCGCCGAAGCGGATTTCGTCGGTCGCGACCGTGTCGTTCTCGTTCACGATCGGCACGACGCCGAGGCCCAGAAGCGTCTCCATCGTCGCGCGGGAGTTGAGGTAGCGACGGCGATCCTCGGTGTCCTCCAGCGTCACCAGCACCTGCGCGGTGGTCAGCCCATGGGGGGCGAGGACTTCCTCGTAGGCGCGGGCAAGGCGGATCTGGCCGACAGCGGCGGCGGCCTGGGATTGCTCCAGCGTCAGCACGCCCTCGGGCAGGCCCAGGACCTTGCGACCCAGCGCGATGGAGCCCGATGAGACCAGCACCACATCGGCGCCGCGCGACTTCGCCTCGGCCACGTCAAGCGCGAGGGCCGACAGCCAGTCCTGCTTGAGGCCGGTGCGGCGGTCGACAAGGAGCGCCGAGCCGATCTTGACGACAAGACGCCGCGCCGCCGCGATGTCCGGCCTCAGGGTCGCCATTCCCGCTCCTCGGGCGCGGCCTCGCGCCGGCCCTCGGCAATAATCGAGAAAAGCGCGCGCAGCACCTCCGGAACGCCCTGGCCGGTGACACCGGAAATCGCGAAGACCGCCCCGCCGGACGCCTTTTCGAGGCTGCGGCGGCGGTTCGCGAGCGTCCTCGCGTCGAGCGCGTCGATCTTGTTAAGCGCGGTGATCCGGGGCTTTGCGACGAGGTCCTCGGAATAGGCCTCGAGTTCCTGAAGGATCGTCCGGTAATCCTTTGCGATCGTTGAGGAAGTTCCATCGACGAGGTGCAGGAGCACGGCGCAGCGCTCGACATGGCCGAGGAAGAGATCGCCAAGGCCGCGGCCCTCCGACGCGCCCTCAATGAGGCCGGGGATATCGGCCATGACGAACTCCTTGCCGTCGATCCCGACGACGCCGAGGTTCGGCACCAGCGTGGTGAAGGGATATTCCGCGATCTTCGGCCGGGCATTCGAGACCGCGGCAAGGAAGGTGCTCTTGCCGGCATTCGGCAGCCCCACGAGGCCGGCATCGGCGATGAGCTTCAGCCTCAGCCAGATCGTCCGCTCCACCCCCTCCTGGCCGGGATTGGCGCGGCTCGGCGCGCGGTTGGTACTGGACTTAAAGCGCAGGTTGCCCCAGCCGCCGTTGCCACCCTGGGCGAGCAGCACCCGCTGCCCGACCTCGGTCAGGTCGGCGATCAGCGTTTCCTCGTCCTCGTCGATGATCTCGGTGCCGACCGGCACCTTCAGCACGATGTCCTCGCCCGACTTGCCGGTCCGCTGGCTGCCCATGCCGGGCTGGCCGTTCCTGGCGAAGAAATGCTGCTGGTAGCGGAAGTCGATGAGCGTGTTCAGCCCCTCCACCGCCTCGGCCCAGACCGAGCCGCCATTGCCCCCGTCGCCGCCGTCCGGCCCGCCGAACTCGATGAACTTCTCGCGCCGGAAGCTCGAACAGCCCGCGCCGCCGCCACCGGAGCGGATATAGACCTTGGCAAGATCGAGAAACTTCATGGGCGGGCTTTCCTGGAGTCTGACAGGCGATAGAGCCTGACGCGGGATTCCGCAAGGCCGCGGCGATTCCGCCGGGCGGAGGCCCGTGATGGGCTCGTGAAGGGCGCGTGGCGGGGACCGACACGGCAAATGCGGCCGCGCGGCGCCGCAGCGTCGAAACAAATCCCCGCGCCGGCCTCAATCTTGCCACAACCGGAAGGATAAATCGGTCTTGTTAACATGCTGGAAAGAAATGCCCTCCAGTCTGGGGCAGCGACATCGGGCAGAAGACCGCCCTCAACCCATCCGAACCGGTCGGGGAGCCGGGCACTCACGGAGGAACTGAGATGAGCCTTTACGACATCGCCGGCGAGTACCAGAGCCAGTCGATCCAGCGCCCCTCCAGCCGCGGGTGGATCGCGTCGCTCTTCGCCGCCCTCCGCCGGCCGCACGATGTCACCCCGGCCACGAAGATCGAGGACCCGAACGAGGCGAAGCACCGCCGGCGCGAGCAGGGCTATCTCATGGACATCGGCGTCTGAGCCGACGGGCGCCGGCGAGGGCCGGCGCGACGCAACCGGTCCGCGGGCACCGCGCCTGTCGGACACGCAATGAG
>NZ_WBUS01000244.1 GCF_008933605.1 Albidovulum sp.
CGCACGTCGATGCCACACGGTGCACCGCTGAAATCCAGGTTTGGGATTGACAGCGACGGGTTACGTGCCAGCGTGATCTCGTACATCTGACGCGAGTACGCGATCGCCTCACCCACCGAGCCGCCGGCAAGCACCGCGAGGCCGGCCCCGTCGTCGGCCGTCGCGCCTGCCGCCGCGATGGCGGCCGCGAGATCGGCGGGCGACAGCGCGGAGAGCCTGAGTTCGCGGCAGCGCGAGCGGATCGTCGGCAGGAGCCGCGATGGCTGGTGGCTCACGAGAAGGAAGGTCACGCCAGGGGGCGGTTCCTCGAGCATCTTCAGCAACGCGTTGGCGGCCGCCGCGTTCATCTCGTCTGCCGGATCGACGATCACGGCGCGCCGCCCGCCATCGGGCGCGGACAGATGCAGGAAGCCCGCGAGACGGCGCACCTCGTCGACGGTGATCACCGTCTTCAGCCGCTTCCTCTCCTCGTCCCAGGCGCGTCGGAGCACGAAGAGTCGGCCTTCGGAACCGGCGTGAAGGCGCCGGGCCACGGGATGCGCCGGGTCGACGTCGAGGCTCTCCGGCGCGGTCGGCGCATCGCCGAAGAGGCCCCCGCCCGCGTCCTCCGGCGTGGCGAGGAGGAACCGCGCGATCCGCCAGGCGAGCGTCGCCTTGCCGACCCCGAGGGGGCCGGTCAGGAGCCAGGCGTGATGAAGCCGCCCGGCGGCATAGGCGTCGAGGAAGGCAGTCTCCGCCGCTTCCTGCCCGATGAGGCGGACGGTGTCGCGCGGATGCCGCGCGCCCTCCACCCGGTCGGGTTCGGGGATCGCGTCGTCGCTCACGCGAGCGCCCTGTCGGCCACCGCCGCGACCTCGGCCGCCACGGTCTCTGCCGGCCGGTTGCCGTCGATCAACCGGCAACGGCCGGGAAACTCGGCGGCGAGCGCGACGAAGCCCGCGCGCATCTTCCGCTGGAGGTCCGCGCCGAAATCCTCGAACCGCTCCTCCGTCCCGTTGCGGGCCCTGGCGCGGGCAAGGCCAAGGTCCGGGTCCATGTCGATGACGAAGGTGAGGTCGGGTTCGCGACCGATCATCAGCGCGTGGAGCCTGTCCACCACGCCGCGCAGGTCGCCGCGCGACAGGCCCTGATACATTCGGGTCGAATCGGCGAAGCGGTCCGAGATTACGACCTTCCCGGCGGCGAGCGCAGGCTCGATCACCCGCTCCAGATGGTCGCGCCGCGCCGCGGTGAACAGAAGGATCTCGGTCTCGGCCGACCAGCGCTCGGGGTCGCCTTCGAGCACCAGCCGGCGGATCTCCTCCGCGCCCGGCGATCCGCCGGGCTCCCGCGTCAGCACGACCTCATGGCCCCTCGCGCGGAGATGCTCGGCGAGAAGCCGCGCCTGGGTGGACTTGCCCGATCCGTCGATCCCCTCGAAGGTGATGAACATCGTCCCGGACCGGCCCGCCACCGTCAGCTTCCGACTTCGGCCATGACGCGCGTGGCCACCCTGCCGAAGGCGGTGCGAAGCCGGGTCGAGAAGCCGCCCTTGGCCACCGCCTGCTCGGCGACGAGCGGCACCGTCACCGGCTCCATGTCCGGCACCGCGATGACAAGATCGGCGAGTTTCTGGCCGGCCTCGATCGGCGCCTCCACCGGTCCGGTATAGACGACCTCGCCCTTCAGCCCGTCGCGCGCGAGCGAGGGCAGGAGAATCCGGACGTCCTGCTCGGCCACCAGCCCCACGCGCGAGGCCGCGCCGAGCCAGACATCGGCCTCCGCGATCCGGCTGCCCGCCGGGGCGATCGTCTTCAGCGCGAATTCGCGAAAGGCCCAGGTCGCGATGCGCTGCGACTCCTCTGCCCGTTCCGTCGCGTCCCTGAGCCCGCTCACCACGAAGACGATGCGCCGCCCGCCCTGGACCGCCGATCCGACGAGGCCGAAGCCCGCCTCCTCGGTGTGGCCGGTCTTGAGCCCGTCCGCCCCGATCCCCATGGACAGAAGCGGATTGCGGTTGAAGCGGTTGTCCGGCGCGCGGCCGTCGTGTTCGAACTCCGTCAGCGCGAAGTAGCCATAGTATTCGGGGAACTCGGCGATGAGCCGCACCGCGAGCACCCCGAGGTCGTGCATGCTCATCCGCTGGTTCGGGTGCGGCCAGCCGGAGGAGTTTGCGAAGGTCGATTTCGTCATGCCGATTGCGCGGGCGCGCTCGTTCATCTTCTTGGCGAATTCTTCCTCGCTGCCGGCGAGCCCCTCCGCCACCACGACGCAGGCGTCGTTGCCGGAGTTGACGATGATCCCCTTGATCAGCTCCTCGACCGTCGGCCGGTCGGTCTCGTTCAGGAACATCGTCGAGCCGCCCATGGCGCGCGCCCTCGACGAGACCGCAAAGGTATCGTCGAGCCGCACCCGCCCGTCCTTCAGCGCCTCGAAGAGCATGTTCAGCGTCATGAGCTTGGACATCGAGGCCGGTGGCAGCGGTTCATCGGCGTTCTTCGACAGGAGGACCGTCCCGGTCTCCATGTCGTAGACCCAGGCGGCGCCGGCAAGCGTGTCGAAGGCACGCGCGGGAAGGGCCGCGAGAAGGGCGAAGGCAAGGATGATGGCGGCTCTGACCATGCGATGTCGGGGCTCCTCTCAGTTCGAGACGGGATAGGCGTCGGGGTAGCCGATTCCCTTCACCCGGGCCACGAGCGCATCGCGCTCCGCGACCGAGGCGGCCGGGCCGACGATCACGCGCCAATAGGTCTTGCCGGCACCCTGATCGGGGCGGATGGTCGCGGTCATGCCGGCATCCTTCATCTGTGCGGCCGCGTGGTTCGCATTGGCCTCGGTGCTGAAGATGCCGATCTGGATATAGCCGCGCTTGATCGCCGCCGGCGGGGCGGCCGTGGGAGCCGTGGCAGCCGGCGCGGCGGCGACCGCCTGCGGTGCGGCCTGGGC
>NZ_WBUS01000060.1 GCF_008933605.1 Albidovulum sp.
GTATAGGGGTGGCGGGGTGCTGTGCGGGGGTCGGGCAGCACCTCGACCACCGATCCCAGATACATCACCATGATCCTGTCGCAGAAATAGCGCACCAGCCCGAGGTCGTGGCTGATGAACAGATAGGTCAATCCCAGCCTGTCGCGCAGATCGGCCAGGAGCGCGATGATCTGCGCCTGGATGGACACGTCGAGGCTGGCGGTGGGCTCGTCCAGCACCACGAAATCGGGCTGCAGCGCAAGGGCGCGGGCGATGCCGACGCGCTGGCGCTGACCGCCCGACAGCTGATGCGGGTGGCTGCCCGCCAGTGCCGCCGGCAGACCGACCGCCGCCAGCATCGCCTCGACCCGGCCCGCGGGCAGCGGTTCGCTCTGCACACGGAACGGCTCTGCCAGCACGTCGGCCAGCGTGTAGCGTGGGTCGAGGCTGGAATAGGGATCCTGAAACACCATCGCCATGCGTCGGCGCATCCTGCGCAGCGCCGAGGGGGAGAGCGCGGTGATCTCGGTGCCGTCAAAGGCGACGCGGCCTGAGGTCGGCTCGATCAGCCGCAGCACCAGGCGGGCGAGCGTGGACTTGCCGCAGCCGCTTTCGCCGACCACACCGAGAACCTCGCCCTTGCCGACGGTAAGCGTCACATCGCGCACCGCCATCATTGCGCGCGGCCTGGTGAAGAGGCCGCCCCCGGACTGGAAGCGCTTGCTGAGCGCCTCGATCTGGATCAGCGGCGCGGTCATGCCGCAACCTCCGGATGGTGACAGGCGACCCGGCCTTCGCCGCGCGGCAGGATGGGCGGCTGGCTGGCGCAGCAAGCCGCGCTGGCGCGGGGACAGCGCGGGTGGAACCGGCAACCCGCGGGGAATGTCATGGCAGAGGGAACAGCGCCTGGAATGCCGGCCAGGCTGCCCTTCGCCATTCCTTCTTGCGGGATGCAGCCTATCAGCGCGGCGGTATAGGGATGGGCGGGTGCGGCAAAGATCGGACTGACCGGGCCTTCTTCCGCGACGCGGCCCGCGTAGAGCACCGCCACGCGGTCGCAGACCTGCGCCACGACGCTCATGTCATGGGTGATGAGCAGGAGCGAAACGCCGCGGTCGCGCACCAGATTGCCGAGGATCTGGATGATCTGGGCTTGAACCGTCACGTCCAGCGCGGTCGTGGGTTCGTCGGCGATGATGAGGTCGGGATCGCCCGCCAGTGCCATGGCGATGACGATGCGCTGCTTCATGCCGCCCGACAGCTGATGCGGCCAGGCCTCGGCGACGGTAGCCGCCTCGGGGATGCGAAGCTGGGTCAGAAGGTGCAGCGTGCGGGCACGGGCGTCGGCCCTGGACAGCCCCAGATGCAGGCGGGACACGATATCCACCTGCTCGCCGATGCGCTGCACCGGGTCGAGCGCCGTCATCGGGTTCTGGGTGACAAAGCCGATGCGCCGGCCGCGCAGCTTGCGCCGCTGCACCTCGGTCATCGCGGCCATGTCCTGCCCGTCGAAGCGCACCACACCCGCTGTGACACGTCCGCCGATCAGCGAAAGAAGGCCCATGGCGGCCATCGCGGTCAGCGACTTGCCCGAACCGCTTTCGCCCACGAGGCCGAGGATCTGCCCGCGTTCCACGGCCAGCCCGATGCCGTCCAGCAGGGCCACCTTGCCGATCGAGACGCTGACGGACTGAAGCTCCAGGAGCGCGCTCATGCCTCCCTCCGCAACCGTGACCGGATGTCGAGTTCGGTAATCAGCGCATCGCCGTAAAGGTTGATGGCGACGACGGTGACCGCGACCGCAAGGCCGGGGAAGACGATGACCCAGGGCGCCTTGAAGACAAGGGCCGAGCCCGCGGACATCATGCCGCCCCAGCTGGGCACCGGGGGCTGGGCGCCAAGGCCGAAGAAGCCCAGCGTCGCCTCGAGGATGATCGCGTCGCCCGTGGCCAGCATGGCGGAAACCAGGACCGGGGCCAGCGCGTTGGGCAAGAGGTGGCGAAACAGGATATGGGCGTTGCCGGCCCCGAGCGAACGCGCGGCCTCGATGAAGGTCTCGCCCTTCAGCATCATGATCTGGGCGCGGGTCAGGCGGGTGAACTGCGCGATGTAGGCGACTGCGATGGCGATCATCACGCCGGTGGTCCCAGGTCCGATGATCGCCACAAGAATCAGCGCGATCAGGATTTCCGGGAAGGACCAGCTGAGGTCGACGACCATGGTCACGGCGCGGTCGAGCCAGCCGCCGAACCACGCCGCCGCCGCACCCAGCACCATGCCGCACAGGACCGAGATCGAGATCGCCGTGGCGCTGACCGAAAGCGAGGTGCGGGCGCCGTAGATCAGCCGGGTCAGCAGGTCACGCCCGAATTCGTCGGTGCCCAGCCAGTGCCGGGCCGAGGCCGGTTGATAGGCTTGCGGCAGGTTCTGCACGTCATAGGCATAGGGTGTGAGCAGAGGCGCGGCCAGGGCGGCGGCGATCACGAGGATCAGCCAGCACCCCGCCAGCCCGCCCTGCGGGTGTCGGAAGGCGCGAAGCGGCGCAATCATGTCATGGCCGCCCGCACGCGCGGGTCCATCAGGGCCTGCAGGATGTCGCCCATGAGGGTGCCGAGCATCACCGCCATCGCCAGCATCAGGAGGCAGGCCTGCACCACCGGATAGTCGTGCTGGGCCAGGGACTTGATCAGCAGGGTTCCGAGGCCGGGCCGGGCAAAGACCACCTCGACCGTGACGGCGCCGCCGAGGATCCAGCCGATGCGCAGGGCAAGGATCGTCACCACCGGGATCAGCGCGTGGCGCAGCACATGGCGCAACTGGATGCGCAGCGGTGACAGGCCCTTGGCGTGCAGAAGGGTGACGAAGTCGCGCCCCGAGGCCTCGATCATCGACACCCGGGTGATGCGGGCGACCAGCGCAGTGCCGCCGAGCCCGATGGTCAGCACCGGCAGGACCAGCGATTGCCAGCCGCGTGCGCCCGAGACCGGAAACCATCCCAGGCTGACCGAGAAGACGAGGATCAGGATCAGCCCCAGCCAGAAGCTGGGCATGGTCGATCCCACCAGCACGCCGCCCATGATCGCCCGGTCGGACCAGCGGTCACGGCTCAGCGCCGCCACCACGCCCAGGGTAACGCCGACGACGGTTGAAAACAGGAGCGCCAGCCCCCCGAGGCGGAGGGAATGCGGCAGCGCCTGCGCGATCAGGTCCGCCACCGGGCGGCGCGCCACGATGGCAGTGCCCAGATCCCCCTGCAGGACGTTCGACAGCCAGATGCCGTATTGCACCGGCAAGGACCGGTCCAGGCCGTAGCGCGCCTCCATCTCGGCGCGCGCCTCGGGGGACGACCCGATCTTCAGAAGATTGTCGATCGGATCGCCCGGAATGAAGTGGAGGATCGAGAAGATCACCACCGAGACGGCCAGGAAGACCGGCACCAGCATCAAGATCCGTTTGATGAGCCAGGGCAGCATGCCGGTCTTCCCGCTTTCTGCCCGTTACTCCTTGACTTCCAGATCCAGGAAGGCCGCAGCGCCGAAGGCCGGCGCATCGATCTTTTCGGGAAGCGCGATGCGGTCGGTGCTGTAGGCCATGGCCTGCACCGGCTGGTAGATCGGTGCCATCGGGAACTGGGTCAGCACATATTCATGATAGGCGGTGAAGTTGGCGATCCGCTCGTCCATGTTCTTCGCCCCCGTCATCGCCGCCGCGCGCAGTTCCTCGGCCTTGGGGTCGTTGAACATCGACACGTTCGGATAGCCCAGACGGTCGCCGCCGAAGAACCAGTCGACGATGTCGGCATTGTCCCAGTTGTAGGACCGCACGGCCAGATGCTGTTCGCCGGTCTTGTACTGGTCGCGGATCATCGAGCTGTCGAAAGTGGTGATTTCCGCCTCGATCCCCACGGCCTTGAGTTGAGCCTGCACAACTTCGGTCAGGCGGCGGAAGATGCTGTCGCTTTGCGTCCAGAGTGTGACCTTCAGCGGTTGGCCGTCCTTCATCCGCACGCCGCCCTCGCCCATGGCCCAGCCGGCCTCGTCCAGAAGGGCATTGGAATGGGCAGGGTCAAACTTGATCTTGGCGCCGTCCGGGACGTGGCTTTCCGGCAGGGCCGAGATCAGGAAGGTATCGGCCACCGCGCCGACACCGCCGAAGACCGAGGCCAGGATTTCCTCTTGGTTGATCGCCTTGGCGGCCGCCTCGCGCACGCGGATGTCGTCGAAGGGGGCCTTGGTGACATTGATCGGCATGTACCAGACGTCCTGGCCCGGCATGGTCAGCACGGCCAGGTTGGCCTCTTTCTGCACCTCGCCCATCAGGTCGGCCGGGACCGACAACAGGAAATCCACCCCGCCGGTCTTCAGTTCCAGAAACGCGGTTGAATCCTCGGGGATTTCGCGGAAGGTCAGGCGCTCCACCTTGGCCGGGCCGTGGTTCGCGGCCACTTCCGGGCCCCAGGTGTAGCCCTCGTTGCGCACCAGCACGGTTTCCTGCCCGATGGCAAAGCTTTCCAGCTTGAAGGGGCCGGTGCCGTAGACCTCGGTGACGCCGTAGTTGTCGCCAAGGGCAGCGAAGGACTTCGGCTCGACCACGCCCATGAAGGTGGAGGACAGGTTGTAAAGCAGGTTCGGTTCCGGCCGCGCCATCACGAACTTGACGGTGTGCTCGTCCACCACCTCGACCGAGGCGATGGCCTCGGCCATGTAGCCGTTCTCGCCCTCGGTGGTCTTGAACAGCTCAAGCCAGCCCTTCACGGTTTCGGCGTTGAACGGCTCGCCGTTGTGGAAGGTCACGCCCTGCTTCAGCTTGAAGGTCCAGGCCATGCCGTCGGGCGCCTCTTCCCAGCTTTCGGCCAGCCAGGGGTGGTAGGACAGGTCGGCGGCCTGGCTGACCAGCCGGTCAAAGATCAGGCCGGTGGCGGTGTTCAGCATCGTGGCCTTGATCGGGTTGTAGGTGGGGGCCCCCACCTCGTTCGTGGCCATCACGAAGACGGCCTCCTGCGCGGTGGCGGCCTGGGCGGCGATCAGGGCGGCCAGGCTGACGCTGGCCGATAGCAGGGTCTTGCGGAAAAGTCGGGTCATGGCGGGTCCTCTCTGTTGGATGGGTCAGGGTTTGCCCGGGTTTCGCCCCGGGACGGTATGTCCGATGAAATCGTCGTAAAGTGCCGAGACGCGGGCCATGCGGTCCTCGACCTCGGCGCCCAGTTCGCGGAAGACGCCGTTGACCAGAAGCCCGATCAGCGAGGACATGGCAGAAGTGGTGTCCCAGAAATGGTTCAGGTCGGTCGGCACGGCGAAATGTTCCGTCACCAGCCCCGGCGCCCAGTCGCAATAGGGGTCGGTGATCAGCGTGACCGGGATCCCCTCGTCCCGCGCGGCCACGGCAAGGTCGCGCGTCAGGCGCGAATAGCGGCGCCCGTCGATCAGGACCAGCGTCGCCTCTTCGGGGTCCGACAGCAGCACTTCGGCGAAATGGCCACCCGTGACATCGGCGAGATTCACCCCGGCGCGGAGGTATTGAAGGTTGTGAACCAGTTCCGCCGCATGGCCGCGTTCTGTCTGGAAGCCCGCCACCCAGACCGCCTGCCTCCGGGCCAGCCGCTGCACCGCCGCCGCGAAGGCGGGCGTGGCGGCCAGTTCGTAGACGCTGACAAGGGCCGCGATCTCGCGTTCCAGCGCACGGGCCAGTTCGGCATTGCCCTGCTGGCTGCGCTGGTGAAAGTCCTTCAGGCGATCACCGATCAGCCAGGCCTTTTCGCCAAGGTCCACCTGCAGTCTGGACTTCAGATCCTTGAGGTGCCCGTAGCCGATCGACCGGCAGAACCGCCCGACCGAGGCCTCCGACACGCCCACCTTGGCGGCGATGGTAGCGGCCGTCTCGAACGGCAGGGACGACAGGTTGGAGGCCAGGTAATGCGCCAGCGCGCGTTCCGAAGGGGTGCCGTTCTCGGCCGCGAGGGAGAGGCGCTGGTGCAGGTTGTCACCGGGCGTCGGCGTCTTGTCGATCGTCTCTGGCCGGTCCTGCTCCACCGCGCATCTCCCTCTGCCGGAGAAGGCTGGCAGAAAACTTTCATTCGGTCAACGATGCAAGTAAACTGTAAAAGATCGCCCCAAGGCGCAGCCGACTGGAGGAACCGGATGACCCATTCCACGCCGACCCGCGCGCCCCTGCGCATCGACGGGGCCACCCTGCGGCTGGTGCGCCTGCCATTGATCACGCCGTTCACCATCGCCACCGGCACGATGACCGAAAAGGTGTTTCCGCTGCTGACCTTGCGGGCCGACGGGCTGGAAGGCTACGCCGAGGGCGTGATGGACCCGCTGCCCGATTATCTGGAAGAAACCGTGGCAGGCGCGATGGATCTGATCGCAAGGGCGCTGCTGCCGCAGGTGCTGGGCCGCAGTTTCGCCCATCCCGAATCGCTGGCGCAGGCCTTCGCCCCATGGCGGGCGAACTTCATGGCCCGGGCGACCGTCGAAATGGCCTTCTGGGATCTCTGGGCGAAATCGTTGGACCTGCCCCTGCAGACCGTTCTGGGCGGCGAGGGCGATGCCGTCGACGTCGGCGTGTCACTGGGCATCGGCAACATCGCCGGCACGCTGGAGCGTGTGGCGACCCATCTTCAGCAGGGCTACAAGCGCATCAAGCTCAAGGTGAAGCCGGGCCATGACATCGCCCTCTTGCAGGCGGTGCGTCACGCCTTCCCCGATGCTCACCTGACCGTTGACGCCAACTGCTGCTATACGCTGGCCGACAGCGACCTGATCCGGGGCATGGACGATTTCGCGCTGGACTACATCGAACAGCCTCTGGCCTGGGACGACATCCACGACCACGCCACCCTGCAACAGCGGATCCGCACGCCGCTTTGCCTGGATGAGTGCATCCGCACGGTGGACCACGCCCGCAAGGCGCTGCAGACCGATGCGGGGCGGGTCATCAACATCAAGGTCGGCCGGGTGGGCGGACATGCCGCCGCCCGCCAGATCCACGACCTCTGCCAATCCTTCCAGGTGCCGGTCTGGTGCGGCGGCATGCTGGAATCCGGCATCGGCCGGGCGCACAACATCCACATGTCCACGCTGCCGGGATTTACCAAGCCGGGCGACACCTCGTCGGCCAGCCGATATTTCACCCGCGATATCATCGAGCAGAAGCTGGAGACGGACGGCGGCAGGATGCCCGTGCCGAAGGGGCCGGGCATTGGCGTGACGCTGGACCTCGACTATCTGGGGACTGCAACGCTTTCGGTGCAGGACTTCAACGCATGACGGGCCTCACCTTCCGCGACCTCTCGGGCATGGCCGAGTTCCGTGCCGCGGAGAACCTGCAACGCGCGGTCTGGGGCGAAGGTGACCAGCCGGACCCTGCCGATCTGATGATGGTCATTCAGGCGGAAGGCGGCCTTGTCGGCGGTGCCTTCGCGGAGGAGAAGCTTCTGGGCTATGTCTTCGGCTTTCCCACCCGCGAGACGCGGGTGCAGCATTCCCACCGGCTGGCCGTGCTGCCCGAGGCGCGGGGGCTGCAACTGGGGGTTCGGCTGAAGTTCTATCAGCGACGCTGGTGCCTTGAGCGCGGCATCACCCATGTCCGCTGGACCTTCGATCCGCTTCGCCTGGTCAACGCCACGATGAACATCCATCGGCTTGGCGCCACGTCAGACACCTACCTGCCCGACTATTATGGCCAGATGGCGGGCATCAACAGCGGCCTCGCCTCCGACAGGCTTCTGGTCGACTGGGATCTGGCCGCACCGGTGAGCAGCGCGCTGGCCGAGGGCCGGCCGCGCCCGACGCAACCCTGCGGGCCCCTGAACGTGACCCTGCCCGAAGACCTGGAAACCCTGGCCCGCAACGACCCGGAACAGGCCCACGCTCTTCGCATCGACCTGCGCCAGGAGTTGCAGGCCGCTCTCGCCAATGGGCGCCGGATCGTGGATTTCGACCGAGAACGCCGCCGCTACCTGCTGACGACCTGAGCCGCCGATCCCTTGGAGGGGCCGCACCTCGCCGGCGATTTGCACATCCGCCTCGAGCACAAGTCGACGCCGTTGTATCGTTGCCCGGGCCTGCATGCCGAGGCCCGCCACCGACTTTCGGAGACGCTGTCGCTGCGCGTGGTGCCGGTCTGTGCAAGGTGGCCCCCGGTTCTGGAGGCGGCCGAGGAGCTGGCGAACGAGATCATCGACGACTGCGAACGCTTGGAGGGTCGGCCGAACTGCGCCGAGTGAGGCGCGGGCGCGATCTGCCCGCCCGGAATCGCCCGGAGGAAACCCCGCCCCCCGAGGGTTTCCTGTTACCCATGCGTTATCCAGGGCGACAATCCGCCCCATCAAATCCCTTTAAGTTCTTGATTTTGTTGGCGCACCCGACAGGATTCGAACCTGTGACCTCTGCCTTCGGAGGGCGATCTCAAGCCCTTGATGATGAACGGTTATTTCATCTTATCAATCACTTAGTTGTCGCTCTGTGTCGCTACATGTCGCCCGAATCGGCTACCGAGTGTCCCAAATTTGTCCCAAGCGAACTGGGCTCTCGTTCTTCCTGTCCGCTGTCCGCGGACAAAGGACAGCGGCGCGGTATGTCAGAAACGTTTGCGAAACGGATCACAAAATGATACTTTATGCGAATGGATCAGGAATTCAGCAACGCACGGGACTATGTAACGAACCTAGCATCACGCGGGCGCTATCACTTTACGAGCGCTGAAGCCAAGGCTGCGTTGAGTGCTTCCGCTGACGCCGTCAAACTTGCGCTGCTGCGCCTTGCCAAACAAGGGTTGATCGCCTCCCCGTCGCGCGGCTTCCATGTCATCGTACCGCCTGAGTACAAGTCTCTGGGCTGCCTGCCTGCAGACCAGTTCATTCCGCAGCTGATGGAACATCTAAATCAGCCCTACTATGCGGGCTTGCTGAGTGCGGCGCAGTTCTATGGCGCCGCTCACCACCGGCCCCAGGAATTCCAGGTCTTTACCGAGAAACCGCGCCGCGCTCTCAAATGCGGGAAGGTGCGCGTCGCCTTTATCGTGCGCAAGCAGCTGCGAGATGTGCTGACCAAACCCTTCAACACGCCGCGTGGCGCGGTCGCGGTCTCGACGCCTGAGGCAACTGCCGTTGATCTGGTTGGATACCCCGACCACGCAGGCGGGATCGAGCAAAGCGCCACGGTGCTGTCCGAGCTGGCAGAGCAACTTGATCCGCACAAACTGGTCAGCGCAGCGCAAACCGCTCCGATGCCGTGGGCGCAGCGCCTTGGCTATCTGCTCGAACTATCCGAACGGCCCGAAGTGGCCGGCGCGCTCAAGGAGTATGTCCGGCAGTATGCGCGGAATACCGTTCCGTTGGCGCTGCACAGCGACAACGAGGGCGAGCGCTCCAGCGACTGGAAACTCCTCATCAACGAAGATGTGGAGCCCGAGTTTTGATCCCGCGCGACTATATCACAGCCTGGCGGGCAGAAGCGCCGTGGGTCGAGGATGCGCAGGTTGAGCAGGACCTTGTCATTAGCCGCGCCCTTATCGACATCTTTTCCCATCCCGTATTGAAGGACGCGCTGGCGTTCCGTGGGGGCACAGCACTCTACAAGCTCTTCCTCAAACCGGCCGCCCGCTATTCCGAAGACATCGACCTCGTCCAGGTCAAAGCGGAGCCCGCCGGTGATATCATGACGGCGCTACGCGATGTGCTCTCACCCTGGCTGGATGATAATCCGCGCTACAAACAGGGCGATGGCAGAGTCACATTCAGGTTCCGGTTCCAGTCCGAAGACCCGACCCCGCAGCCGCTAAGCCTGAAGGTCGAGATAAACACGCGGGAGCATTTCGCCGTTCACGGTCTGGAGGACATCCCTTTCGAGGTGCAATCGCGCTGGTATGAAGGTGCATGCGCCATCCCGAGTTACGGGCTGAACGAGCTGCTCGGCACGAAGCTACGCGCGCTATATCAGCGGCGCAAAGGCCGCGACTTGTTCGACCTCTATGTGGCTCTCCAGCACCGCGACAGCGATCCCGAAAGGATCATCGAGACATTCAATGCCTACATGGAACATGGCGGGCACGAAGTGACCAGAACGCAGTTCACCGACAATCTCGCCGACAAGCTCAGGAACAGACAATTCGGTGCGGATATCGGCCCACTGCTGCGTGACGGCTACGATTGGAATCTCGAAGAGATGGCAGCCACAGTAAGTGAAGAACTGATTTCAAAACTTAACGATGACCATTAGGGCTATTTTGCAGAGCTACAAAGAAGGTATCATTCATGGAAAAAGCAACTAAATCGGATATAGATAATAGTGATTGCGATATCGACCTTATTGAGATAGACGAGGAATTATCATTAAGTATCTCAAATCTTCTTCCAGGTGATGTCCTTCTTTTTAGATCATTACGGGGTGACAAACTTGCCAAAAAAATAGCGCAAGCGACAAACAGCCCCTACACGCACGCAGCCCTTTATCTTGGCGACGGAGAAATTGTTGAATCCAATCCGCCTAATATTCAAGTTCGCCAGCTAACGAAGTCAGATTGCGCTGCCACTCAGATTGGCGTTCTACGAAGCCAAATGACGTTCCAGAATAGTCGAGTGGCTGCCGTCACAGAATTTGTCAATCGCCTGATATCAACTAAGGCACGCTACGACTATCAAGGCGTCGTAAAGTTTAAAGGAAGGAATGCTGATTTTCACGAAAATATTATCTCTGAAATTCAAAAAAACTACGGGGTTTCGGCAAACAACGACGACGCTGCTCGGAAAAACTACTTCTGCTCCGCTCTAGTGGTCGCTTGCTATACAGCCTCAGGCATCATCGGAGTAACAGCAGAGGTTTTATATCCGCCGAACATTTTCTCTCCAGGTGATCTTCATCGCGATCCTACCTTCGGCTGGTTCCTGGGCTACTTGTATCCGAAAAACTCCGAAGTTCCATCGGACGATCCCTTGTTAGATTGTACGCTCTGGCGCGATAACAGCGAAGCCCGCTGGTGGTGATCTGCAGTAACAAGCGCTGATAAGATCTTCAGTCTCTCTTAAATGAACGCATCCTGCGTGTTCGACGCTTCTTATCCGGTCCCGATACTTCATCTTGGTCCGGAATGATACTGGCGCGTCCCATGTCACCGTCATCTTCGTCGACAGAGCGCTCTGAGCCTTCCACAAACTCCCCGGCATCATTGAATTCCACCTGCAGATTGCCGCGCTCGAACACACGCCGCTGCGACGTCTCGTCGTGGTGTACTTGATGATGCGTGCCGGAATTCTCCAACAACAGAGCCCGATCGTCGCGCTCCATCGCAGTAAACTTTCGCTCCATCGCCAATGCTTCCCGCTGCTCGATGCGCGCCAGGAAGCGCTCCTTTCGGTCCACCACTCTCTTCTCGCGCTCATGGCGACGCACCAGCGCTTCCCCTTCCCGCTTGTGCCTCTCCAGCGGATCGAGACCGGTCATCTTCTGCAGCGGTGCAAGGATACTGCGCAGCGCAGGCGTCTTGCCGATCAAATCGGCAACAGCACGCCGCGCACGGAAGAAGAGACCTGATTTTTCCTTCGCCTGGGCGGCGTGAAGCGCCATGCGCTCCTGTTGCTGACGGATCAGGAGCTCCTGTGTCTGGCCCCGCAGGGCGGCGCGCCGCTTCTCATGCTGAAGCTGCAGCTCGCGCGCGTATTTCTCGCGCCGCCGGACCATGGCCCCGTCATCAACATGGCCACTGTCACCCTCGCCTTGTTGCTGTGATTGATTGCGCTGCCGTTCGCGGACCAGTTCCTTGGCCGTGTCCACATCCGGCAGATCATCGAGATCGATGGCAGCGAGCTTCGCCCTGATGTCCTTCGCCTTGTGGCCTTTGACGTAGCGCGTGAGACTGTGCACATCGCACTGCTCATCGACGACGACAAAGGCGCGGCGGTCACCGCGCGCGAGGACATAGCCCTGCGCGGAAAGCGCCGCACGGAAGGCCTCGGCAGTGTCCGACTGCTCATAGGCCTGAGTGATCGCGGCACGGCGATCGTCGGGCGTGATGCCGGATTTCTCGGCCTGGGCTTTTTCGGCGAGCGTGGGATCGAGCTTGTCTTTCTCGAAGGTGCGGGATTTCTCTTCCCACGCCTTCAGACCCGGCGGAAGCTCCAGCCCGAATTTCCGGGCAAGCTGCACCGCGCAGTCCATCAGCCGTGAACGGTCGTGCGAGAGATGAACCGCCTTCATGCGGTCGACATCGATGCGCGACCAGACGACATGACAATGCTCGCGGCCGATTCCCTGCCCGTCGGGTTTGACGTGAAAGACAACAGCGCGCGGCTGCCCCGCAAGCCCGAGCCATTCCTCTATCAGCGCGATCGCCTCGCCGTACTGCTCGCGGGTCAGCGGCGACGGCGGATTGATCGACAGGCTGTAGAGGTATTTCGAGGCTTTGGTGCCGGACGCAACGGCCTCGAATTCGGCGAAAGCACCGAACAGATCATCGGCGACCGCGCCGTGAATTTCTGCGATCTCGACGCGCTCGTTGTCGTAGGAATTCATGAGATGGACGGCAAGATCGCTGCCGTTGCCGCGCTGGCCGCCCTTGAGGATCATGGCAGCCTGCCAAGCGCCTCGAAGAGCGCGGCGCGCATATCGGCAAGATCGCGGTGGGCGGCATCGACGATGGCAGCGCACTGCACCTCATCCGCCTGGTCAGCGGCGGCGCGAAGAGCGCCCGCGACCTGACCAAGCTTGCCGATCATCTGCGCAGCGGCCTCGCGATCAAGCGGCGGTGTGCGGGATGATTTTGGCGGGTGCTGGTGCAGGACGGCATAGCGGATAAGCGCAGCAACAGAAACGCCGGTGCGGGCGGCCTGGTCCCTGATCAGGACGGCCTCCGCATCGGTAAAACGCGCCTTCAGGCTGATCGCGCGCTGACGTTTCTCGCTGCCGCTTTTGCTCATGTCGTCCTTCTTTCTGCGCCATGCACGAAGCGGCAGCTTGCGGCATGGTCCGGACCCATTCGGGCCGGTGCGGGTTTCCAAGGGGCGCGCCCCTCGGTGCTGATGGAACGGGCAAACGTTCCGCGATGGTTCAGGAGAGCGCAGTCTCCTGATCGTCCTCCAGCGGCGAAACGGTGGTCGTGGTCCAAGGCGCGAAAGCCCGGTCTATGGGGGCAATCCGAAGATCACGCAGCAGCGAGATTTCCGGATTGCGGGGAGAGAGACATCTCCCCTCGCCATCGTTTGTAGCTGTCAGCGGAGAAGGTGGCGCAGCAGCGCGGCCGCAGCCAAGGTCATGAACTGGTCACAGTGAACTGACGGCATGGCGGAGGAGCGCGCTGCGATCGTCTTTTGAGGGCTCGATGCCCGGTAAAAGACGATGACCTGGGGGATGCAACGGGGGGCGGAGCACACCCTTGCCAAGATGGCGCGGGGACCCCGCGCACATCTTGTATTCACCCTTAAGCTTCTCTTTCACCAGTATGACGCATGGGGATTAAGGAAACCTTAACCATTAGGCGCAAACCGGCTCTCAGAGCCAGCTTACACTGCCTGAATTTTGCGACTGGGTCAAATCCCCCGCCCGGAATTATCTCTTCCGGCCAGTCAATTAGACCGCCGATTTATGCGGAGCGCTCCTGTTCCAGGAAGCGCGCTTCTGCTTCTGTGATGTAGTCGGCGAGGTCCTCGTCGACGTCACATTCAATGGCGATCAGGCTCGGCCAGCGCCCGGCCCGATCGGGAAAAAAGCCTGCCCGATATTGCTCCACCAGAGCACGGGTCAGCTTCAGATTATTTGTGCCGACGGCGATGTGCAGAGCACTCAGACCGGTCGGCGCATCCACCATGTCGACATCGGCACCGGCTGCGAGCGCGGCCAACACCTTGTCGGTCTCCCCGCGATAGGCGCAGGCGAGCAGATCGTCATCATCGTAGCGCTGCCGGTCGGCCAGTTTCGGACGGCCCTGCGCATCGATCTCAATCCACAGCACCGACGCCCCTCCCGGATTCGATCATTACGCGTTCGCTCGTCATGCAGGTGCCGTTATCGCCTTCGACACGGAACAAGGCCTGGGTCACCTGCCCGTGCAGATAGGTGCCCCTGTACTGCGGCGGTGAAGATAGACGCTCCAGCCAGTAGCTGCGCGGCAGGCCGGTCAAGGTCTCGCGCATCGCGATCAGGATCAGTGCACCTGCGCGCACCAGCACGCCTTCGAAGCTGTAGCGCAGCGCCGGCACGATACCGCCACGCTGTTCACGTGCGACCATGTAGCGACCGGCTGGTACTTCACTGACGATCAGTTCGTAGTCCGCCTGCTCTTCGTCCTTGCCTTCAACATGAAGGTAGCTGCCGACCAGCGGCGCATAGACGGACGCATCGATATCCGCCCCTGACCAGAACCCTGCCATCGCGCCGCCGAGAGCGGCGAGCGGATCGCGCACTTCAGGCGGCGTGAAGCCTTCGCGCTCCAGGAACTGCGCGCACATCGTGACGTAGGCATCGCCCGTCCGATGTTTGCCGCGCAGGAACCGTTGCAAGGTCGAGAGCGGCATCTCGCGCTGGCGCGGATCACGGTCGATGACCAGCGCACAGAGCGTCGGGACACCGATGCGATGGGCGCGCATATAGGCCTGCAGCGCGGCGCGGATACGCGCGCGCTCTTCCTCGCTGACAGTGATGAGACCACCGGTCTCGTTCATTGATGCGCCCCCGCAATAAGCGCGGCGCAGCGTGACCAGTCCTTGCTCAGGAATTCCGCGCGGGCGGACGGCAGGTTTGTGGGCAGCGCAATGCGCCGGCGCGAGCCGGACCAACAATAGCAAGGACGCCCGCAAATGGAAGCGATCAGACCGGACTATGTCGCCTATGCGATCATGATCATCGTCGCGCTGGTTCTGCTGTGCTGGCGCTTCGAGAACAACAACAAGACCACGCATGGTGCGGCGGCCTGGTGCCGTGTGTTCACCGCCTTCCGCAAAGGGCTGTTTAAAAAGCGCGGCTTGTATGTCGGTGACTGGACCGGCCGTCTGGCCGTCCACTATCATGGCGCGCACGCGATCACTTTCGGCATGACCGGCTGCGGCAAGGGCACGGCGGCGATCCTGCCGAACCTGCTCAAGCTCAAGCGTGCCTTCGTTGTTGATCCTGGCGGCGAGAACGCCGCCACGGCGATCAAGGCGTGGCGCACGGATGGGCTTGAGATCGCCTGCATCAATCCGTTCGCGATGCACACGGACAAGCCCTGGGCGCTGCCGGTGCACGGCTTCAATCCGCTGTCGCAGCTTGATGCAAACAGTGCGAGCTTCGCCGCCGATGCCCTGCTGTTCGCCGAGATGCTGACGCCGCGCACCGGCAAGGAAAGCGGCAGCTCCGGCTACTTCAAAGACGCGGCAGCGAGCGCCAAGCGGGCGATGCTCGTCCATATCAAGACGGCAGAACCGGCGCACCGCCAGAACATCGCGACGCTCTATGAATACGCCTATGCGGGCCTCGCCAATTGGAACGCGCTGCTGCGCGCCATGAAGGCCAATCCGGCCTGCGGCCATCTGGCGAAGTTCGAAGCCGATAAGCTTTCGCGCATCGAGGCTACGGCGCCCGAAGAATTCTCTGCGATCATGTCGACGATCCAGCAGGACCTTGCGTTTCTCGCCGATCCTCTGGTGCGGCAAAACCTGTCGCGCAACGATGTTGATTTCCGGAAGCTGAAGGCGCGCGGCAAGGCCACTAAGGGCTGCATCATCAGCGTCGTCATGCCGCTCGAATATATCGAAAGCCATGCGGCGATCACGCGGCTAGCGATGGCCTGTGCCATTCTCATCCTTCAGCGCAAGCCCTATGCACCGGAGCCGGTGACCTTCCTGATCGATGAAGCGGCGGCGCTCGGCAAGATCGCAAGGCTGCCGAACTGGCTCGCTACCCTGCGCAAGTACAAGGTGCGTGTCTGGACGATCTGGCAAAATATCGGCCAGGTGGTCGAGCTTTACGGCGCGAACTGGCAGACCATCGTCAGCAACTGCGCCTTGTTGCAGATACTCGGCGTTAGCGATCTGCAGACCGCGCAATACACGCGCGACATGATCGGCCAGAGCACGGTCGCGACTGAAAGCGTGAATGCGCGCGGCGAGCGGTCGGTGTCGCATACGGCGCGGTCGCTGCTGATGGCCGAAGAGCTGCTGCGTACCAAAGACGATGTGCAGATCGTGCTGCTCGGCAATCTGTGGCCGATGAGGCTGAAGAAGGTCGCGTACTGGAACCGGTTCGAGTTGCAAGGCCGCTACCATCCGGGTCCGTTCTATGACGGCAAGATGCCAAAGCGCAGCCCGTATAACGGCATCAGCGCTTTGTGGGGGCGGCTCTACTACGCCCTCGTCTGCCTGATGGCCCCGCATCCGCTGGTCGCGCTGACGATGACCGGCCTGATGCTGATATTCGGCCTTCCCTACCTGCAGGATGCCGGACTGATCGGCGGTGCAAAATGATCTGGCTGCTGATCGGCTGGGTGCTGATCTCGGTGATCTTTGCCGAGATCGCCCCGATCCTGCTGACAGGGATCGGCTATCTGCTCTGGTTCATCGTGCTGGTGATCTGGACGGCGCTCAAGACGCTGCTGCGCCTGCCGGTGCTGATCATCGTGCTGCCGTTCCGGCTGCTGGCGGATGGGCTTCTGTTCGTCCGGCTCCTGGCCAGCGAGCTGCACCACACCGAAGCTGACGATCAGCACGATGATGATGACGATCATCGGCATCATCAGTCCGATGACCATCAAGCCGAAGATGACGGCGATGATGATCATGAATTCGCGATGCGGCTGCTCGGCCTTGAAGCGGGCTTCAGCGAGAACGCCCTGAGCAAGGCCTATCGCCAGGCCATCGCGGCGGCGCATCCCGATGCCCCAGGCGGCAGTGAAGAAGCGGCCAAGCAGATCAATGCCGCGCGCGATGTCCTGCGCCGCTCCCGCCGCCGCATGTGACCAGTCTGTGCTCAGGACGCGGGGCAACCCGCGTCCGTAAGCTCTTCCCATCAGAACAAAATCTTCCGGTGGAAGGAGCCTCACATGAAACGCAGCAAACCCGATTACGCGCGGATGAGCGATCCCGAGCATAACCCGCAATGGCGGCGGCGCTGGACGGAACCACCGCTGCCGAGCTTCCCGCCGGTCAGGAACAAGATCGTCAGCTGGCGCAGCGACCAGACTGAAACCCCGAGCAAGAAGGCGCGATGATCATGCTGCCTGCCATCATCAGACCGAACAAGACCACGGCGCTGACGCGCGCCGTGGCAGCCTTCAAGGCGCAGCGCCGCCCCGCGCATATCGGCCTGGTCATCGATGCAACCGGCAGCCGCGAGCACAGCTGGGAACAGGCCCAGACTGCGCAGCTGCGGATGTTCAAGGACCTGGCCGGACTGAAAGCCCTGCAGCTGCGGCTGCTGGAATTCGGGGGCGGCAAGGTAACCGACTATGGCTG
Source organism: Albidovulum sp. (assembly GCF_008933605.1). Lineage (GTDB taxonomy): Bacteria > Pseudomonadota > Alphaproteobacteria > Rhodobacterales > Rhodobacteraceae > Albidovulum. Next base: position 17,402 of record NZ_WBUS01000060.1, read on the forward strand.
GCAGGGTGATGCGCTCAAGGTCGCGAAGAAGATGGCAGCGGTGCGCTGCCGCCAGGGCCTAACCCAGTTCATCCCGGCGCTTGAAGCCTTCGAGAAGGACAAGACAAAAGCCGACGCGTTGATCCTGATCGGCGATGCCTTCGAAGAATGCAGCAACGCCGTGCTGATGCCGTCATGGAACCTGCGTGATCGTGGCACCCGCGTCTTCTGCTTCCGCGAAGGCGACGATCCCGTCGCGGCCTCGGTCTTCAACACTATCGCCGAAACCACCGGCGGCCGGTCGATCAAACTGGGCGATCAGCTGCCGCTGGCAGACCTCTGCAGTGGCGCGGCGCTGCTGGCCGCAGGCGGCGAGGACGCGCTCAAGCGCCTGCCCAACGCCAAGGCAAGGCAGCTGCTGCTGCCACCGCCCAAACCCTGAAAGGAGAAGCGATGATTAATCCCAAAATCCCGAACGAACGAGAGATCGAACGACAGCGCGAGCTGCGTGAGCAATTCATCGAAGACCCCGGCGGCGGCGTCTGGCACGTCGATGATTTTTCCGCCGAAGACGACCAACCCGAAACCAAAGATGATGAAAGGATCGAGAAATGAAACAACTCTCCAAAGCCCGCCTCCGCGCCCTGCATCCGCATACCGAGCCCCTGCAGCGCATTCACGACGAGAAGCGGATCGAGATCACTGTGGCAATCCACCAGTCCACTTATGAATGGCTCGCTGAGGCTGCCGAACGGCCCGGCACCTTCCCGAATATCGAGGAGCTCGTTGTTGATGCCTTGAATCTGGTTGCCGGCAAGGGCTGTCCCCGGACCCACCTCCTGAGGATCGCGCAGATGCACGGCATCAGACCCGAGACGCTGCTGTTCGGGGACATTCAGGGTAGTGCCGAACGGCAGGCGGTTAGCGCGCTGTGCGCTGCCACCGAGATACTCGCGCAGCAGGCGCATTTCGGCTTCGTGCCGGACGGAGAAGACCTGTCGGTCGGCAGGCTCTTGGCGATGATCAGCCTGTCATTGCAAGGGCAGCGCGATGCGGCGGCACAGATGATCGACCCGGCGCTGCACGCTGTCAGAGGCGTGGACATCCAGATGCCGTACTACCCGCAGAACCACCCGCCGCTCGATGATGACGACGGCATTCCCTTCTGAAGGAACAAGATCAGTTGACCAACCACATCATCATTGACCCTGGCGCGGGCGCACCGCAGGAGCGTGCGCCCCGCCTGCAAGACAGGTCCGATGCAGAATTGCAGGCCCTGATAAATGAAGCTGCCGCGCTGCTCGCAGAGCGCGCGGCCAAGCGCAAGCAGGAAGCGATCGAACAGATTCAGCGGCTTGCCAAAGAGCAAGGCCTGAACGTGAAGATCGACAAGCCGAAACGGCGTCGCGGGCGCCCGCCGAAGGTAAAGCCCGCAAATAGCTGACAGGGACGCGGTTGCCCGCGTCCCTGTCTTTTGCGAAGGGCGCTTACGCGCCCTCTTCTTCGATCACTTCCCCTTCTTCATCGCGGGGTTCACGAAGGACGATGCGTCCGCCACCGGCGGGGAGCAGTTCGAGCTGCAGCGTCAGTCCGCGGGCGTCTTCGTGGTCCCAGGCTGCGCCGATGCGGGTCCAGAATTTCTTCTCGCCGCGTTCGCTGACATGGTAGGCGATCAGGCTTGGCGGTGTGGTTTCGCGGGCTTCGGTGCGGCGGGTGTTTTTGTTACGAGTCGTCATGGTATTCGGCAGTGTCCCAGCACATGGTGTAGGAGGCCGCGCGCGGAGCCTCCGGCGTAGCGCAGCGCGCGGCCGCGGGTGACGCTGGCGGTCATCGCCGATCTTCGGAGAAGGTTCGGGTTGCGAGACCTGG
>NZ_WBUS01000245.1 GCF_008933605.1 Albidovulum sp.
GTGCGGGCCCGGTCGGCCATGCGCGCCACGTGCGCCCGCCAGACCGAAGCCGTGCCGGCATCGCCGCCGCCCATCGCAAGGCTGTCGGTCAGGGCCGCTATCGGCCGCCCCGGCAAGGTGCGGTCGAGGCGGTCGAGCGCCTCGGCCTCGGTCGGCCAGCGGAACTGGCGTATGCCGCGAACGAGTGCCCAGAGAAGACCGAGCAGCGCGAATACCCCGCCGACCCAGAAGACCTCGAGCGGGAGCCAGTCCTGCGCGCCGAAGGCGACGGCGGCGATGAGGGCGAAGAGGATCGTCCAGACCGGCCAGAAGCCCCGTGTGATCCGCTCGGCCGCGATGCCCGCCCGCGTGATACGCAGCGGCCAGACGAGACGCCTCAGCGCCTCATGCGGAAGGGCCTTGATCCTGGTCACGCGGGCCGCGGGCCTCCGGTTCGACCCTTTGCACGGGATTGCGCGTCAGAGCCACGCGGGGATGCTATCGCGGTTTATCATCTCGTCATAGGTGGGGCGGGCGCGAATGACGGCGAATTGATGCCCGTGCACCAGCACCTCGGGAACGAGCGGGCGGGCGTTGTATTCCGATGCCATCACCGCACCGTAGGCTCCGGCCGACCGGAACGCCACCAGATCGCCCTCGGCGCAGGGCGGCAGCGGGCGCTGCCGGGCAAAGGTGTCTCCGGTCTCGCAGACCGGACCGACGATGTCGTAGGGGTGCGGCTCCAGCCCCGGCGCCGGCTCGATCACGGGGACGATTTCATGGTGCGCGCCGTACATCGAGGGACGGACGAGGTCGTTCATCGCGGCATCGAGGATGAGGAAGTCGCGCTCCTCTGCGGATTTCACGTAGATCACCCGCGCCACCAGAAGCCCCGCGTTGCCGGAGATCAGCCGCCCCGGCTCGATCTCGATCTCGCAGCCGAGAGCGCCGACGGTGCGCCGGATCACCGCGCCGTAGTCGAGCGGCAGCGGCGGGGCGGCGTTGGTGCGTTCGTAGGGGATGCCGAGCCCGCCGCCGAGGTCGAGCCGGCGGATGTCGTGCCCTTCCGCGCGAAGCTGGCGGGTGAGGTCGGCAACCTTGGTGTAGGCCGCCTCGAACGGCTGGAGGTCGGTCAGTTGCGAGCCGATGTGGACGTCGATCCCGACGACGTCGAGCCCGGGCAGGGCCGCCGCTTCGGCGTAGACTTCGCTCGCCCGTCCGATCGGAATGCCGAACTTGTTTTCTTTCTTGCCCGTGGCGATCTTCTCGTGAGTCTTCGCATCCACGTCCGGGTTGACCCGGATGGCGACGGGCGCGCGCAGGCCGAGCGACAGCGCCACCTCGTTCAGCGCCCGCATCTCGGGCTCGCTTTCGACGTTGAACTGGCGGATGCCGCCTTCCAGCGCGGTGCGCATCTCCTCGCGGGTCTTGCCCACACCGGAAAAGACGATCCGCTCCCCCGGGACGCCCGCCGCCTTCGCCTTCAGGTATTCGCCCATCGAGACCACGTCGATGCCGGCGCCGAGCTCCGCCAGCGTCTTCACCACGGCGACATTGCCGTTCGACTTCATCGCGAAGCAGACGAGGTGCGGCAGCCCGGCGAGCGCCTCCTCGAAAAGCCGCAAGTGCCGTGTCAGGGTGGCCGTCGAATAGACGTAGAACGGCGTGCCCACGGCCGCAGCGATGTCCGGAATCGCCACATCCTCGGCATGGAGGACGCCGTCGCGGTAGAGGAAATGGTCCATGTCGCGGGGCCTTGCTGGGGGTCGAAGGATCGGCGTCGGTGTAGTGCATCGCGGGCGCGCTGGAAAGCGGACGCGAGTGGATTGATTTTGATCAATCGTTTGATTAAAATCGCACGCGACTCAGGACTGCAATTATGACCGACCCGCCGAAAGCCCCCGAAGGCACCGCCGCCGACCTCATCGCCTCGGGGCTGCGACTCTTCGGCCAGAAGGGCTTCGCCGCCACCTCGACGCGCGAGATCGCGGCAGCGGCGCGAACCAATGTCGCCTCCATCGCCTATCACTTCGGCGGCAAGGAGGGGCTGAGGCGCGCCTGCGGGGCCGAGGTGATCCGCCGCATGGGCACCGCCCTCGGCAACCACGGCGCGCCGGTTCCGGCGGCACCCCAGGCCGCGATTGCAGAGATGGAGGCGACGCTGCGGTCGATGTGCGCCTTCGTCACCACCTCGCCAGTCGCCGCCCCGCTCGTCCCCTTCATGCTGCGCGAGGTCGGTGAAGGGGGCGTGATCTTCGAACTTGTATACGGCGCCATGATCGAGCCGATGCACCGCCGGTTCTGCGCCCTCTGGGCCGCCGCCACCGGGCAGGAGGCGGAGAGCCCGCGCACGCGACTGCTGGTCTTCAGCCTGATCGGCCAGCTTCTCTACTTCCGCGTGGGCCGGCCCGTCGTCACCCGCCGGATGGGCTGGGACACGCTCGGACCGGCCGAGGCCGGGACGATCGCCGACCTCCTCGCCGCCAACCTCCATTCTCTCATCGAACGGGAACGCCGCTCATGACCGGCATCGTCTGCGCCCTGCCCCTGATCTCGGCGCTCTTCACGGGCTGCGCGCCCCCGCCGCCCTTCGCCACCGGCTACGTGGAGGGGGAATACGTGCTCGTCGCCCCTGTCGCCACGGCGCAGATCGGCCGGCTCGCGGTCGCCCGCGGCGACCGGGTGCAAAGCGGCGCGATCCTCGTGGAGATGGAGCGGCGGGATGCCGAGATCGCGCTGTCCGAAGCGACGGCGGCGCTGGCGCAGGCCGAGAGTCAGCTTGCCAACCTCCGCGAGGGCCGCCGCCCCGAGGAAATCCGGGTGATCGAGGCGACGGTCGCCTCGGCGCGGGCCCAAGCGGAGGAAGCCGACCGGGCAGCGGCCCGGATCCTCAGCCTCGCCGGGCGCGGTGCCGCGACCATGACGCAGGCGGACGA
>NZ_WBUS01000246.1 GCF_008933605.1 Albidovulum sp.
ACGCCGGCCCCGGCATCGCGGGCGGCATCCATCCCACGGTCGTGATCGCGGCGGATGCCGAGATCGGCGCCGGGGCGTCGATCGGGCCCTTCGCGGTCATCGGCGAAGCCGTGCGGATCGGCCCGGGCGCGCGGATCGGCGCGCATGTGTCGGTCGGGGCCGGGACGCGGATCGGTGCCGATGCCCTGATCCATCCCGGCGTGCGCATCGGGCGCAACGTGCGGATCGGCCACCGCTTCATCTGCCAGCCCGGGGCGGTCGTCGGCGCGGACGGGTTTTCCTATGTGACGCCCGAGAAATCGGGTGCCGAGGAGGTGCGCCGGACGCTGGGGCAGCGGGCCGAGATCAAGGCACAGAAATGGCTCCGCATCCAGTCGCTCGGCGGGGTCGTCATCGGCGACGACGTGGAGATCGGGGCGAACGCCACGGTGGATTCGGGCACCATCCGCGCAACCGCCATCGGCAACGGCACCAAGCTCGACAACCTCGTCCACCTCGGCCACAACGTCGTCGTCGGCGAGGACTGCCTGCTCTGCGGCCAGACCGGCATCGCCGGATCGGTGAGGATCGGCGACCGGGTGGTTCTCGGCGGGCAGTGCGGCGTGGTCGACAACATCTTCATCGGTGATGACGTGATCGCCGGGGGCGGCACGAAGATCCTCTCGAACGTGCCGGCGGGGCGGGTGCTTCTGGGCTATCCGGCGCTGAAGATGGAAACCCATGTCCAGGCCTGGAAAAACATCCGCCGGCTGCCGCGGCTTTTCGAGCAGGTGGCGGCCCTTCGCGCGGCTGTTACAGGCTCGGGGCAGGGAGAGACGAAGCAAGGCGGGGATGACGATGAGTGTTAGGGACAAGGTGATCGCGATCATCGCCGAACAGGCGGTCCTCGACGTCGCGGAGGTGAAGCCCGAGATGACGCTCGAGGACCTCGGCATCGACAGCCTCGGGCTGGTCGAGTCGATCTTCGCGATCGAGGAGGCCTTCGACATCTCGGTCCCCTTCAATGCGAACGAGCCGGAAAGGAGCGGGTTCGACATGTCCTCGGTCGGGGCGATCATCCGCGCGGTCGAGGACCTCGTGGCGCAGGCCGCATGAGGCGCGTCGCGATCACCGGGGCGGGCACGATCAACGCGCTCGGCCACGACGTGCCCTCGACCTTGACGGCGCTCCGCGAGGGGCGCTGCGGCATCGGTCCGCTCGATTTCCGCGACGTGGAGCGGCTTCAGATCCGCATCGGCGCGCAGGTCCGGGGCTGGGAGCCGGAGACCTGCTTCAACCGTCAGGACATCGCCCTCTACGACCGCTTCACCCAGTTCACCATGGTCGCCGCGCGTCAGGCGGTGGACCAGTCGGGCCTCGACTTCCGCGGCAAGCTCGGGCTCGACTGCGGGGTGGTTTTCGGCACCGCGGGGGGCGGCGTCACCACCTGGGACGAGAACTACCGGAGCGTCTACGGGGAGGGAAAGAACCGCGTCCACCCCTTCGTCGTGCCGAAGCTGATGAACAACGCGGCGGCAAGCCATGTCAGCATGGAATACGCGCTGCGCGGCCCCTCGTTCACAGTGGCCACCGCCTGCGCCTCGTCGAACCACGCCATGGGGCTCGCCTTCCAGATGGTGCGCTCGGGCGCGGCGCGGGCGATGATCACCGGGGGCGCGGAGGCGATGCTCTGCTTCGGCGGCATCAAGGCCTGGGAGGGCTTGCGCGTCATGTCGAAGAACGCCTGCCGGCCCTTCAGCGCCAACCGCAACGGCATGGTCCAGGGCGAGGGCGCGGGCGTCTTCGTCTTCGAGGACTGGGATCATGCGCGGGCGCGGGGGGCGGAGATCCTGGCCGAGGTCGCGGGCTTCTCCATGACCTCGGACGCGGCCGACATCGTCATGCCGAACCAGTCCGGTGCGGAACGCGCGATCGCCGGTGCGCTTCTCGACGCCCGGCTCGCCCCCGGGGATGTCGGCTACGTGAACGCGCACGGCACCGGCACGGCGGCCAACGACAAGACCGAATGCGCCGCCGTCGCCCATGCCTTCGGCCACCACGCCGACCGGCTGATGATCTCGTCGACGAAGTCGATGCACGGGCACTGCATCGGCGGCACCGGCGCCGTGGAGCTTCTGGCCTGCATCCTGGCGCTGCGGGAAGGCGTGATCGCGCCGACGATCGGCTACGAGGAACCCGACCCGGAATGTGCGCTCGACGTGGTGCCCAACGTGGCGCGCGAGGCAAGGGTTACGGCGGTCCTTTCGAACGCCTTCGCCTTCGGCGGGCTCAATGCGGTGCTAGCGCTCCGCGCCGCCTGACGGAAACGAAAGACGCCGCGCCCGACGGGGCGCGGCGTCGGTTCACGAGGACGGAAGCTCAGTTCTGCTTCGGCGCGTTCGCCTTGGTGACGGCCTCGAAGCCGGCGGTGAAGCCCTTGAGCGAGATGTCCACGTTCACCGTCTGGTCGGGGGCGGCGACCGGGACCACCGTCACGGTGGCGACGCTGCCCTTCTTGAAGCCGTCGATGTCCTCCTGGGTGAAGCCCACGCGGGCCACGCAGCCCACCTCGGCGCAGAAGGTGAAGGGGAAGCGCTTGGTCTTGCCCTTGTCGACCGTGATGTTGAGCTGCTGGGTCAGGAGCGTTTCAAGGGGCACGATGATCGTGGCCCCGGCGACCGCCTCGCCGCCCTCGGGCAGCGCCAGAAGGCTGATCTCGGCCACCGGCTTGTCCGTCTCCTTGTCCTTCAGGAGCTGGTAGAGCTGGCAGGGGTCCGAACCGTCCTCGGTGCGCACGCAGCGCAGTTCCCAGGCCTCGAAGGTTTCCGCGACATAGGGCTCGCCCACGCCGTTGCCGGTCGGGGCGGCGGCCGGAGCGGCGGTCGCATCCGCGGGCGCCGCGGTACCGG
>NZ_WBUS01000061.1 GCF_008933605.1 Albidovulum sp.
CGTAACGGGCCTGCCCGGCGCCCCGCAAGTCGGGGCGCCCGCGGCGCGCGCCGGCGGGGCTCCTGGGTCCGGAGCGGTGACAGGACGGGGTTCTGGTGGGCCCGGAGGGTTCCGAGCGCCTTACCTGTTCAAGTCCTTAGACTGCGGAACCCGCCAGCTTCTTTCCACCGAACTTCAAGATGAACCTCGGTGTTACTCAAACCGCCGATGCCATGACTGCATGTGACCTCCTCCCCTGAAACATCTGCACTTTGAGGTTAGTCTGTTCTCCAGAGAAGGAGACGGACATGAAACGCAGCAGGTTCACGGAAGAGCAGATTATCGGCGTCCTAAAGGAGTATCAGGCGGGGCTGAGCGCCGCAGAGCTGTGCCGGAAGCACGGGATCAGCGATGCGACCTTCTACAACTGGCGCTCGAAGTATGGCGGCATGGACGTCAGCGAGGCGAAGCGGCTGAAGCAGCTCGAGGACGAGAATGCGAAGCTGAAGCGGCTCCTGGCGGAGTCGGTGATGGATGTCTCGATGCTGCGCGAGATGCTCGGAAAAAACTTCTGAGGCCCAGTTCAAGGAGATCTGCCGTGACCTGGGCCATGACCGAGAAGGGCTATTCGCAGCGACGTGCCTGCCGCCTGGTGGGCATCGACCCGCGTGTCCATCGCTACCGCTCCAGCCGCCCGGACGACGCCGGCCTGCGAAGCCGGTTGCGCGAGCTGTCGTCAGAACGACGCCGGTTCGGCTATCGCCGCCTGAGCCCGAGGCGCGCGCGGCAGGCTCGCGCGCCCCGGGCAGAGGGTTTGCAACAGGTCCTAGAGTTCGACCTCCCACGACTTGAAGCTCAACTTCGCCGTTGCAGGGCTTGCGTCCGCGATCTTGCGGATGTTGGCCCAGGTCTGCTTGTAGTTCGGCAGGATCAGGGTGTTCGTGCCGGCGTTGATCACGTTGCCCTGGGTGCCCGAGGGCGCCCCGAACAGCATGAAGGTCTCGTTCCGGCGCGCCGTGGGTTCGATGTAGACCATCGCCTGCGTCGCGCCGACGTCGTTGTAGACCTCGGCCATGTCACCGTTCTTCAGGCCCAGTTCGGCCGCATCCTCGGGGTTGATCTGGAGGTAGGGCAGGGGGAAGCGGTCGGACACGAAGTCGTTGTCCTGATCGAGGAACCAGTTCTGCCAGTTGATGTTCGACCGGCCGTTGTTGATGAGGAACCGGTGGTTCGCCTTCTGCTGCGCCTTTCCGGGCGCTTCGAGGCCGCGCCAGCCCCCCGCCATGAAGAGCGCCTTGCCGTCCTCGCGGCCGTGACGGGTAAAGACGCCGTCCTCGTAGAGCCGGGGCGTGCCGACGAGCTGGCCGTTCTCGAAGCCCTTGACCGGTTCCTGCACCCCGTTGTTGCCCATGGTGCGCAGGCGTTCATAGGTCACCTCGGGGTTGCCCTGGTGGTAGCCGTCCATGAAGGCGTCTTCCTCGGTCTGCCAGTCGTAGCCCTTGAACTGGTCTGCGTAGTCGTTCCGTCCCTCCTCCCGCAGGACACGTTCGAGCGCGTTGGCGAGCCGCGCGGCGATGAGGCAATCGGGTAGCGCCTGGCCGGGGCCATCCATGTATTTCTCGGTTAGCCGGAGCCGGCGTTCGCCGTTCATCGAGGTCAGGTTCATCTCGCCCGACTCGACCGCCGGAAGGATCACGTGCGCCTGCTGGCCGATCTGGCTGTGGATGATGTCCACGTTGACCGAGAAGAGCCCGCCCGCGTTGATCGCGGCGACGATGGCATCGACCATCTCTTCGCGCGTTGCACCGGCACGGGCATCCATCGCCTCTTTCACCATGTTGGTTCGGCGGTTGTATTCCCGCTTGAAGGCAGAGGCGTTCAGCGTCGTCTTGTAGTGGTCGTTCGCCCAGATGTGATGCACCTTGCCGCGCCCAGCGATCAGGAGCTGGTCAATGTAGGGGGCGGGGCGGCCGACATGAGCATCCGACGGGCGGTAGTAGCCTTCCTGGTGGCCGCCCAGACGACAGCAGCCGCCGCCTTCGCGTCCGACATTCCCGGTCGCCAAGGCGATGTTCAGCAGCGCGCCGATGGTGCGGTAGTTGTCGTTGCCCCAGATGATGCCCTTCTCATACGCAGTCACGCACTTGCGCCGCGAGCCGTCATCCTTCGGCCTGGCGATCCACTCTGCCGCCTTGACGATGTCGGCCTCGGCCACGCCGCAGATTTCGGCGGCCTCTGCCGTGGAGATCCGACAGGCCTCGCGCGCGGCCTCGAACGAACCGAGGTTCGCCGGATGCGCCTCGTCCTCGGGGACAGCGATGCCCTCTGCGAAGGTGGACTTGGCGATGAAGTCGGCATCCACCCAGCCCTGGTCGGCGATATGGGTGAAGAGCGCATTGAAGAGCGCGAGGTCCGTGCCCGAGTTGATCTGCAGGTGCAAGACGTTCTCCGCCCCCGCGACCTCCTCGCAGGCGTTGATCGTGACGGTCCGGCGCGGATCGACGACCAGCACGCGCGCGCCGCTCCGCATCCCCGGCATCATGTGGTTGAGAAAGAGGTTCGTCTGCGTCTCGATCGGGTTCGCGCCAACGAGGAAGATTGTGTCCGTCACCTCGTAGTCGCCGTAGCCGTAGTTCAGTTCATCCACGCCCATATCGCGGCTGGAATGAACCTCGGAGTTGTAGGCCGGGCGATTGTGGATGCGGCAGTGTTTGACCTTCATCGAGCCGAAGTAGAGCTTGCCGGTGCCCCAGGTGTTCTCGTAGCCGCCCGCCGAACCGCCGTGGTCGAACATCGAGACGAAGAGGTCGTCCTCGTTCTCCTTGTCGATCACTCGTGCGGTCACCCGCGCCACCAGATCCAGCGCATCGTCCCAGGTCGTGGGCTGCCAGGTGCCGTAGCGCCAGACGAGCGGGTCGGTCAGGCGCTGCTGCTGGGTGCCATAGATGTCGGAACGGCGGTTCTCGGCCATGCGCGCGCCCCGCACCGAGCCTAGGCCCGCATTCACCACGCAGTCATGGTCGGGCTTGATGACCAGATGCACGTCCTGGCCGTTCTGCTTCACGACGTTATACATGGACGGCGCATACCAGGCGTCCGTCTCCATCGGCTGCTGCTGGCTCAGGTCCTCGCCCGACCAGTTCGATTGCGCCGATCCCTGACGGTTGACCGGCCAGGTGTAGGCCCTGTAACCGCAGCCAACGATGCAGTAGTGGCAGGTGACGTTCTGTTCCCTGGCACCGGCCGGGATGATCGGCAGACGGTCGATCTGACGTTTGTAAGCCATCGCTCCCTCCCTCAGGCCAGCATGTTGGACAGACGGCCGTAGATCAGCTCGTCCACCCCTTCAGCGAAGATGTCGCCCTTGTCGTCGATGCGCAGCATGAACTGCGGCAGGTTCTGGGTGGCGTGGCCCCAAGTCTGCTGGCCGCCCGCCTCGCAGTCGAACCGGCTGAAATGGCCGGGACAGTTCAGTGTCTTGTCGCCGGCGTTGTAGGACAGTTGCCAGCCCTTGTGCGGGCAGAGAACCGAGAAGGCGACGACATCGCCGTCGGGGCCGACTCCGCCTTCGACGGCACTGCCAAGTTTCAGCAGCACCCCGGGGCTGTCGGCATCGGGATAGGCGATATCCATGGGCTCGTTCGGCTTGAGCTCGGACAGGTTCGCCAAGCGGTTTGACGGGTAGTCGACGCGGGCGAGCGACTGTGCTTTCGCCGGTGCGGGGGCGACGATGGTGGCGGCGGCTGCGCCGGCCGCACTCATGACGCCGCCGCGCAGGAATTGCCGGCGGCCGACATCGACCAGCTTGTTGCATTTCATGGCTCGGATCCTCCCTGGTTCTTGCTCTCAGAAGGCTAACAGGCCAAGGCACGCCCCCGCGACGGGTGCGATTCCGTTGCTGCGGCGCGGCAAATCACTGGTTTTCCTGGACAAATTTCGACGTTCGGATTTCCGAACAACGTGCGAACCTCAAACGCCGAGCTTCTGCATCTTCTCCCAGAGCGTGGTCCGCGATACGCGCAGGAGACGTGCTGCTTCGCCGATTTGGCCGCCGGTGCGCTCCAGCGCGGCCATGATCTGCGCCCGTTCCGCCGCGTCCCGAACTTCGGCGAGCGACCTGAGCCCGTCGTTCCTGGCCCGTTCGGGGAACAGGTCCGAGGCGAGGACGTGTTCGCCCTCCGCGGCCTCGACGGCGCGGATCAGCCGCGCACGGAGTTCCCGTCCATTGCCTGGCCAGTCATGCGCCCGGATCGCTTCCTCGGCGCTCGCGGCGATTCCCGCGAGGGGCGAGTCCCGGCGCGCATTGAGCCCCGGGAACAGTTGTGATGCGAGCCAGACCGCATCCTCCGGGCGATCGACCAGCGAGGGCACCACCACCTCATGCGACTGAAGGATCGGGAGAAGGTCGGCGCGGAACATGCCGGCTGCGACCTTCTCCTCGATGTGAAGTCCGGCGGTCGAGATCAGCCGGAATCGCGGATCTGTCTGGCGTTCGACAAGATCGGCCTGCGCTGCCAGGCTGAGGCGCCCGACCCCTACGACGATCAGCGATCCCTCGCCGACATCGGCGATGGACCGACGCAGCGTGTCCACATCGACGGCCGCGCGCATGGCGTTCACGACGACCACGGGCGCCGCGCGACGGTCGCTGTGTTCATGCACCTGTTGCGCGAGGCGAAGCTTGCCAAGTCCCGTGGCGCCGCGGATCAGCAGGGGCCAGTCGTGGCTTGCGGCCGCGCGGATCCGGCGGTCTACCGCACGGGCCGCATCGGAAACGCCGGTCTTCGCCGGCAAATCCCGGTCCACGCTCGGTCGCATGACGAGGACGAGGCGCTCCAGGAAGGCCGCAATCTCGAAAGGCTTGGCGATGTAGTCCGCCGCCCCCGACCGGATGAGGCGCACCGCCTGGTCGATACCGCCCTGGCCGGTAATGAAGAGGAAGGGCGGCGGGTGACCGGTCCGGGTCAGCGTGTCATAGAGCTCCTCGCCGGTGCCGTCGGGCAGGCGGATGTCGCATATGACCGCGTCCAGAGGCTTCCGGGGCGTGCGGATCGCGGGAAGCGCCCGCGCCACCTGGCGGTGCCACTGGACCTCGGCGCCTTCGATCGTCAGGCGCTGGAGAAGCGAGGCCCCCATGATCTCGTCGTCCTCGACGAGGACGATGCGCCGGCCTTCAAGCATGCCCGCGTCCTCCGGTCGGCAGTTCGACGCGGATGATGGTCTCGTTGCCGGTCCGTTGATGATGGATCCGCCCGTCGAGGCCGGCCACGAGGTCGTGGACGAGGCGCAGACCCACGCCGCCGCCCGACGGCAGGGGGCCCGAGGCCATGAGCCGCGCGAGGTTGGAGCTGCCGAGGCCGGGACCGTCGTCGGCGATCGAAAGCGAGAGGCGATCGTCGCCGTTCACGACCTTCAGGCTCACCTTGCCGCCCTGTCCGGCGGCCGCCCCGGCATTCAGGAGCAGATTGAGGACGATCTGCCGGACCTGGGCCGCCGGCTGGGTGGCGAGCACGGCGGACGCGGCCTCGATCTGCCAGTCGAGCGTCTGTTTGCGGCTCAAGGCCTCCGGCTCGAAGAGCAGGCGGAGGTCCTCGAAGTCCTCGGGTCCGAGCCGCTGTCCAGCGCGGTCGAGACGGTTCTGGTGAAGGATCGCGCGTGTCACCTCGCGCAGGTGCGAAAGGCCGCGCTGCATCAATTCGGCCGATTGCCGCACGACGTCGGGCCGGTCGGCGTATGTCCTGATCGTGTCAGCGGCGTTCAGGAGGCCGCCCAGGGGATTGTTGACCTCGTGTGCCAAAGATGACGACAGGCGGCCGAGGCTGACGAACCGCTCGCGCTCGGCCAGCCGGCGTTCGGCCTCGGCGCGCTGTTCGACCGCGCTGGTCATCCGGTTGTAGGTGTCGATCAATCTGGAGAGTCCCGGGTCGCCACGGGGGATGTCGGCTTCGGCGACGGGCCGCGGTGTTCCTTTCGAGTCGTCCATGGCCTGCACCAGCGTTCCGACCGGGCGAAGGATCCGGGCGACGGCAAGCCATCCGCCGAACGTGAGAAGGGCCGTCGCGACGGCATTGCCGACCAGCAACCACAAGGCGATGCTCCGGCGTTCGGCCAGAAGGTCCGTCACGTCAAGTTCGGTGACGATGCGTCCGACCTCGCGGCCCTGATAGAGCAGCGGCGCGATCACCCGCAACGCGGGCTCTCCGGTCATGCGGAGCGTGTCGGGGGAGACCGCGCCTTCCTCGAACCTTGCGACATCCTCGCCGACGGGCGCGCGGCGCGGGTCCGTCGCGGCCAGCACGCGCCCGCGTTCGTCGGCGACGACCGAGAGGAGAAGCCGCTGTCCGTCGTAGGTGGACCGGGCGCGGTCGAGAATGTCGTAGACCTCCCAGACGTCCTGACGCAGGACCGACGGACCAAGCGCCACGGACAGCCCCTCGACATGCAGCCGTGCGATCTCGGACAGCCGCGCGACCTGGACCCGGCCAAGAGCCGCGAGTACGCCCTGGCTCGCCACGATACCGAGGAGGATCATCATCGCCGCCGTGACGAGGGGCACGCGCAGCGTGACGGGCAAGTCGCGGAAGCGCGGAAGACGGGTCATCCGCCCACCAGGACGGCCATGCGCGCGGCAATGCCATCGAAGAGCGTGTCGTTCGGCGGAGCAACACCATCGAGATACAGCAGTTGCAGCGCCGTGCGGCCCTCGACCGTGTCGGACAGGCCGAGAAGTGCCGAGCCGCATGCCCTCACCGATGGGTCTGCAATGCGGTCGGTGCGCGCCACGAAGGGCGGGAATCCCAGCCACTCGGACCGGGCGATGACCCTGGTGCGCGCCGTCAGTTCGGGTTCGGCGGCGCTCAGGGCATCCCAGACGTAGCCATCGACGCTGCCGGAGCGGGTCAGGCCCCCGGCCACGGCCCGCACGACGTTGCGGTGCCCGTAGGTGAAGATCACGCGCGAGAAGAACCTGTCGGGAGTTTCGCCTAGCCGTGCGAGGTCAGACGCGGTGACAAGATAACCGGAGTTGCTGTCCGGATCGGAAAAGGCATGCGTTCCCCCACTCAGGTCCGTGAGGCCGGCCGCAGGATCATCCGGCGCGACGATCAGGTAGGACTGGTAGAGAGGGCGCCCCTTCCAGATCGGGACACCAAGAAGCGAAAGTTCGGACCGGTGTTGAAGGTAGGGATAACCGCAGGTCCAGGCGACGTCGACCGATCCGTCAAGAAGCGCGCCGGAGATTTCCTGGTAGGTCCGCCGTTGGACGAGTTCGATGTCCTGGCCCATACCGGAGGCGAGCGCCGACTTCAGTGCTGCGATGACGGCCGCATCGTTATCGAGAAAGACCGGTGTCAGGGCGAAGCGGAAGGGCGAAGACGCTTGCGCCCGCGCCCATGGAGCCGCAAGCGCGACCCCGCCGAGCATCATCATGCGGCGCGTGGTGTGCATTGTATCCTCCCAGAACGCGGCCGCCCCCTCAGGGATTTGCCTCGCCGCCGCGTGATGCGGCTGTTCGATCTCGGGGCAAATCGCAGATCGACGATAGACGCGTTCTGTTTCGCGTGGAAAGCACTCACTTGCGCGCTCTCGGCACCGAAGCGTTGCATATCTGCGAGCCGCGGACCTGCCACGCTCCGCGCCCTGCGTTCGATCGGTCCCTGGCCACCTTCTCGGGAGCCCTTGCGCCCGGATGGAAAAGGCGATCCTTTCGGGATCCGGAAGGGAGATCGCATGACCCTGTTCGAACGCTGGCTTTCGCTTTGGGTCGCCCTTTGCATCGTGGCGGGCGTCGCGCTCGGGAATCTTCTTCCCGGCGTGTTCGCTGCCTTGGCATCCCTGGAATACGCCTCGGTCAACCTCGTGGTGGCGGCGCTCATCTGGGCGATGGTCTATCCGATGATGATCGCAATCGACTTTGGCTCGCTGAAGGATGTCGGGCGGCGGCCGAAGGGGCTGATCATCACGCTGGCGATCAACTGGCTGATCAAGCCCTTCACCATGGCGGCGCTCGGCGTCCTGTTCTTCAACTACCTGTTCGCCGGGCTGATCGACCCGGTGAAAGCGCCCGAATACATCGCGGGCCTCATCCTGCTCGGCGCGGCCCCCTGCACGGCGATGGTCTTCGTCTGGTCGCAACTGACCAAGGGCGATCCGAACTACACGCTGGTGCAGGTATCGGTGAACGACCTCATCATGGTTGTGGCCTTCGCGCCGATCGTCGCCTTTCTGCTGGGTGTCGCGGAAGTAAGCGTGCCGTGGGAGACGCTCATCCTGTCGGTGGTTCTCTACATTGTCATCCCGTTGATCGCAGGGTCGCTGACGCGGCGGGCCCTGACGGCTCGCGGGGGCGAGCGTGCAGTGTCGGATTTCACGGCGCGTATCAAGCCCGCCTCCGTCCTGGGGCTCCTGCTGACCGTCGTGCTGCTGTTCGGCTTCCAGGGTCAGGTGATCCTCGCCCAGCCTTTTCTGATCGCGCTGATCGGCGTGCCGATCCTGATCCAGTCCTACGGCATCTTTGCCCTTGGCTACGCCTGGGCGTGGGCCTGGCGGCTGCCGCACAAGGTGGCGGCGCCTTGCGCGCTGATCGGCACGTCGAACTTCTTCGAACTGGCGGTGGCTGTCGCAATCGGTCTCTTCGGCCTGAACTCCGGCGCCGCGCTTGCCACGGTCGTCGGCGTGCTCGTCGAGGTTCCGGTGATGCTGTCCCTCGTCGCCTTCGCCAATCGCACGCGCGGCAGGTTCCCGGTCTAGCAGGCTGCTTACGTCTGTCGGCGCAGGCTTCCCACGAGCTGCAGGGCAGATGCGAGCGTGTTCGAGATCGTGCCGTATTTCAGAACGTTGCGATGAAGGAGATCGAGGCGCTGATCGGTCTCGGCGCTGTCCACAATGATCTCGTAGCGGATCAGGTTCAGCTTGGGCGGCGCGTCCTGCCGCACGGCCTCAAGCCGCACCTCGGCGCCGTCGATCTGGAAATGCAGCATCGGCGTCACCCGCTCGATCCCCTTCAGCATGCAGGCGGCGAGTGCCGACAGCAGGAGTTCGACCGGGTTCATCGCATCGCGCCGACCCGCAAGATCGGTGTCGAGCGTGATCTCGGCCTCCTTGGCGACAGCCAGGCTGCCGTGGGCATCGATCCGGCGGGCGTGGACGCGGTATTCCATCAGAGGAGGTTTCTGATCTCGTCGGAGGTCAGGACCTTGCCGGTCGAGACGACCTTTTCATCCACGACAAGGCCGGGTGTAGACATCACGCCATAGGCCGCGATCTCGGCGAAATCGGTGACCTTGACGATCTCGGCCTCCATTCCGGCCGCTGCCGCTGCGGCCTTGGCGTTTTCGCCCAGGGTAATGCATTTCTTGCAGCCCGACCCGAGGATCTTGATTTTCATGCCCTTTCCTTTCTCAGATGAACCAGTGTGTGACAGCGTTGAAGATCAGCCCGATTGACAGAATGCCGGCCGTCACTACGCCCGTGAAGGTGACGAGGAGCGGCATCCTGACCACGCGCTTGAGCATGATCAGGGAAGGCAGTGACAGAGCGGTCACCGCCATCATGAAGGCCAGCACCGTGCCAAGTCCCACGCCCTTGCCCACCAGCGCCTCGGCAATCGGCAGGGTGCCGAAGATGTCGGCATACATGGGGATGCCCACCAGCACCGCCACCGGGACGGACCACCACTTGTCCTGACCGAGCAGGGCGGAGATGACGTCGGCGGGCACCCAGTTGTGGATCGCCGCCCCGATGCCGACGCCGATCAGCACATAGAGCCAGACGCGGTGGACGATTTCGACCACCTGATCCTTGGCGTAGACCATCCGCTCTGACAGGGTCATCGTTGTGGCCTCGCCGGTGACGGGGACGGTGCGGACAAAATCCGCGACTTGACCCTCCATCCCGAGGCGCCCGATCACTGTGCCCCCGACGATGGCAACGACCAGCCCGACGGCCACATAGGCCATCGCGATGGGCCAACTGAAGATCGACGCCAGCAGGATCACCGAGGCGAGGTCCACGAGCGGCGAGGAGATCAGGAACGAGAAGGTCACCGCCAGCGGCAGTCCCGCCGCAGTGAAGCCGATGAACAATGGGATGGACGAGCAGGAACAGAAGGGCGTCAGCGTGCCCAGAAGGGCCGCCAGCGTGTTGGCGCCAAGGCCGGAGCGCCCGCCCAGAATGGCGCGCGTCCGCTCCGGCGGGAAATGGCTTTGCACATAGGAGATCGCGAAGATCAGGATGGACAGCAGAAGGAATATCTTGATCACATCATAGACGAAGAACTGCACCGACCCGCCAAGCCGCGAGGATGGGTCGAGGCCGAGCGCTACCACGCCCTGTCCCACCAGATCATTGAGCCAGGTCATGCGCAGGAACTGGTCGTTCAGCCAGCCGAACACGCTCATCCGACTGACTCCGTGACCATGATCTGCCGCTCCAGCGCGGCTTCGACCAGGCGTGCAAGGGGCGGCGTTAGTTCCGGGTTGATCCGGTAGCGCACCCATTGCGCTTCACGGCGATCCACCACGAGCCCTGCCTGCTTCAACACCTGCATGTGTCGCGACATCCGGCTTTGGGTGGCGCCCAGCTTCCGCATCAGTTCGCAGACACAATGCTCCGACCCGTCCGCAAGGAGATGCATCGCCGCGAGACGGGTCGGCTCGGCCAGGGCGGAAAGGACAGCAACGATCATCTGGGCCACTCCAGTTCATGCGCATCTGCGCATAGGCGGGCGATGTCCGCCGTGATCTGGATCAATCATCGACCGCCGTAGCCACTTCGATATTTCGTCCGACACGCTGCTTGCCGCCGTGGCGAATTTCTCCGGTTAGGTCGCGTTGTGGAATAGGGGGCCGGGGGCAGCGGCCTTCACATAGTCGAAGAAGCCGAGTTCCACGATCTGCCGGTGAAGCGGCACGTCGCGGTAGTCGCCCGCCTTAACGGTGCCCGCGTCGGGCGTGATGCGGATCACCCACCGGTCGCCTTCCTGCCGCACCTCCTCCTTGCGTAGCTGCGTGATCTCGCTGATACGCGCGCCGGTGAAGGCACAGATGATCGGCGCCCACCGCTTGGCGACCGTGTGCTAAGGCGTCTCGCGGACGTAGCCGAATTGGTTCGGCTTCGGCTGATAGCTCAGGGCCGCATTCAGGACGGCCAGCGCCTCGTCATCGGTATAGCCCTTTTCGCGGCTGCGCACCTTGCGCGGCTTCGGCTGCTTGACCGTCGCCGCCACGTTCTCGGTCAGCCGCTCATTCTCATGTGCCCATCCGAACAAGGAGCGAACAGTCGAGAGGTAGATATCGTTCACGGTCTTGGCGGTGAGCGAGGTCATCAGGTGATCGCGCCACGCCAAGAGGTCTTTCTTCGTCACGCGGTTCGCGTCGTCGTGCTTCAGGAAGGCGCACAGGCTCTTGATGACCGGCGACTGTCGCTTGCCGTTGTCCTTCATGAAACCGGCTTGGGTGCGGCCCTTTACATAGTTGGCCCAGAGCTCGTTGAGGCTAACCGTCTTCTGATGCTCTTCGGCGGGCGTGACGTTGACGAGAACCGGGTGCGATGGTGTGCCGGTGAAGTCGCCTTCGTCGCGTTCGACGACGCGCGCCAATGCTTCATACTCGGCAATGCAGAGCGCACGGGCGAGGGTGCGCCACTCAGCTGTGCCGCGCTCCGCGTCGGTGTTGCCGAGGTGCCGGTAGCGGTCGATCCGATCCCCGACAAGCCGAGCGAGTTCGTCGTCGGTGAGACTTCCGGCGATACCCTTGCGCAGCATCATGACAAGGCGGTCGTCGATGCCGATCTACGAGTAGGCCGGATGCGACCGTGCCAGTTCGTCGCCTTCAAGCCGCCAGTGGTAATCCGCAAGCGCGATCTGATCGGGCGCGAGCGGATACCGTGCAGGACGCGATCGGGGTGAGGTTGCGGCGATCTTGCGTTCGGCGAGCGCGATCTGGTGCTGAAGCTGCGCGACCGCACCGGACAAGCGCTTGATCGCCTCGCGCTTGTCAGCACCAAGTGGCAGGCGAAGTTCAGTCTTCCCCACCGCTGGCCGAAGATCCTTCGGGACCACGAGTCGGGCGTAGTAACGCCCGCCGCGAGGTAGTAGATACCTGATCATGCCCGCCATAATCCGCCTACCGTTTGTAACCAAAAATGTAACAACAGAAAGGCAGAAGGCCCTGCTTTGCAAGGCTTTTCTTTTATATCAATGGGATATGATGGTAGGCCCGGAGGGACTTGAACCCCCAACCAAGGCGTTATGAGCGCCCTGCTCTGACCATTGAGCTACGGGCCCGGCCGAAGCCTGACTAGCAGAACCGCGGGACCGGTCAACCCCGATGCCGCGCTCCTCCCGGAGGGCGCAAGAATCGCGCGGGGCGGGGTCGTCCGGCGCGTTGTCGCCGCCGCGCTTATCCTGTATGCCGCGCCGCAACGGGCCTCTGCGGGCCGGCCGATACGGGGGATGCGAGAGATGACGGGGCAGAAGACCGGGCTGACCTATGCCGATGCGGGCGTCGACATCGACGCGGGCAACGCCCTCGTCGAGCGGATCAAGCCCGCGGCGAGGCGGACGGACCGCGCGGGCACTGTCTCGGGCCTCGGCGGGTTCGGCGCGCTCTTCGACCTCAAGGCGGCGGGCTACCGCGACCCGGTGCTGGTCGCCGCGACCGACGGGGTGGGCACCAAGCTCCGCATCGCCATCGACACCGGCAACGTCGACACGATCGGCATCGACCTTGTCGCCATGTGCGTGAACGACCTCGTCTGCCAGGGGGCGGAACCGCTGTTCTTCCTCGACTATTTCGCCACCGGAAAGCTCGACGTCGATCAGGCCGCCCGCATCATCGAGGGAATCGCCGAGGGCTGCGCGCAGTCGGGATGCGCGCTCATCGGCGGCGAGACGGCCGAGATGCCGGGGATGTATCACGGCGGCGATTTCGACCTCGCGGGCTTCGCGGTGGGCGCGATGGAACGCGGCCGGGACCTGCCGCGCGACGTCGGCGAGGGCGACGTGCTTCTCGGCCTCGCCTCGAACGGGGTCCATTCGAACGGCTATTCCTTCGTCCGCAAGGTGGTGGAACTCTCCGGTCTCTCCTGGTCCGCGCCCGCGCCCTTCGGCCCGGGCACGCTCGGCGGCGACCTGCTCGCGCCGACGCGGCTCTACGTGCGCGCGGCACTCGCCGCGATCCGGGCGGGCGGGGTCCATGCGCTCGCCCACATCACCGGCGGCGGGCTGACCGAGAACCTGCCGCGCGTCCTTCCGCAGGGCCTCGGCGCCGAGATCGACCTCGCGGCCTGGGACCTGCCGCCGGTCTTCCGCTGGCTGGCCGGGACGGCCGGCATGGCGGAGGCCGAACTGCTCAAGACCTTCAACTGCGGCATCGGCATGATCGCCGTGGTGGCGCCCGAGCGGGTGGCGGACGTGAGGCTCGCGCTCGAGGCCGAGGGCGAGACCGTGACGGAGATCGGCCACGTCACGAAGGGGCAGGGGGTCGCCTATCGCGGCCGCCTGTTGTGAGGCGCGTCGCCATCCTGATTTCCGGGGGCGGCTCGAACATGGTCGCGCTCGTCCGCAGCATGACCGGCGACCACCCCGCGCGCCCGGTCCTCGTCGCCTCGAACGACCCCGCGGCGGCGGGGCTGACGCGGGCGCGCGAGCTCGGGGTGGCAACCGCCGCCGTCGACCACCGCCCGTTCGGCCGCGACCGCGCCGGCTTCGAGGCGGAACTCCTGAAGCCCATCCTCGCGGCAGAGCCCGACATCCTCTGCCTTGCCGGGTTCATGCGGGTGCTGACGCCCGGCTTCGTCGAGCGCTTCCGGGGGCGGATGCTGAACATCCATCCCTCGCTCCTGCCGAAGTACCCGGGCCTCGATACCCACCGGCGCGCGCTCGACGCGGGCGATGCGGAGGCGGGCTGCACCGTCCACGAGGTCACGCCCGAACTGGACGCCGGCCCGATCCTCGGCCAGGCGCGGGTGCCGGTTCTGCCCGGCGACACGGTGGACACGCTGGCCCGGCGGGTGCTCGCGCAGGAACACCGCCTCTACCCGGCCGTCTTGCGGCGCTACGCCGCCGGCGACCGCAGGCCCGTGCTTCTCTAGGACCGTCCGCGCGGCCGCACAAATCGCCGGCACCTGTGGCAATTGAACCCGCCGCGCCGCGGGCGTCCAGCGGCGGCCCTGCCGGCCCTTTCCTTTCCGCCCCGGCTCGCCTAAGAGGGCGAAATCCCTGCGGGATGCCCCCGCGCCTGACGGACATTCGATGCGCACGATCACCACGACCGAAGACCTCGCCCGGTTCTGCGATGCGGCCAAGGCGGCCCCCTATGTCACGATCGACACGGAGTTTCTTCGGGAACGGACCTACTACTCCAAGCTGTGCCTGATCCAGATGGCGCTTCCGGGCGCCGAGGGCGAGGCTGTTCTGGTCGACCCGCTCGCCGGCCGGCTGTCGATGGAACCGCTCTACGACCTCTTCCGCCACGAGGCGACGGTGAAGGTCTTCCACGCCGCCCGGCAGGACCTCGAGATCTTCTTCGTCGAAGGCAAGGTCTTCCCGACACCGCTCTTCGACACGCAGGTCGCCGCAATGGTCTGCGGCTTCGGAGAGCAGGTCGGCTACGAGACGCTGGTCAGGAAGATCGCCCGGGCGAACCTCGACAAGACCTCGCGCTTCACCGACTGGTCGCGCCGGCCGCTTTCGGAGGCGCAGAAGACCTATGCGCTGGCCGATGTGACCCACCTCCGCGTGATCTACGAGTTCCTCGCCAAGGAACTTGCCCGCACCGGCCGGCAGAAATGGGTCGAGGAGGAACTGGCGATCCTGCTCGACCCCGAAACCTACATCACCCGTCCCGGCGAGGCCTGGCTGCGCGTCAAGACCCGCACCACCTCGGGCCGCTTCCTGGCCATCGTGCGCGAGCTCGCGCGGTTCCGCGAGGACTACGCCCAGACGCGCAACGTGCCCCGCTCGCGCGTGTTCAAGGATGACGCGCTCCTGGAACTTGCCTCGACGAAGCCCACGACGCACGAGGAGCTTGGCCGGTCGCGCCTCCTGCTCCGCGAAGGCAGGAAGCCCGAGATCGCCGAGGGCATCCTCGCGGCGGTGACGGCGGGACTGGCGGTGAAGCCCGAGGATTGCCCGAAGGTCGATGGCGAGCGCGATCCCGGCCAGGTCGATTCGGCGCTGGCCGACCTCCTGCGCGTGCTCCTGAAGGCGAAGTCGGAAGGCGCGGGCGTCGCGCAGAAGCTCATCGCGACGTCCTCCGACCTTGACGCGCTCGCCTCCGGCGACCGGTCCGTGGCGGCGCTGAAAGGCTGGCGCGGCGAGGTCTTCGGCGAGGACGCGCTCAGGCTCTGCAAGGGCGAGATCGCGCTTTCGGCGAAGGGCGGCGCGGTCAGGGTGGTGAGCGTCTGAGGGCGCTCAGCGCCGGCTCGACCGGCTGTTTGCCGCCCCGAGGACGACGATCTGGGTGACGTTCGCCAGCTTGATGTCGGAAACGTAGGCCGCGGCCGTCACCTCGCGCGATTGCGGCGTGGAGACGCGCGCAGGCCCGCGCGGCTGGTCCACGACGAAACGGTAGGTCAGGACGCCGTCGACCGGCTCGCCGCGGTTTTCGGCGACGAGGGCCGCGTCCCACCAGCCCTGCGTGGGCGGCAGGCCCGCCGCCCGCACGATCGCCCCGCCTGGCTGGCGCGCCACCTCCATCTCGGTCACATCCGCCACGAGGATGCGCGGGTCGTCGGGCTTGCCCGGCACGGCCGGTTCCGCCACCGCCACCGTCGCGGGCTGCGACCGGCCGAACCAGTTGAACGGGTTGATCCGGCTTTCGCGGATGCGGCCGCATCCCGCCAGCACCAGCGCGAGGATCAGAAGTCCGCTGACAGGCAGTTTCATCTTTCGGCCGCTCCCTACCCAGGCTCCCGACTGGGTAGCCCATTCGGGCCGCGCTGAAAAGAGCGGCCGTCACTGGACCTTGCCGGGCCGAGCGACTAGGTGAAGAGGACGAACCGGAGACAGAGCATGGCCACCGAAGCCTTCGAGGAGATCGTCGCGACCTTCGACTTCCTGGACGACTGGGAAGACCGCTACCGCCATGTGATCGAGCTTGGCAAGGCGATGCCCGCGCTCGACGAGGCGGTGAAAGTGCCGGCGACGAAGGTGGAAGGCTGCGCCAGCCAGGTCTGGCTCCTGCCCCGGATCGAGGGGAAGGGGCCGGGTGCGCGATTCGACTTCCAGGGCGACAGCGACGCCATGATCGTCCGCGGGCTCATTGCGATCCTGCATGCGCTCTACTCGGGTCTCTCCGTGACCGAGGCGGCCGCGGTGGCGGCGCAGGCCGAACTTGCCCGGCTCGGTCTCGACGAACACCTCTCGTCGCAGCGGTCGAACGGGCTTCGCGCGATGGTCGGCCGGTTGAGGAAGCTTGCCTCCGAGGCCGCGGGCTGAACCCCGTCAGAGCCGCGCGAGCGCCGGCGCGAGGTCGCCGTATCCGGTGAACCGCCGTTCGTAGGCAAGGCCGAGCCGCGCCGCGCAGTCGCGCGCCTTGGCGTCCAGCGCGGGGTCCTCGGTCTGGGCCTGATAGACCAGCTTCTCGTAGTTGCCGAACATCATCGGGATGAGTTCCGGGTGCCGATCGAAACCCATCGGGCGCCAGACGAAGGCGTCGAACTGCCGGCAGAGAAAGTCCGTCAGGTAGAAGGCGGTGGCCTCCTCTCGCGCGGCGAAGGCGGCATTGCCCTCGAAGAAGGAATAGCAGTGCGGCCCCGCCACCATCTCGACGCCGAGCGCGTCGCAGCGTTCCTTGAGACGTCCGCCCGTGCCGCAGTCGGCATAGACGACGAAAATGCCGTCGTAGTCCGCCCGGTGCTTGAGGACGGTCGCCTCCACCGCCTCGGTGATCCGGTCGGGCCAGAGGTGCAGGTTGGCCGGCAGGCAGGTCAGGTCGAGATGGTTCCAGCCATTCGCCGCCTTCAGGTCGAGGATCTCCCGCGCGAGGGCCCCGCAGGCGATCAGGAGGATCCGCCCGGTCCGGCTCGGCGCCTGGCCCCGTTCGGTCAGGTCCTCGTCGGAGGGGATCACTGGGACTTCCCCATCGTCCGCCCCGCGAGCGCCGCGATCAACAGGACCGGGACCAGCCAGGGCCGCAGGTCCGCCGGCAACGCGGTCATCGGCAGCGCCGTCGCCGCGCCGAGGACGATCACGGCGAGCAGGATCAGGGCGAGACGGGCAGGGGGCACGGGACATTCCTTTTCCCCTCAAGATGGGGTCCGTTCCCGGCATTGCAACGGGCCGCCGCCCCGCCGGGGCGGCAGCCCCGTGGGGCATCCGGCTCAGCCGGCGGCGAGCTTGTTGTGCTTGCGCGCGATGAAGTCCTTCGCCGTCTGCACCGCGACGGCGGCGTCCCGGCAATAGGCGTCGGCGCCGATCGCCCGGCCGAACTCCTCGTTGAGCGGCGCGCCGCCCACCAGAACGATGTAGTTCTCGCGCATGCCCTTTTCCTTCATCGTGTCGATCACGACCTTCATGTAGGGCATCGTCGTGGTCAGGAGCGCGGACATGCCGAGGATGTCGGCCTCTTCCTTCTCCAGCGCCTCGATGTATTTCTCGACCGGGTTGTTGATGCCGAGGTCCACGACCTCGAAGCCCGCGCCCTCCATCATCATGCCGACCAGGTTCTTGCCGATGTCGTGGATGTCGCCCTTGACGGTGCCGATCACCATCTTGCCGACCTTGGGTGCGCCGGTTTCAGCCAGGAGAGGCTTCAGGATCGCCATGCCGGCCTTCATCGCGTTGGCGGCCAGAAGCACTTCCGGCACGAAGAGGATGCCGTCGCGGAAGTCGGCGCCGACGATGGTCATGCCGGCCACGAGCGCCTTGGTGAGCACGTCGTAGGGCGCCCAGCCACGGTCCAGAAGGATGCGCACGCCCTCCTCGATCTCTTCCTTGAGACCATCATAGAGGTCGTCGTGCATCTGAAGCACAAGCTCTTCATCGTCGAGCTCGCTCAGGATGATCTCGTTGTCGTCGGCCATGGGCATGTCTCCTGACGGTCCTGATAGCGTATTTGCGGCGGGATCGCCAATGTCACTTGGCGAATTGCGACATGGCCGGCGCCGGTGGCGACGCGGACGAAGATCGCGCCGTGCGCGTCCGCAGGCCCTTGCGCGATGTTCTGCAAATGTTCTAGCCTTGCCGCATGACCCTTCCGCCCCCCGATCCCTTCCTGCGCCTGCGCGCCCGGGGCGCCGCGAGCAACGCCGCGGGGCGGTTCGAACCCTACCGGCGGGAGGCCGACAGCGACGGCTGGGACATCCCCGAGGACGACCGGCTTCTCAGGACCGAGGTCAGCGAGGAGCGACCGCGCTCGGTCCTCAACCCGGTCTCCTCGCCCGACCTCGGCTTCGACCGGTCGGTGAACCCCTACCGCGGCTGCGAGCACGGCTGCATCTACTGCTTCGCCCGCCCGACCCATGCCTACCTCGGCCTCTCGGCCGGGCTCGACTTCGAGACCCGCCTCGTCGCCCGCCCCGAGGCGCCCGAGACGCTCGCCCGCGAGATCGCGCGAAAGTCCTACCTCTGCGCGCCCATTGCCTTCGGCACCAACACCGACCCCTACCAGCCGATCGAGGGTCGCTATCGGATCATGCGGCGGATGCTCCAGGTCCTCTCGGACTGGAACCATCCGCTCGGCATCGTCACCAAGGGGACGCTGATCGAACGCGACCTCGACCTCCTCGGCCCGATGGCCGCGCGCGGGCTCGTCCAGGTCGGCATCTCGGTGACGACGCTCGACGCGGGCCTCGCCCGGCGGCTGGAGCCGCGCGCGCCGACGCCGGCCCGCCGCCTGCGGGTGATCGAGACGCTCGCGCAGGCGGGCGTTCCGGTCAGGGTGATGGTGGCGCCGCTCGTCCCGGTTCTGACGGAGCCCGAGCTCGAACGCATCCTTGCCGCCGCGCGCGACGCGGGCGCGCGGGCGGCAAGCTACATCCTCCTCAGTCTGCCGCACGAGGTGGCGCCCTTG
>NZ_WBUS01000062.1 GCF_008933605.1 Albidovulum sp.
ATCCTGCGCGCCCACGTCGCGGGCGCCCCGGCTCAGGCGGTCCAGCGCAGCGCGCTGTCGAGCCGTCCGCCCGCGACGTGGGCGCGCAGGATGTTGAGCCGGATGAAGCGGCTTTCGCGCACCGCCTGTCCCGCGAAATCCATGCCGCGCACCAGATCGGCCAGTTCCCGCACCGCCCCGGCGAACTCCTTCTTCGGCTGGTGATCGGGCGCCAGCGCGGCAAATCGCGAGAAATCGACGCGGTAGCTGCGCTTGTCGGGGGCGGCATTGGTGTTGATCTCGACCGCGACACCGCCGAGCAGGCCGGCCACGTCCATGGCGAGCTGACCCACCTGCCAGGTCCACTCCTGGCTGCCGACGTTCACCTCGACGAGGTCCGCGCCCCCGCGGACCAGCGCCCATTCGATCGCACGGGCCATGTCCTCGACATGGATCAGCGGCCGCCAGGGCGAGCCGTCCGAGAGCACCTCGATCCTGCCGGTCCTGAGCGCCGTGGCGACGAAATCGTTCAGCACGAGGTCCAGCCGCAGCATCGGGCTCGCGCCGCAGGCCGTGGCGAAGCGCAGCGAGGTCACCATGAAGCCGTCGCCGGCGATGGCCCGCAGCCCTTCCTCGGTCGCCACCTTGGATCGCGCGTAGGCGGTCAGCGGGTTGAGCGTGTCGGTCTCCTTGCGGAAGCTGTCGGAGCCCGCGCCGTACATCGAGCAGGACGAGGCGAAGACGAAGCGCCTCACCCCGGCGGCCTTCGCTGCCTTCGCCGCCTTCAGGACCGCGGCCGAGTTGATGTCGGCGGTGGCGTCCTCGAATTCCTTGCCGATCGGGTCGTTCGACACCGCGGCGAGCGCCACCACCGCGTCGAAGCCCCTGAAATCGGCCTCGGTCAGGTCGCGCACGTCGGCCCGGCGCTGGCTGGTGAAGAGCGCGTCCGGGAAGGGTGCCGCCTCGGAACCCTGGAACCAGTTGGCGTCGATGCCGTGGACCTCGGCGCCCGGAAGGACGCGGGTCAGGTGGCGGGCGGCGACCGGGCCGACATAGCCGCGATGACCGACAAGCAGGATCTTCATGGTCAGGCACATCCTTCCGAAATTTCGCTCCCCGCGGAGCCGATGCATCCGCTGCGGGGCGGCCTCGGTGCGCGGCGGGGGCGGTCGTCTACCCCGGCCCGCATCTGTAGCGAAGGCGTGCGGCTTCTGCTACCCCGCAGCGGCGGGGGTGTGAACCTGCGGCGGGCACCGGCCCCGCCCCTATGGCCCAGCGGCGTCGCGCCCGGCCTCGACTGCAGCAAGGAGTGTCACCGATGAAATGCGTCCTTCTCGCCGGCGGTCTCGGCACGCGGCTCGCCGAGGAAACCGTCCGCATCCCGAAGCCGATGGTGGAGATCGGCGGCCGGCCGATCCTCTGGCACATCATGAAGATCTACGCCGCACACGGCATCAACGACTTCATTGTCTGCTGCGGCTACAAGGGCTACGTGATCAAGGAGTACTTCGCCAACTACTACCTCCATGGCGCGGACGTGACCTTCGACCTCAGGCAGGGCACGACCGAGGTCATCAACAACCAGGCCGAGCCCTGGCGCGTGACGCTGATCGACACGGGTCAGGAAAGCATGACTGGCGGGCGGCTCCGCCGCGTGATGCCCTACCTCAGGAACGAGGAGGCGTTCTGCATGACCTATGGCGACGGCGTGGGCGACATCGACGTGCAGCGCCTCGTCGCTTTCCACAAGGCGCACGGCAGGATGGCGACGGTCACCGCCGTGCCGCCGGCGGCGCGCTTCGGCCGGCTCGACATCGAGGCCCTGCGCGTGCGCGAGTTCTCCGAGAAGCCCGCGGGCGATGGCGGGCTCATCAACGGCGGCTATTTCGTCCTGTCGCCGAAGGTGGCGAAATATCTCGAGGACGATCAGACGATCTGGGAACGCGCGCCGCTGATGGGGCTTGCCCGCGACGGCGAGTTGATGGCCTACGAGCACAAGGGGTTCTGGCAGCCGATGGACACGATCCGCGAACGCCAGGAACTCGAGGCGCATTGGGCGACCGGCACGGCGCCCTGGAAGATCTGGTAGAACGCCGGGCCCGCAGACGACGATCAGGAGACCAGTGAGTGATGAGTTACCCAAGATGCCGGCATTGCGGCGCGGAAATGCCTATGACGCTTGTCGACCTCGGCCTTTCGGCCGTGGCGAACTCCTATGTGCCGATGGACAAGGCAGGCGAGCCCGAGCCGAAGTACCCCCTTCACGTCCGGGTCTGCGAAAGCTGCTGGCTGGTGCAGGTTGACGAGGACGTGCCACCGGCGAAGATATTCAACGAGACCTATGCCTATTTCTCCTCCTTCTCCGACAGCTGGCTCGCCCATGCGCGGGCCTATGCCGACAGGATGGCCGAAAGGCTGCACCTCGGGCCCGGAAGCCTCGTGATCGAGATCGCCTCGAACGACGGCTATCTCCTGAAGAACTTCGTGGCCAAAGGGATTCCCGTCCTCGGCGTCGAGCCCTCGGGCTCGGTCGCGGCGGCGGCCGAGAAGATCGGCGTGCCGACGCTTGTCGAGTTTTTCGGAGAGGCGGTGGCCAAGCGGCTTCATGACGAGGGCCGGCGGCCGGACCTGATCTGTTCGGCCAACGTGCTCGCGCATGTCCCCGACATCAACGACTTCGTCGCGGGGGTGGCGGCGCTCCTCACTGCGGACGCGGTCTATACCGTGGAGTTTCCGCACCTTCTGCGCCTCATCGAGGAGGTGCAGTTCGACACGATCTACCACGAGCACTATTCCTATCTCTCGCTTCTGGCGGTGGAGCGGATCTTCGCGGCGAATGGCCTGCGCGTCTTCGACGTGGAGGAGCTGCCGACCCACGGCGGCTCCTTGCGGGTCTTCGCCTGCCGGACGGGCGCCTCCCACACCGAAGGCCCCGGCCTCGCCAAGGTGCGCGCCGACGAGAAGGCGGCAAAGCTCGACCGGCCGGAAGGCTACGCGGGATTCTCCGAGAAGGTGGAGGCCGTGCGCGACGGGCTCATGAGCTTCCTGGAGAATGCCCGGGCGCAGGGCAAGCGCGTGGCGGCCTATGGCGCCGCGGCCAAGGGCAACACGCTCCTGAACTACTGCCGGATCGGGCCCGATCTCGTCGAATACTGCGTCGACCGCAACCCGGCCAAGCAGGACACGCTCCTGCCCGGCAGCCGGATCCCGGTCTTCGACGTGGAGGAACTGAGGAAGCGGCAGCCCGACTTCGTGCTGATCCTGCCCTGGAACCTCAAGGCCGAGGTGATCCGGCAGCTTGCCGACCTGCGTGCCGGGGGCACCCGCTTCGTGACCGCCGTGCCCTCGATCTCGGTCACCGCATGACAGCGCGCCGCGTCCTCCTCACCGGGGCCACGGGCCTCATCGGGCGCCAATGCGTCCGGCCGCTGGAGGAGGCGGGGTTCGCCGTGGTCGCGGCCTCGCGCGGGCGGGGGGACGACCTGCTCGCCGATCCCGAGGCGGTCGTGGCGCGGGCCGGGGCGGAATACCTCGTCCACCTCGCCTGGCACGACGGCGCGAAGGACCGCTGGTCCGCGCCGGCGAACCTCGACTGGGTGGGGGCGAGCCTGCGGCTCCTCCGTGCCTTCTCCGCCTGCGGTGGCCGGCGGGCCGTCATGGCGGGCTCCTGCGCGGAATACGACTGGACCGGGGCGGGGTACCTGACCGAGGACGCCCCCCTTCGCCCCGCCACGCTCTACGGCGCGGCCAAGGCCGCGACCGGCATCGCCGCCGTGGCCGGCGCGCCCGCGCTCGGCGTCTCGCTCGCCTGGGCGCGGGTGTTCTTCGCCTACGGTCCTGGCGAACCCGAGGGCAGGCTCTTCGGGGACATCCTGAAGGGCCTCGCGGCCGGACGCGAGGTTGCCTGCACCGACGGGCTCCAGCGGCGCGACTTCCTCCACACCGCGGATATCGGCCGGGCGCTCGTGTCGCTGCTCGTCTCGGGCGCGGAGGGGCCGGTCAACGTGGGCTCCGGCCGCGCGGTTCCGGTGCGCGAGATGATCTTGGCGCTCGCCCGCGCGATGGGGGGCGAGGGGCTGATCCGCCTCGGCGCACGGCCAAGGCCCGCCAACGACCCGGCGCTGATCGAGGCGGACGTGACGCGGCTTTCGCGCGAGACCGGCTTCCGCCCCGCCTTCGACATGGAAAGCGGCATCCGCGCGGTGCTGGCGGCGGAGGGGGTCGCGGCATGATCCTCGCGCTCCGCTCCCGCCCCGATCTCTGGCGCTTCGTGAAGTTCCTCTTCGTCGGGGTCCTCAACACCGCCTTCGGATTTGCCGTCTACGCCGTGCTGCTCAGGCTCGCGGGCCTGCCGTGGCAATGGGCGCTGGCGCTGTCCTACGTCCTCGGCATCCTCTGGAATTTCGGCACCCACGGCCGCATCGTCTTCGGCACGCGCGGGCTTTCGCGCCTGCCGGCCTATGTGGGCGCCTATGTCGCGCTCTTCTTCCTCAACCGCTGGGCGCTCGCCGCCGCAATCGCGGCGGGCCTCTCCGACCTCTGGGCGCAGGCGCTTCTGGTGCTGCCGATGGCGATGGTCGCCTTCGTTCTCGTCTCCGTCGTCCTCACCGGACGGCTTCCCTTCCGCGGGGCGCGCAGATAACGCCGGCCGGTCAGCCGCGCGGGTCGGTCGCGCGCCAGCCGGCGTCATAGCGGAGGATCTCGCGTCCCGGGAAGGCTGCCTTCAGCGCCGCCTCGTCGAGCTCGCCGCGGTCGATCAGGAAGATCGGCCGATCCGGAGCGAGCCACGGATCGTTCAGCATCAGTGCAGCACCCGCGTCGGTGCCCGCCTTGACGAGGACGATCGCGTTGCCGAACGCACCCTGCGCGAGCGTCGCGCGGTAGGTCGTGTGGAAATCGCCGTACTCATGGTACTTCACCACCCCGCGCCAGGGGGTGAAGATCAGAAGGCCGAAGAGGCAGGAAAGCGCGAGGATCGAATCGATGCCGATGTTGCTGTCGCCCTCCGTCCCCGGAAACCGCGCCCGCATCGCGTCGTAGCCCCGCGCGGAGAGGTAGAGGAGCGGAAAGGCGGCGAGGAACCAGTCGCGCGGCCCGACATAGTAGCTGTCGGCGAACCAGTAGAAGGCCGTCACCCCGACGATGGTCGCCGCGACCGCCAGCATCACCCAGTCGAAGGTGCGTTTCGCGCCCTGCCACAGGAAGAAGGCGTAGAGAAGCGCGAGCGACCCGATCGACCAGCCGAGAAGCTCGAACTGCAGGCTCGCCGTCATGTTGATGGTGTTGACCGCCGCCTCGGTCGGCCCGTGCCCCGGCCAGAGGTCGAGCCCGAAGCGTCCGCCCGGTTGCCCGATCTCCGGCCCGAAGCCGAAGGCGTTCGCGCCCGCGCCCCAGTGCCGGTCAAGGAGGTCGGTCAGCGCGAGCCTGAGCGCGTTCCCCGTCAGCGCGAGGTTGTGGAACAGGAGGAGCGCCCCCGTCACCACCCAGCCCGCGGCGAAGACCGCCGCCCGCGCCGGCGATCCGCGCGGGCCCGCGAAGACCCAGAAGGCGGTCAACGCGCCCATCACGAGACCGTCGAGCGGGCGCGTCAGGAAGATCCAGCCCACCGAGAGACCGGCCAGGAAGAGCTGCCGGCCGGCGCGGTCGATGCCCTCGGCGCGTTGCACCAGCCACCAGGCGAAGAGCAGCAGCGCCAGCGTCAGCGTGTGCGGCATGAGCGAGGCCGCCGCGGCGAGAAGCCAGGGCGACGAGGCCATCATCAGGGCGACGAGATCCGCCTGGTCGCGGCCGAGCCGCCGCCGGGCGATCGCATAGGCGAGGAGCACCGAGATCCCGGCGAGGACCGGGTTCAGGAGCCAGGGCACCCCGAGCGCCACGAAGGGGGCAAGCACGAGCGGCCAGCCCGGCAGCGTCGCGGCGAACCACCGCCCTGCGCTCAGGTCCTGAAGGCCGTAGGCGAGCCCCGGCCAGGCCGCCTCGGGGGGCGCGGGCACCCAGAGGGCGCCGGCGGCGAAGGTCCGCGCCTGGAAGAGGTGGGCGACCTCCTCCTCGACATGGGGAAGGTGCTGGAAGGCGACCGCGCCGAGCCCGAGGCTCACGACGAGGGTGAAGACCGCAGGGGCGACGGGTGTCAGCCGGTAGCGCCCGCTTACCGGGCTCGGCACCATGGCCATCGCGATCAGCACGACAAGGTGCAGCGCCGCCAGCGCACCGCCGGCGGCGAGATGCGCGACATAGGCCGTGCCGGCGCCCCGGCCGACGTAGTTGAGGATCGGCGAGGCGAAGAGCGTCGTCAGCGCGACGAAGATGGCGATGCGGCCCCAGCCGAGCCGCCGTCCGGCTACGGCGAGAAGTCGGCCGGTGCCCAGTCGCGCCAGCACCGTGAGCGCCGCGGCGACCTCGGCCAGGATCACGGCGACCGCGATCCAGTCGCGCGCGTCCTGCGGACGCAGGCGCAGGGTGGGGAAGAGGGGCGTCTCGGTCAGGTAGAGCTGGGCCGCCCCGCCGCCGAGGAAGAGCGCCGCCAGGAGCGCGAAGGTGCCGGCACCGCGGCGGAGCGATTGCCCCGCCACGAAGAGCGCGAGGCCGACGACCCCGAGCGCCCAGCGGTCGACCCGGGCGACCGCGTCGGGCAGGACCGGGACCGCGACGAGCAGCGCGCATCCCGCAGCGGCGAGCACGAGCCCCGGAAGGCCGGCGGGTCTGGTCGGGGATGGGGTCATGCCTTGTGGGCGGACAGGGGCGTCACGCGGCCCGTCGGGCGGCCCTGCGTGGGGATGTTGATCAGCTCCTTCTCGATCACCGTCGGTCCGCCGCGCACCTGGTTGTGGATGGCGGTGATGTATTCGCCGAGCATCCCGATGAAGAGAAGCTGCACGCCCGAAAGGAAGAAGAGCGCGACGATGATCGTCGTGGTGCCGCGCGGCGCGTCGCCGATGCCGAGGAACCAGGCGAAGACCGAGAACACCGAGAAGAGGATCGAGAAGATCGCGATGCCGAAGCCGACGAAGGTGCAGAACCGCATCGGCGCCTTGGTGAAGGCGAAGATCGCGTTCAGCGCCTGGTCGATCAGCATCATCAGGTTGTGCTTGGAAACCCCGCGCTTCCGTGCCTTCCAGGTATAGGGGATGATGACCTTCTTGAACCCGACCGAGGCGATGATGCCGCGGATATAGGGATAGTGATCGTTGTGGCTGAGGACCGCGTCGAGCACCTTGCGGTCGACCAGCTGGAACTCGCCCACGTCGGGCGAAAGCTCGAAGTCCGAAAGCCAGTTGACGATCCGGTAGAAGGCCTTGCGCGCCGAGCGCAGGACGAGGCCCTCCTCGCGCGTGGAGCGCGCCCCGGCGACGACGTCATAGCCCGATTCCCAGAGTTTCACGAATTCCGGAAGATGCTCCGGCGGGTCCTGAAGATCGACGGGCAGCATGCAGAGCGTCGCATCGCCGGTGGAGTGCCGGAGGCCGTTGAAGGTGGATCGGTAGACGCCGAAGTTGCGCGCGTTGACGACGACCTTCACGCCCGGGTCCTTCGCGGCGATCCCGCGCAGGATCTCCACGGTCCGGTCCTGCGAGGCGTTGTCGACGAAGATATGCTCGCGCGCGTAGCCGGGCAGGTCGCGCTCGAAGATCGCCTTCACCGTCTCGTAGCAGGTCTCGACGTTGTCTTCCTCGTTGTAGCAGGGCGAGACGACGGTGATCTTCTTCATGGTGCTCAAATCCAGTCCGCGCAAAATCGCACAGGTCCGACACAGCGCATCGCGCCGACGACTCGCCGTCGCAGCACCTTAACGCAACTCGGGGTGGCGCATAGCGGATTTCCGGGCGCGGGCGGGGTAGTGCCCGGCATAATATGGGAAATCCGGCGAAAACCCCTGGATTGTGGACGGACCGCGGACGCGCCGGGCCGGGGGCGCGGCCGGCCCCGCGTCGCAACGTCCGTCACGTCGGCTTCGCAAATCGGAAAGAATCCTGCGGAAAACGGCAATCGGGCGCCCCGACCGGATGTATAGTCTCGGTCAAAAGGGAGAACGCCGATGCCGCTAGCCATGAACCGCGAGGTCTTCATCACCTGTGCCGTGACCGGCTCGGGCGCCACGCAGGACCGCAGCCCGCACGTCCCGCGCTCGCCGGCCCAAATCGCCGATAGCGCCATCGCGGCGGCGAAGGCGGGGGCCGCCATCGTCCACTGCCATGTCCGCGACCCCGACACGGGCAAGCCCTCGCGCGACCCGAAGTATTACCGCGAAGTCACTGAGAGAATTCGCGATGCTGCCACGGACGTGGTCCTGAACCTGACTGCGGGCATGGGCGGCGACATCGTCTTCGGCCCGACCGAACACCCGCTGCCGCCCGTCGCCGGCACCGACATGGCCGGCGCCTCCGAACGCATGGTCCATGTCGCCGAGTGCCTGCCCGAGATCTGCACGCTCGACTGCGGCACGATGAACTTCGCCGAAGCCGACTACGTGATGACCAACACGCCGGGGATGCTGCGGGCCATGGGCTCGATGATGACCGGGCTCGGCGTGAAGCCCGAGATCGAGGCCTTCGACACCGGCCACCTCTGGTTCGCCAAGGAACTGGTGAAGGAGGGCGTGCTGGCGGGCCCGGCACTCGTCCAGCTCTGCATGGGCGTGCCCTGGGGCGCGCCGGACGACCTCAACACCTTCATGGCCATGGTCAACAACGTGCCCTCGGACTGGACCTTCTCGGCCTTCGCGCTGGGGCGCAACCAGATGGCCTATGCCGCCGCCGCCGTACTCGCGGGCGGCAATGTGCGCGTCGGGCTCGAGGACAATCTCTGGCTCGGCAAGGGGCAGCTCGCCACCAATGCCCAGCTCGTCGAGCGCGCGGTGACGGTCATCGAGACCATGGGCGCGCGGGTGATCGGGCCCGAGGAGGTGCGCAAGAAGCTCGGGCTGACCAAGCGGGCGCCGAAGGCGCGCTGAGCGTCGGGACGGAAGTCCGACGGAAAACCGACGCAAGACCGACGCAGGCAGGACGGAAGGGAGAGGGTGGAATGGCGCGCAAGGCAGCGATCATCGGGGGCGGGGTCATCGGCGGCGGCTGGGCCGCGCGGTTCCTCCTGAACGGCTGGGACGTGTCCGTCTTCGACCCCGACCCGGAGGCCGAGCGCAAGATCGGCGAGGTACTCTCCAACGCCCGCGCCGCGCTGCCCGCGCTCTCGGACGTGCCGATGCCGATCGAAGGCCGGCTCAGCCTCGCCACAAGTATCAAGGATGCCGTGGAAAGCGCTGATTACATTCAGGAATCCGTCTCCGAGCGGCTTGACCTCAAGCACCGCGTCTTCGCCGAGATCCAGAAGGCGAGCCACGGCGTGCCGATCGGCTCCTCCACCTCCGGCTTCAAGCCCTCCGAATTGCAGGAAGGGGCCGCCGAGCCCTCGGCGATCTTCGTCGCGCACCCCTTCAACCCGGTCTATCTCCTGCCCCTGGCCGAGATCGTCCCAAGCGCGAAGTCCGACGCGAAAGTGATTGAAACGGCGAAGGAAATCCTGCGGGAGATCGGGATGTTCCCGCTCCAAGTGAGGAAGGAGATCGACGCCCACATCGCCGACCGCTTCCTCGAGGCGGTCTGGCGCGAGGCGCTCTGGCTCGTCAAGGACGGCGTCGCCACCACCGAGGAGATCGACGAGGCGATCCGCATGGGCTTCGGCCTCCGCTGGGGCCAGATGGGGCTATTCGAAACCTACCGGGTGGCGGGCGGCGAGGCGGGGATGAAGCACTTCATGGCCCAGTTCGGCCCGGCGCTGAAATGGCCCTGGACGAAGCTCATGGACGTGCCCGAGTTCAACGACGAGCTGGTCGACCTGATCGCCGGCCAGTCCGACGCGCAGTCGGGGGCCTACACGATCCGGGAGCTTGAACGCATCCGCGACCGCAACCTGATCGGCTTCCTCCGGGCGCTGAAGGACCGCGACTGGGGTGCGGGCAAGGTGCTCCTCGACCACGACCGCCGCCGCCGCGCCGCCTTCCACGAGGCGGGCAAGACCGGCGAGGGAGGGCCGCTGGTCATGGCCAACATGCAGGTGCTGCCCGGCTGGATCGACTACAACGGCCACATGACCGAGAGCCGGTATCTTTACGCCGCATCAGAGACTTCCGACGCGTTCCTGAGGCTCGTCGGCGCCGACATGGACTATGTCGCGGGGGGTCACAGCTATTACACCGCCGAGAGCCATATCATGCATCTCGGCGAGGCGCGGCTCGGCGACCGGTTGACCGGCACCTTCCAGGTCCTCGCCTCGGACGAGAAGCGCATCCACGCCTTCATCCGCATCCTGCGCGGCGAGGAAGTTGTGGCGAGCCTCGAACAGATGTTCCTGCATGTCGACATGAAGGCGGGCCGGACCTGTCCGGCCGCGCCCGAGGTATTGGCGCGGCTCGCCCCCATCGCCGACGCCCACGCGGCCCTGCCGCGCCCCGAGGCGGTGGGGCGCTTCGTCGGGCAGCGCAGGGCATGAGCCGGCGGGTCGTCATCACGGCCGGCGCGGCGGGCATCGGCTGTGCCATGGCGGAGGCCTTCGCGGAGACCGGCGCCCGGGTCTGGGTGACGGATGTCGACGACGCGGCCCTCGCGTCGGTGCCGGAGGGAACCCGCGCCAGCCATGTGGATGCGTCCAATGAACATGCGATGGCAACGTTCCTCAACGAAGTGAAGGACGTATGGGGCGGACTTGATGTCCTCTGCGCCAATGCCGGGATCAAGGGGCCGACGGCTGCGCTGGAAGCCATGCCGCTTGACGGGTGGCGCGAGTGCCTCGCCGTCAACCTCGATGGCGCCTTTCTCGCGGCCAAGCATGCCGCGCCGATGATGAAGGCGCAGCGGTCCGGCGTGATTCTTTTCACCTCCTCCACCGCGGGTCTCTACGGCTTTCCCTACCGCGCACCCTATGCGGCCGCGAAATGGGCGGTCATCGGCCTGATGAAGACGGTGGCGATGGAACTCGGCCCCTTCGGCGTCCGCGCCAACGCCATCGCCCCGGGTTCCGTCACCGGCCCGCGCATCGACCGGGTATTCGAGGCGGAAGCGGCCGCCAAGGGCATGACCTACGAAGAGGTGCGCGACGGCTATGCCGCGGGCACCGCGCTCGGCCGCCTCGTCGACCCCGAGGACATCGCCAGTATGGCCGTCTTCCTTGCCTCGGACGCCGCCCGCATGGTCAGCGGCCAGGTGATCACGGTCGACGGCTTCACCATCAATCCCGATCCGAAGGTGTGAGACATGGATTTCGGACTGAGCGACGAGCAGAGGATGATCGTCGAGACGACGCGCGCCTTCGTCGAGACCGAGCTTTACCCCCACGAGGCGGAGGTGGAACGCAGCGGCCATCTGCGGATGGAACTGATAAAGGAGTTGCAGACCAAGGCGATAGAGGCCGGTCTTTACGCGGCCAACATGCCCGAGGAGGTCGGCGGCGCCGGCCTCGATACGCTGACCTGGCTCCTCTACGAGAAGGAACTCGGCAAGGCCAACTACGCGCTCCACTGGACCTGCGTCGCGCGGCCCTCGAACATCCTCCTCGCCGGGACGGAAGAACAGAAGCAACGCTATCTATACCCCTGCATCCGTGGCGAGAAATGGGACTGCCTCGCGATGACCGAGCCCGGCGCCGGGTCCGACCTGCGCGGCATGAAGGCCAGCGCCCGGCCCGACGGCGGCGACTGGATCCTGACCGGCACCAAGCACTTCATCTCCCACGCCGACATCGCCGACTTCGCCATCGTCTTCATGGCCACCGGCGAGGAGGCGACGCCGCGCGGTCCGAAGAAGCGCATCACCGCCTTCTTCGTCGACAAGGGCACGAAGGGCTTCTCCGTGCGCGAGGGCTACCGCAACGTCAGCCACCGCGGCTATACCAACGCGGTGCTGGAATTCGACGATTGCCGCCTGCCGGGCAGCCAGATCCTCGGCGAGGTCCACAAGGGGTTCGAGGTCGCCAACACCTGGCTTGGCGCGACGCGGTTGCAGGTCGCCTCCACCTGCCTCGGCCGGGCGGAACGGGCGCTTGGCCATGCCGTCGCCTATGCCGCCGAGCGCGAGCAGTTCGGCCAGAAGATCGGCAAGTTCCAGGGAATTTCCTTCAAGCTTGCGGACATGGCGATGGAACTCAAGGCCGCGGAGCTGC
Source organism: Albidovulum sp. (assembly GCF_008933605.1). GTDB lineage: Bacteria > Pseudomonadota > Alphaproteobacteria > Rhodobacterales > Rhodobacteraceae > Albidovulum. The sequence goes on from NZ_WBUS01000062.1 coordinate 12,130, forward strand.
TGACGCGCGAGGCGGGCTGGAAGTTCGACCAGGGCACGGTGACCGAGGCCGACATGTCGATGGCCAAGCTGAAGGCGACGGAAGTGCTCGCCATGATCGCCGACGAGGCGATCCAGATCCACGGCGGCATGGGGCTGATGGATGAGCTGCCGCTCGAACGCATCTGGCGCGATGCGCGCGTCGAGCGCATCTGGGAGGGCACCTCCGAGATCCAGCGCCACATCATCAGCCGCGAGATGCTGCGGGCGTTCGGCGCTTGAGCCGGTCGCCGGGGGGGGGGGCCGTCTGCCCCCCCGGACCCCCCGAGGATATTTCAGAACGGATGAAGCAACGAAGTGTTAACCTTGATCCCTGACACTGGGCCCGCGGTACAGGCTGGGAAGCCGATGACCGCAACGGGTGAAGCCCCCCGGTCGCGGTCCGCCGCTTCCGGGGGTCTTCCTCCCCTCTTCACCCGTTTCGAAATATCCTCGGGGGTCCGGGGGCAGACGGCCCCCGGCGTTCTCGGCGCGCGGAGGGGCGGGGCATGAGCCGCGACCTCTCCCGCCTTCTGCGCCCGCGCTCCATCGCCGTCATGGGGTCGGTCTGGGCCGGGAACGTCATCGCCCAGTGCCGCAAGATGGGCTTCGCCGGGCCGGTCTGGCCGGTGCATCCGAAGAAGGCCGAGATCGGCGGGCTGAAGGCCTTTGCCGCGCTCGCCGACCTGCCCGCGGCGCCCGACGCGACCTTCGTTGGCGTCAACCGCCATGCGACCGTCGAGGTGGTGCGGGAACTGGCTGCGATGGGCGCTGGGGGCGCGATCTGCTTTGCCTCGGGCTGGACCGAGGCCGGCGAACCGGAGCTTCAGGCGCAGCTTGTTGCCGCGGCGGGCGCAATGCCAATCCTCGGGCCGAACTGTTATGGCGTCATCAACTATCTCGACGGCGCGCTTCTCTGGCCCGACCAGCATGGCGGGCGGCGGGTGGAGCGCGGCGTGGCGCTCCTCAGCCAGTCCTCCAACATCGTGATCAACCTCACGATGCAGGCGCGCGGCCTGCCCGTCGCCTATGTCGCCTGCCTTGGCAATGCCGCGCAGATCGGTCTCGCCGAGCTTGCCGGCGCGCTTCTGGCCGACGAGCGGGTCTCGGCGCTCGGCATGTATGTCGAGGGGGTCGACAATGCGCCCGCACTCGCCGCACTTGCCGAGGCGGCGCGGGCGGCGGGCAAGGGCATCGCCTGCGTCAAGTCGGGCAAGACCGAGGCCTCGCGCGATGCCGCGGCCTCGCATACCGCGGCGCTCGCGGGAGGGGGTGCGGCATCCTCGGCCTTCCTCCGGCAGGTCGGCATCTCCGAAGTGAATACGCTTGCGGAACTCCTTGAAACCCTGAAGATATTCCACGTTCATGGGCCGCAGGTCGGGGCCCGGCTCTGCTCGCTGTCCTGTTCGGGCGGCGAGGCCGGTCTGGTATCGGACCTCGCGGCCCCCTTCGGACTTTCGTTCCCGCCGCCCTCGGAGGCGCAGCGGCAGCGGCTCGGCGAGATCCTCGGGCCGATCGTGGCGATCGCCAACCCCCTGGACTACCACACCTTCATCTGGGGCGACGGGCCGCGCACCACGGATGTCTTCACGACGATGCTCCGGGGCTATGACGCCGGCATCTTCGTGATCGACCCGCCGCGACCCGACCGCTGCGACCCGTCCTCGTTCCAGCCCGCACTCGACGCCATCGTCGCGGCGCAGGAAGCGACGGGAAGGCCGGCCTTCCCGGTTGCCTCGCTGCCGGAGAACTTCGACGAGGATCGCGCCGTCGCGATGATCGCCGGTGGCGTCGCCCCGCTCATGGGGCTCGAGACGGCGCTCGGTGCACTGAAGGCGGCGCAGACCGCCCCCGGCGCGCCGGGCTGGCGGCCCTTGCCCGCGCTCCGGCCTCGCAAGACGCGGACGCTCGACGAGGCCGAGGGCAAGGCGCTGCTGCGGGCGGCGGGTGTGGCCGTCCCGCGCTCCGTCCATGCGCCGACGCTCGCCGCGTTGACGCCGCGTGCGGCGGACCTGCCCGCACCTTACGTCCTCAAGGGCCTCGGCTTTGCCCACAAGACCGAGGCGGGGGCTGTGAGGATCGGTATCGAGACGCTTGAGGGGCAAGAGGAAATTCCCGGTGCCACCGGCTATCTTCTGGAGGAGATGGTGACCGGGACGGTGGCGGAAGTGCTCGTCGGGCTCCGCCGCGACGCGGTTTATGGCGTCACCCTCACGCTCGGGCTCGGGGGCGTGACGGCGGAGGTCCTGGCCGATACGGTGACGCTGGTCTGGCCGGTAACGGAGGCTGAGGTTCTCGGGGCCCTGCGGCACCTCAGGCTCTGGCCGCTTCTCGACGGCTACCGGGGGCGGGCCAAGGCGGACATGCACGCGGTGGCGGAGATCGCCGCGCGACTCGGGGCTCTGATGGCGGCGCACCCGGGACTCGAAGAGATCGAGATCAACCCGATCCTCGTCCGCGAGCGCGGCGCGGTGGCGGTGGATGCACTGATACGGGAGGCGGAGTGATGGCAGACATGCAGATGCGGACGGAAGGTCCGATCCGGACACGCCACGAGGGTGGCATCCTCGAGGTGACGCTCGACCGGCCGAAGGCCAACGCGATCGACTTGGCAACCAGCCGGATCATGGGGCTCGTCTTTCGTGATTTCCGCGACGACGAATCCCTGCGCGTCGCCATCCTGCGCGCCGAGGGCGAGAAGTTCTTCTGCCCCGGCTGGGATCTCAAGGCCGCGGCCGCGGGCGATGCGGTCGACGGCGACTACGGGGTCGGCGGCTTCGGCGGGTTGCAGGAACTGCCGAACCTCAACAAGCCGGTGATCGCGGCCGTGAACGGCATCTGCTGCGGCGGAGGGCTCGAACTCGCGCTCTCCTGCGACCTGATCCTCGCGTCCGACAACGCCACCTTCGCGCTGCCGGAAATCCGCTCCGGCACCGTGGCCGACGCCGCCTCGATCAAGCTGCCGAAGCGCATTCCCTACCATGTCGCGATGGACCTCCTGCTCACCGGCCGCTGGTTCGACACCGGGGAGGCGCTGCGCTGGGGGCTCCTGAAGGAGGTGACGACGCCGGAGGAGCTGCTGCCCAAGGCCTGGGAGCTTGCGCGGCTTCTGGAAAGCGGCCCGCCGCTCGTCTATGCCGCGATCAAGGAAGTGGTGCGAGAGGCCGAGAACATGCGCTTCCAGGATGCGCTGAACCGCGTCAGCAAACGACTCTTCGCCACCGTCGATCGTCTCTATTCGTCCGAGGACCAGCTCGAGGGGGCGCGCGCCTTCGCGGAAAAGCGCGATCCGGTCTGGAAGGGGCGCTGAGGGGCTCCATGCCCTGCCGGCGGTCACTCTCCCCTCGGGAACCGCTTCGAGCCTTCGAGCACGTTCAGGTCCATGTGGTTGCGCATGTAGCGTTCGGAGGCGTCGCGCAGCGGCTGGAAGTCCCAGGGGAAGTAGCTGCCGTTCCTGAGCGCCTCATAGACCACCCAGCGCCGCGCCTGGCTGGCGCGGACCTCTGCGTCGAAGCGGCCAAGGTCCCAGCGCGCCTCGGACTTCGCCTTCAGCGTCGCAAGCGTCGCCGCATGGGCGGGATCGCCGGCGAGGTTGGTCAGTTCATTCGGGTCCGCCGCCAGATCGAAGAGTTGGTCGGGATCGAGCGCGCAGCGGTTGTACTTCCAGCGCCCGTCGCGGATCGAGACGAGCGGCGCGCAGGAGGCTTCGGCCGCATATTCCATGAGTACGGGGGCGGTGCGCTCTGCCCCTCGCGCCAGCGGCACGAGGCTCTCGCCGTCGCTCCAGGGCAGGACCTCGGCGAGCGAGACGCCGGCGAGGTCGCAGAGCGTGGGCGTCACGTCGAGGGTTGAGACCGGCGCGTCGATGCGTCCCGGCGGGAGGCCGGATGCCGCGATCATCAGCGGCACGCGGGAGGAGCCGTCGTAGAAGTTCATCTTGTACCACAGCCCGCGCTCGCCCAGCATGTCGCCGTGGTCGGAGACGAAGACCACGATCGCCTCCTGCCGCGTCGCGTCCAGCGTTTCCAGAATCTGCGAAATCTTTTCGTCGATGTAGGAAATGTTCGCAAAATAGCCGCGGCGCGCGCGGCGGAGGTGCTCCTCGGTGATGGTGTAGCTGCGCCAGTCGTTGGCGTCGAAGATGCGCCGCGAATGGGCGTCATGCGCCTCGTAGGGCATGGCCGGGACTTCGGGCAGAAGGTGCTCGCAGTCCTCGTAGAGATCCCAGAACTTCCGCCGCGCGACGTAAGGGTCGTGCGGATGTGTGAAGCTCACGGTCAGGCACCAGGGCCGGGTGTCGGCCCCGCGGGCGAGATCGTAGATCTTCTGCACGGCGTTGAACGCGACCTCGTCGTCGTATTCCATCTGGTTGGTGATCTCGGCCACGCCGGCGCCGGTCACCGAGCCCATGTTGTGATACCACCAGTCGATGCGTTCGCCGGGCTTGCGGTAGTCGGGCGTCCAGCCGAAGTCGGCGGGATAGATGTCGGTCGTCAGCCGGCTCTCGAAGCCGTGGAGCTGGTCGGGGCCGACGAAGTGCATCTTGCCCGAGAGGCAGGTCTGGTAGCCCGCGCGGCGCAGGTGGTGGGCGAAGGTCGGGATGTCCGAGGCAAACTCTGCCGCGTTGTCGTAGACGCCGGTGCGCGAGGGCAGCTGCCCGGTCATGAACGAGGCACGCCCCGGCGCGCAGAGGGGCGAGGCGGTATAGGCGTTGCGGTACCTGACCGAGCGTTCGGCGAGCGCCTTCAGTGCCGGCGCGTGCAGCCAGTCGGCCGGCCCGTCGGGAAAGAGCGTGCCGTTCAGTTGATCGACCATGAGGATGAGGATGTTCGGGCGGGTCATGGCCATTCCTTCCGGGTTCGTTTCGCTGCGACACTGGCGGCAGGCAGAGGTCCCGTCTTGCCGCCCTGCGACCTCGGCGTGACGCCACCGGCATGGACCCGCCCCGCGCGGGGTGCATGATGGAAGCGGTCAGGCGGAGGGTGGACATGGACGGCAGGCTTCTTCTCATCATCATCGACGGGGTGCCCTACGAGAACTGGCGGCGGCTTTTCGGCAATCTCGAGGGCTGGGTGGCAAGCGGAGAGGCGCGGGTCTGGAAGATGCGATCGGTGCTGCCCTCCACCTCCGCCTCCTGCTATGCCTCGATCCACACGGGGGTCACGCCACAGGTCCATGGCGTCACCGGCAACGACACGATCTTCCGCGTGGCCGAGCCCGACATCTTTTCCGCCGTGGCCGCCGCAGGCGGGTGCAGCGGCGCGGTCGCCCATTCCTTCTGGTCCTCGTTCTTCCAGCGCCACCCGTTCGATCCCGTCCGCGACGTCGAATACGACGAGGCCGCCGGTCCGATCCACCACGGGCGGTTCCACACGATGACGGGCTATGGCCACGACAACCAGATGACCCCCTGCGACGCCGACCTCTTCGCCACGCTCACGATGCTCTGCGAGCGGCACCGGATCGGCTACGGCATGCTGCATACCTGCACGCTCGACAGCATGGGCCACCGCTTCGGCCATGACGCGATCCAGATGGACAAGGCCTGCTTCCTCCTGGACGCGCAGCTCGCGCCCTTCATCGCGCGCTGGCGGGCCGCGGGCTACGAGGTGATCGTGACCGCCGATCATGGCCAGTCCGCGCGCGGCCACCACGGTGGCGCCGGGGAGGACCAGCGCGACTTCGCGCTCTACTATTTCGGCAGCGCCGCGGGGCCCGAGCCGGACAGGCTTCTCGACCAGTTGTCGCTGGCCCCGACGATCCTGACGCGCCTTGCCGTGCCGGTTCCGGCGTCGATGACGGCGCGGCCCTTCCTGACCTGAGCCGGCGCCGCCCCGCGGGCGCCCTCGGATTCAGCCGCGGTAATCCGCCGCCTCGGCGTCGAGCAGCGCGCGGATCTCGGCCAGGAACCTTCCGGCGAGGTCGGGGTAGGCCTCCCATTCCCGCGCGGTCTTCTCGGCGATCTCGTCGGATAGGACGCGGAGCGGCTGGCCGGTCTGGAGCGCGCGGATGTAGGTTTCGGCCGCGCGTTCGAAATAGTAGAGCCGGTTGAAGGTCTCGGCCACGGTCTCGCCGATCACCAGAACACCGTGGTTGCCCATGATCATGGTGCGCACCTTCGGGTTGCGCAGAAGCCCGGCACAGCGGGAGCCTTCCTCAGCGAAGGCCATGCCGCCATAGCTCGCATCGACGACATGGCGGCCGAAGAACATCGCGCTGTTCTGGTCGACCGGCGGCAGGCGGCTGTCCTGGAGGCAGGCGAGCACGGTGGCGTGGATCGAGTGCACATGCATGACGCAGCGGGCGTGCGGGCAGGCGCGGTGGATCGCGCCGTGCAGTCCCCAGGCCGTCGGATCGGGCGCGTCGGGCCTCTCGAGCGTCGCGGGGTCGTTGGCATCGAGAAGCAAGAGGTCGGTGGCCTTCATCCGCGCGAAATGGCGTCCGAAGGGGTTGATCAGGAACCGCGTGCCCTCGGGGTTCACCGCGAGGCTGAAATGGTTGGCGACGCCCTCGTGCATCCCCTCGCGCGCCGTCCAGCGGAAGGCGGCCGCAAGGTCGGCGCGCTCCTCCATGTGGTGGATGTTCGGCCGGCTTGCCTCGTTCATCGCGTCCCTCCCTGCTGTCCCGCCAGTCTGGCCGAAGCGGTGCGTGGCCTGCACGTCCTTGCGCGCCCCCGCGCGGTCCGGGAGCGACCTGAACGAGAATCAGCAGCCAACCGAAGGGTGCAGCACGGGGCGGTAGCCCGCGCGCAGCGCCGCGACGCTCGGGCACGGCGTCAGCACCTGCACCTCGCCGGAGGCGGGACGGGGCAGGGCGGCCCCATAG
>NZ_WBUS01000063.1 GCF_008933605.1 Albidovulum sp.
CGCCGGAGGAGGCGGCGCGGTTCCTTGACCCGCAGCTCCGCGATCTTCTGCCCGACCCGCGCTCGCTGAAGGACATGGGGTTGGCCGCGACGCGCTTCGTGAAGGCGCTGAAGGGGCGCGAGCGCATCGCGATCTTCGCCGACTACGACGTGGACGGCGGCGCCTCGGCCGCGCTTCTGGTCTGGTGGCTGAGGCACTTCGGACGCGAAGCGACACTCTACATCCCCGACCGGATCGACGAGGGTTATGGGCCGAACGAGCCCGCGATGGCCGCGCTCGCGGCCCGCCACGACCTCATCATCTGCGTCGACTGCGGCACGCTGAGCCACGGGCCGCTCGCCGCCGCCAGGGGCGCCGACGTGGTCATCCTCGACCACCACCTCGGGGCCGAGACGCTGCCCCCTGCCCTCGCCGTGGTCAATCCCAACCGGCAGGATGAAAGCGGCGATCTCGGTCATCTCTGCGCCGCCTCCGTCGTCTTCCTGATGCTGGTGGAGGCGAACCGGCTCCTGCGCGAGGAGGCGCTGGCGGGGCCCGACCTCATGGCGCTTCTCGACCTCGTGGCGCTGGCCACCGTCGCCGACGTCGCGCCGCTCAGGGGCGTCAATCGCGCGCTCGTGCGGCAGGGGCTGAAGGTGATGGCACGGCGGGAACGCGTCGGGCTCACGGCGCTGGCCGACATCGCGCGGATGGACCGGGCGCCGACGGCGTATCACCTCGGCTTCCTGCTCGGTCCGCGCGTGAACGCCGGCGGTCGGATCGGCGCGGCCGACCTCGGCGCCCGGCTCCTCGCCACGGCCGACGCGTTCGAGGCGGAGGCGCTCGCCCGCAGGCTCGACGCGCTCAATACCGAGCGGCGGGAGATCGAGGCGCGGGTGCGCGAGGAGGCGCTTGCCCAGGCCGAGGCGCGCGGACTCGACGCGCCGCTGGTCTGGGCGGCGGGCGAAGGCTGGCACCCCGGCGTCGTCGGCATCGTCGCCGCGCGGCTGAAGGAGGCGACGAACCGGCCCGCCGTCGTCATCGGGCTCGAGGGCGGCGAGGGCAAGGGCTCGGGCCGTTCGGTCGAGGGGATCGACCTTGGCGCCGCGGTCCAGCGGATTGCCGGCGAGGGGCTGCTGCTGAAGGGCGGCGGGCACCGGATGGCGGCCGGTCTGACGGTGGCGCGCGACCGGCTGGAGGCGGCCATGGCACGGCTTTCGGACCTCCTCGGCCGGCAGGGGGCCGGGTCGCCCGGCCCGCGCGACCTGCGCCTCGACGGGCTCATGATGCCGGGGGCGGTGACACCCGCGCTGATCGAGGAGATCGATCGCGCCGGTCCCTTCGGCCAGGGCGCCCCCGCGCCCCGCTTCGCCTTCGCCGCCATGGGCCTGACCCATGCCCGGCGGATCGGCGAAAGCCACCTCAGGATCGGCTTTTCCGACGGGATCGCCGCGCCCGTGGAGGCCGTGGCCTTCGGCGCCTTCGACGGCCCCATCGGACCTCTCCTCGAACGGCATGGCGGCCTGCGGTTCCACCTCGCCGGCCGGCTGGAACTCAATCACTGGCAGGGCCGGGCGAGGCCGCAACTGAGGCTCGAGGATGCCGCGCGCGCCTGACCGGAAGGCGGCGAAAAAGCCGAAAAATCCTCTTGCGAGTCATCGGCCGCTGGCCTAAACACCGCCCCACGCCAATCGCGGCCCGTTCGTCTATCGGTTAGGACACCAGGTTTTCAACCTGGGAAGAGGGGTTCGACTCCCCTACGGGCTGCCACCTTTCCCCACAGACAGGTCACCGAAGGCCCCGCTCCCCGGTTACGCCGCGACGGCTGCCGCCAGCCGGGCGCCGGGGAACCCGTCGCAGAGACGCTCCACGGCGTTCCGCGTTTTCAGGAGGCAGGCCGCCGTGGAAAGGGCGTCGGCCACCGCGGCCGTCGGGGCCGTCACGCTGACCGACCGCCAGAGCGGGAGGGCCGGACGGCCGCCGAGCGGGTCGAGGATGTGGCTCGTCCGGCCGTCGCCGCCGAAGGTCATGCCGAGGGGCGCGGAGGTCGCCAGGGCGCGGCGGCGCAGACCGACCTCTCTGCCGTCCGGCAGGCGCACCGGCCAGCCCGCTTGCGCGGGGCCGTCCAGCGCGGCCATCTCGCCGGTATCGATCAGCGCCTCTGCCAGGCCGCGGGCGGCAAGGAACGCGGCCACGCGGTCGGCGATGTACCCCTGCGCGATGCCATTGAGCGTGAGCGTCGATCCCGGCCCGAGGTCGATCCTCTCGGGCGCGAGGCGGACACGGTTCCAGCCCGTGCGCGACAGCGCCGCCGCGCGCTCCGCACCGGTCAGCGGCGCCCCCCGTTCGCACGCCATGGCCTCGGCCCGCCAGAGCGCCTGCACCGTCGGATCGAAGCGCCCGCCGCTCGCGTCATGGACCGCGCCGGCAAGGGTCAGGCACTCCAGAAGCTCGAAAGGCGGCGTGTGAAGAACGCCATCGGCATTCAGCCGGACGAGGTCCGAGTCCGGAAGATAGAGGCTGAAGATGCGTTCAAGGCGGCGGACCTCCGCCATGGCGGCGGCGGCCAGCGCCGGCGCGTCGGGATGCGACAGCCGCAGGGTGACGCGGGCGCCAAGCGCATTGCCGGTCTCGACATGGACCGGGACGGCGCGTGCCGCGCCCGGCAGGAGCGAGGCGGCGGCGGCAATCGACAGGAAGCGGCGACGGTTCAGCATGTCATCCCCCGGCACGTTCGGACAACGCCTTCAAGCGGCGATCAAATTCGGAATCCTCGGCGACCGTCTCGGCCTCGGGCGCAATCACGGCAGAGTCGGGGATGGCGTCAAGACCCACGACCGTGCCGCCGTTCGCCCGCGCGAACTCGGCCGCGTCCTCCGCCCGCGCGAAGGGCACGAGTTCCGGCGCGCCCATCCCGCCCGCCAGCCTTGAACCGACGACGAAATGCGCGGTCTTCGCGTCGATCCAGTTCGCGGCACCGGGCTCTGCCCAGGTCGCCCCGGCGGCGCCCATGTCGTTGACCCAGATCGCGAGGATCGGATGGCTCTGTTCGGGAAGACGGGCGTAGGTCACGGCGTCGCGCACCTGGCTGAAGAAGAGCGGCGTGCCGGGAAGCCCCTCCAGGTGCACCTGGGCCTTCGGGCCCTCGTGCTCCAGAAGGTTCATCTGGCAGAAATGCCCCACCGCATCCGCCGTCAGGGCGACCGGATCGGTCGCCTGCACGGCATCCTCGCGGCAGGCGGACAGGACAAGGGCGTAAAGGAGCGCGCGTTTCATGGGCTGACCCTCCGGAAGGCGAGAACGGCGAGCGACATTGCGGCGACGGGCCAGAGCAGGACGGGAAGGACCGACTGCCAGACGGGGATGACCGAGGCCGCCCCGCCCACGCCGGCCGACACCCCGCTCGCCCCCGAGGCCGCGAGGTTGAACAGGCGGAACGCATCGGCGGGGTTGACCAGAAGTGCCACCGGAAAGGCCTCGGTGGTGAACCAGCCGCCATTGTCGGCCACGACGGCCGCCAGAAGCGCAAGGTCGTAGAGCACCACGAGGCCGAGCCAGAGACCGACCGCCATGCCCGCCGCGCCCGAGGGCCGCCGCGCCAGCGCGGAGACTGCGTAGCCTGCCCCGAGGAAGGTCGCGCCCAGCGCCACCGAGGACCAGCCGAGCCGCCAGAGCGCCGGCAGCCCCGCCACCGACCGGTCGTCGAAGGCAAAGGTCACGGCGGCCGCCAGCCCGTAGCCCGCCGCAACTGCCAGGGCGAGGATCGCGACATGCGCGAGGCACTTGCCCAGGAGCACCTCGGCACGCGATACCGGATAGGTCAGGAGCAGCGGCAGCGTCCCCCGCTCCACTTCGCCCGCGACGGCGTCGAAGCTCATCAGGAGCGCGAGGAGCGGCACCAGATAGACGGCGAGCGAGGTGAGCGAGGCCACCGTGACCGAAAGCCGGTCCGCCCCGAGCCCCCCCGAAGGCGCGGAGCCCGCCAATGACAGGACGAGCGAGAAGACCGCCATCAGCACGAGGGCGATGGCCACCCAGCGGTTGCGCAGGGCAATGCGGAATTCGCTGTCGGCGGTGGCAAGAATGCGTGTCATTGGCCGTGCCTCCCGCTGAAGTGGCTGTAGATGTCCTCAAGGCTCGGCGGAAGGACCTCCAGGTCGGCGACCTTGGTCCCAAGTCCGGCGATACGGCCGAAAACCGCGAGCTTGTCCGATTGGGAGCAGGTCAGGTGCAGAAGGCCCCCGGCCTCGATCGCACCCGGGAGGTTGGCCGCAATTTCGGAGGCGTAGCCGTTCCGCGGCGTGACATTCAGGGCCACCGGCAGATCGGCGCTGCGACGGAGCTCGGTGAGGCTGCCTTCGGCCACCATCCGGCCCTCCGAGAGGATCAGGATGCGGTCCGTCCGCGCCTCGACCTCGGTCAGGGCGTGACTGCTGAGGAGGATCGAGGCGCCGTCGGCCGCGAGGGCATCGAGGAGCGCGTAGAAATCGCGCCGCGACACGGGGTCGAGTCCGCTCGTCGGTTCGTCGAGTACCAGAAGGCGCGGACGTCCGATCAGCGCCTGGGCGAGGCCGACCCGCTGGCGCATTCCCTTCGAATAGGTGCCGATCCGGCGCTTGGCCGCAGCATGAAGGCCCACGCGCTCCAGAAGCGCGAGCGCCCCGCGCGGGTCCTCGCCGCGGAGCCTGAGATAGAGGCGAAGCTGCTCCTCCCCGGTGAGCGCCGGATGGAACGCGGCATTCTCGGGCAGGTAGGCGACGCGGCGCCGGGCCTCGGCCGAACCGGGCGCCGCGCCGCAGACCTCCACCCGCCCATCGCTCGCCGGGATGAGTCCGAGGATGATCTTCATCATGGTGGACTTGCCCGCGCCGTTGTGGCCGAGCAGCGCCACCCGTTCGCCGGCGGCGACGGAGAAGCTCACACCGGTGAGGGCGGCGACACCCTCGAACCGCTTAGTGAGTCCCGAGATCGTCAAGGTCGAGGTCATCGGTCGTGCCTTTCTCCCAGCGCCCCGCCACGGCGGCTTCGGCCTCGGCGGTGGCGGCGGGAACGGAAATCGTAAGGGGTTGCATCAGCGGATGGCTGTCGGTCACGCCCCCGGGCAGCATCGCAGGGAAGGAGGATTGCGACCAGCGGACCAGTTGCACCGCGGGCGAACCCGTGAGCAGGCGCGCCGCCGGCTGCGACCACAGGATGTGGTCCATCAGATCGTTGGGACGGAATACGCCATCGGCGATGCCGTCCCCGTTCAGGTCGTAGGAGGCGTGGTCGGACCAGTAGTTGCCCTTCCCCTCGAAGCTCCATTCGACCTGGCGGGTTCCGACATACTTCACCTGCTCGCGGTTGCCGAGGAAGGTATTTCCGGTCAGCACGTTGCGCTCGGAGCCGGCGGTGAAGTGGATGCCGATCTCGCAGCCCTCGAAGCGGTTGTCGAAGATGAGGTTCTTGTGGGCATTGTAGATGAAGAGGCATTTCTTCGCCCCGCCGCGGACGAGGTTCCCCGACACGTCGGCGTCGTTGGCGTAATTCAGCATCAGCCCGTGCTCGCGGTCAACGAGACTTAGGTTGTCCTTCACCACCACGCGGTCCGAGAACATGATGGCGAAGCCGAGGTGATTGCCGATCGAGATGTTGCCCGAGACCTCGCTGTCGTGGGTATACATGTAATGGACGGCGAACCGCAGGTCGCGGAAGGTGTTGTTGCGGTAGGTTCCCTTGCGCGAGGCGTTGGAGAATATCCCGTCGCGGCCCCAGCGGATCGTGTTGCCCTCGACGACAGTTCCGGGACTGTTCCAGACATAGACACCGTTGCCGCGCTCGTTCATACGCGGGTTCTGCCGGCCCTCAATCACGTTGCCGGTGACCTGCGCGTCGCGTCCGCCATGGACATCGACGCCGTGCATGTTGTCGGTGAGGTAGAGCCCCGTCACCCGCGCCCGGTCGGCCCCCTTGAGAATCTTGACCCCGGCGTCGAGATCCTCGTTCGCCTTGCCCGATCCGGTGACGGTGAAACCCTCCAGCACCACGTCCGGCGCCGCGATGGTGATCACGGTACCCTGCCCCGTGCCGTCCACCACGGCGCCGCGTGGGCCGCGCAGGGTGATTGGCCGGTCGATGATGACGGGGCCCGGGTAGGCCCCGTCGGTCAGCAGCAGCACATCGCCGGGGGCAGCCGCGGCGATGGCTTCGGCGAGCGCGCCCGGACCGGCGGCGACCTCGACCTCCGCCGCCCAAAGGGGCAGCGCGAGGCCGGCCAGCGCAATGGTCAGGGCGCGCCGCATGATCAGGCGTCCCTCGGCTCGACGAACATCCGGCCGCGCATCTCCATGTGGAGTGCGTGGCAGAACCACTGGCAGTAGTACCAGTAGACGCCCGGCTGCGCGGCGGTGAAGGTGACCGAGGAGGTCGCCTGCGGCCCGATTTCCATGGCGACGCCATGGTTGCCGACGGTGAAGCCGTGGGTCAGGTCGTCGATGTCATCGAGGTTGGTGATGATGACGGTCACCTCGTCGCCTTCCTTGACCGTGAACTCCTCGAGCGAGAAGCTCGGCGCCTGGCTGGACATGTAGATCCTGACCTTGTCACCGTCGCGGATCACCGTGTCCTGGTAGTCGTCGAGGTTGACGCCGTCCGCCTCGGCCTGCTTGCGGGTCTCGGCCCACATCGGGTCCTGGCGGTCCCAGACCGACCTGATGTTGGACATCTTCGAGGCGTGCACCGCGATGGCATCATGCGGCTCGGCGAAGTTCGGGCCGTCATGCACCAGCACGGCCTTGTCGCCCGAGATGTCGAACAGCTGGTCGTTCTCGGGCTTCAGCGGGCCCACGTTCAGGTAGCGGTCCTTCGAGAACTTGCAGAGCACCGTCAGCCACTTGCCGTCGGCCTCGAGCGTCTCGCCATGCGAGGTCTTGAGGTGGCCCGGCTGGTAGTGGACGTCGAACTTCTCGATGATCGGATCGACCTGTTCGCCGTTGAAGGCCGCAATGGCCTTGTCGATGTTCCACTTCACGACCTGGCTGTCGAGGAAGAGCGAGGTGTAGACGTTGCCCTGCCCGTCGAAGGCGTTGTGCAGGGGCCCGAGGCCCAGTTCCGGCTCGGCCACGACCGCCGAGCGCGGTTCGGCGTTGTCGGTGAAGAGCGCGTCGAGCTTGGTCACGTCGATCACCGTCACCGTGGGGCTCAGCTTGCCGCCGATGCAGAGGTGCTTCTTGTCCGGCGCCATGTTGCAGCCATGCGGGTTGTTGGCGATCGGGATGTAGCGGGTGAACTGGGAGTTGGCTTCCTTGCGCCCGTCGAGCACCTTCGCGCCGTTCAGCTCCTGGAACTGGCCGGCGGCGACGGCCTTCTCGATCTCGGCGATGTTGAAGACGACGACATGGTCCATCTCGCTCGCGGTCATGTCGGCGAGGTTCATCCCCATCTCGGAGTTGTAGGAGGTGGAGAAGGCCCATTTGCCCTCGTAGTCGGCATCGCAGTTGTCGAGGTTGCCCGACACGATGACCTGCCAGGCGACCTCGAACTTGTCGGTGTCCACGGCCGAGAAGATGTTCACGTAGGTGGACACGTCGGCCATGGTCTTGCCGTCGTTGACCAGCGGCGCCTCGTCCTCGCCGTTGCAGAAGATGTAGTTCGACCGCGGCCACTTCTGCGGCCTCATCCCGTGGATCGCCTTTGCGTTCGGGACCTCGAGGATGGCGTCGCACTTCATCACGTCGCAGCGCACCCGGGCCACGCGGGTATTGGCCTTGTCGTTCATGAAGAGGTACTGCCCGTCGTACTTGCCCTCGGTATAGGACATGTGGACGTGGTGCAGGTCGCCATTGTCATGGATCTTCTTGCCGTTGGCGGCAAGGTAGTTCTTGGTCTTCTCGCTCATCGTCCGCTGGTGGATGCGGAGGGACTCGTTGGTCTGTCCCCAGCCGGTGGCCGAGCAGCGGTTGAACACCGGCACCCGCATCAGTTCGCGCATAGACGGCACGCCGAGGATGCGCAGTTCGCCGGTCTGCCCCGAGGACCAGAAGCCGTAATACTCGTCGAGTTGGCCGGGTGCGACGGAAGCCTCGCCGGCCGCGCTCGCGGGGCTGGTTCCGGCGAGGGTGGCGGCGCCGATGGCGCCTCCGGTCAGGGCCGCACGCCCGCCGAGCACGCCGGCAAGCGCCGCGCCTCCGGCCGTGGCGCCGAGAATGCCGCGGCGCGTGATCTTGGTGGAGATTCCCTCAGACATGATCTGTCCTTTCATTCAGCGGGATGGGACTTGGGTGAGTTCGGATGGCCGGTCAGGTCGCGCGGTACCGCCGTGCCCACGGCGTCGCGGCGCTTCATCTTCTTGATGACGACCGGGCAGATCGTCTTCGACTGGTAAAGAACCTGACAGTGCAGGCAGTCCACGCATTCGTTCGGGTTGATCTCTCCCGTTGGGTGGATCGCCTGAACGGGGCATTGGTTGGCGCAGGTCTGGCACGGATGGCCGCATTCACGGTAGCGCTTGAGCCAATCGAACATGCGCAGCCGCGCCGGGATCGCCAGCGCCGCGCCGAGGGGGCAGAGATAGCGGCAGTAGAACCGCTCCACGAAAAGCCCCGCCGCCAGGAGGGCCAGCGCATAGGCGACGTAAGGCCAGGTCCGCACGAATTTCAGCACGATCGCGGTCTTGAAGGGTTCCACCTCGGCCAGGTGCTCGGCCTGTTCGATGGACATGAGCGAGACGCCGAAGAGCCCGAGGAAGAGGATGTACTTTATCGGCCAGAGCCGCTCGTGCAGGCCCCAGGGCAGCGTCCATTGCGGCACGTGGAACGCACGGGCGATGCGGTTGGTGATCTCCTGCAGTGCCCCGAAGGGGCAGAGCCAGCCGCAGTAGGCCCCCCGCCCCCAGAAGAGGAGCGCGGCGGCAACGGCGAACCAGAGGATGAAGGTCAGCGGATCCAGAAGGAACGCCTGCCAGGAGAAGCCCGAGACGAGCGCGCCGAAGAGCGCCATCAGGTTCACCACCGAGAGCTGGGCATTCGAGTACCAGCCGAGGAAGACGAGCGTCACCGTCAGAAAGCCCATCCGGAACCAGAAGAAGGCGCGCGCGTTCCGCGTGGCGAGGGTCTGGAAGAAGAACACCAGCGTCAGCACCGCCAGCATCGCCGCCGTCGCCGCAATGGCGGGCTGCTTGTCCAGCCAGATGCGCTTCCAGAGCGCCTGATGCGCCGCCGCCTCGTCCCGTGCGGCGACCTCGGCGACGGCAGCTTCCGTCTCGGCCGGAGCCCGGGCGACCGCGCGCAGGTATTTCGGCGGCAGTTGGTAGCCAAGGTCGAAGGTGGTGAAGACCTTCTCGATCGCCCCCACCTCGCGCTGGACCAGAAGCTGGATGCGGAAGGGTTTCGCCGGATCGAAACCGGTGTCTGCCGGGATCTTGAAGAGGTCGGCCTCGGCGAATGCAGGCGCCCCCTCGGCGGCGACCGCGACGATGCGCTTGTGCATACGGTCGCGGAATCGCACCGAAATGTCGTCCTGGATCAGCACGATCCGGTCGAAGATGCCGCCCCGCACATAGCCTGAGCCCTTGAAGCTATAGAGGCCGCGGCCCACCACGGCGATGGCGTGGTCCCCGGGCGCAAGCCACGACGCGACGTTCTTCGCCTCCGCCTCGCCCAGAAGCGCCTTGGCGATCGCGCGGTGGGAGACGAGCGCGGCCTGCATCTCGATGAAGGTCGTCTCGGCGGGCTCGGTGAGGGCACGGGCGTCCGAGCGCGGGTCGCCGAGCGCGGCAAAGGCGGCGTTGACCTGGCCGACGTCGAGGGAGAGACGCCGCAGCGTGCCGTCGCCCTCCAGCGTCATCCAGTCGGACGCCGCGGTGGCCTCGGGGTTCAGTTCGAATTGCGGCCCCTGACTCGCCGCATCGGGGGTGAGCCCGCCGAGGCCGAGGGCTCGCGCGACCTTCAGCCCGGCCCGGACGATGGAATCGTCGATCACCATGACGGTCACGGTCGCGCCGGAGATGATCTCGAGGTCATGCGCCGTCCCGCCGGACTGCGCCTCGGCCACGAGGTCGAGCCCCGCGTAACCGGCCGCGAGCGCCTGCATCTTCGAATCCGGGATGCCGATCAGGACAATGGGCTCGGAATGCTTCACAAGCTTCACACCGATGACCTTCGCGGCGTCATCGACGGCGACCAACGTATGGATCGGCTTGCCGGAATAGCCCGTGGTCGAGACGAAATCGGACGTCGCGAAGACCCAGCCGATCGTATCCTGCCCCTTCAGGACGGGCGCGACGGGCTGATCCGCGCGGATGGGTCCGTAGCCGTCGGCCCCCGGAACGAGGACATCGGCGGGAACCTCCGCAATGTATTTGGAGAGAACCGTTTCGGCGCGCAGCGGCAGGGCGAGAAAGAGGCCGAGCGCGAGCGACAGGAATACGGCCGGGAGGAACTTCATCGGGCAACCTCGTTTTTCGCCCGACGGTCTTGCGTGACGTCGCGGTACCCGACCGGAGGATGGTCAGGTGCCGCAAGGACGGATGGCACCCTCGCCTCGCCGGCCGCAGCGGCCGGAAGGTGGGTCACATCCGCCGTGCAATCCGGGGGACCCCGCGTCTGCGGGCGTGGCATGTAACGGGCGACGGCGGGCTCCGCCGTCCAGTCGGGAGAAAAGCGCGCAAAGACCGCCGCCGGCTGCGGGACGGCGGCCGGCTTGGCCGGATGGCCGGATCCACAGGCGAGGCAGGCGAGACACTTGCCGCAATCGTGGGGCGACTCGGCCGGTGTACCCTCGGCCGTCATCCGAATCGTCTCCGGCCCGTCCTCGCCACAGATCACGACCTCTGACGTCCCCATGGCCACCCCGGCCGAGGCCGGCGCCGCGATGCCGTAAAGGCAGAGCGCCAATACGTTCAGGATGACCAGAAGGGACCGGATAGCACGTTTCATGGCGTCCCAATGCCGCAGACCCCCCCGGCCGGTCCTTGATCGAGATCAACCCCGTGGCGATCGGTCGCGCCCCGGAACTGGCATCGACGACTCCGCACTCCGACCGGCCTCGATCCGTCCCGCTGAGCTGCTGTGGCCACCCGGGCCGCGGCGCGCTACGGTGACGCCGGAATGTCCCGAGGTGATCCATGGCCCTGTCGCCCCTGTCGTCCGGCGAAGCTCGCGGCGCCTGGCTCGACGATCCGATGCACCGCGCCTTTCTTGCCCGGGAGGCGCTGCGCCAGTTCGCGTTCTTCCGTGCAAGCCCGCGTTCCGGCGGCGGCTTCCACCTGCTCGGTCCCGACGGCAGCCCCCTCGCGGGGACAATCCAGGAACTGCACACCACCACCCGGCTCGTCCACTCCTATGCCCTCGGCAAACTCGCCGGCGTTGCGGGATCGGACGACGTCATCGACCAGGGGATGTCCTGTCTCTGGCGGCAGCACCGCGACAGCGAGGTTGGTGGCTATGTCTGGGCGTTCGACGGCGACCGGGTGCACGACGGCCGCAAGCTCGCCTACGGCCATGTCTTCGTCCTCCTCGCAGCAGCGAGTGCAAGGCTGGCCGCGCATCCCGACGCCGAAAGACTCATCGTCGATGTCGAGACTGTCCTCGACCGGCATTTCTGGGACGACCGGCCCGGGCTCTTCGTCGACGAATGGACGCGCGACTGGTCGGCGCTGTCCAGCTATCGCGGCATGAACGCGAACATGCATGCGGTGGAGGCGCTGCTCGCCGCGTTCGAGGTGACGGGGCGCGGGCGTTGCCTCGACCGTGCCGGCCGGATCCTCGACTTCTTCCTCAGCCGGATCGCCCCGGCCGAGGGATGGCGGGTGCCGGAGCACTACACGGCAGACTGGCGGATCGACCGGGACTACCGCGGCGACCCGATGTTCCGCCCCGCCGGCACCACGCCCGGCCATTCGTTCGAGCTCGCACGCCTGCTGTTGCAATACTGGGACCTGCGGGGACGGCCGTCCGATGGCTCGCCCGCGACCGCGCGGCTCCTCGTCGAGCGCGCCCTTGCCGACGGCTGGGACGAGGAACGCGGAGGCATCCTCTACACGCTCGGGCATGACGGACGGCCGGCGGTCCGGGCGCGCTACTGGTGGCCGGTGACGGAAGCGCTTGGCGCCCTCGCGGCACTGATCAAGCTCGAGAGGAACCCGGCGGACGAGGTCTGGTACCGCCGCCTCTGGCGCTTCGCCGAAGCGCATTTCATCGACGCCGGGCGCGGCGGCTGGTACCCGGAAATCGACGAAGCGGGGCGCCCGGCCGAGACCCTTTTTCGCGGCAAGCCGGATATCTACCATTCCGTGCAGGCAGCACTCTTTCCGCTCGCACCCGGCCTGTCGCGGATGGCGACGGCCCTGCCACGGCTGGACAGGGTCGCCGCAGCGGCGGGCTGAGCGCGGACTCAGTCGCGCCCCGGTTTGCGCTTGTCCGCGGGCAGGCGCGTTCCTGGCCTGAAGAGCGTGCAGCGGCCCCGCCCGAGGCGCTTGGACGCATAGAGCGCCGCGTCGGCATCGCCCAGCATCGCCTCCGCGTCCGGGACCGCATAGTGGGAGGAGACCGTTGCACCGATCGAACCGGAAATACGGCATGGCTTGCCGGCGCAGTCGATCGGCGCCTCCAGCCCCGCGATGATCCGCGCGGCCACGGCGTCAATCTGCCCGGCGTCCACCTGGCCCGGGAGGATCACCACGAACTCGTCGCCCCCCACGCGCGCGACCGTGTCGTGTTTGCGGGTCTCCGCGCGCAGCACTTCGGCGACCCGAAGCAGCACGAGATCCCCCGCCGCGTGGCCGAGCGTGTCGTTGACCCGCTTGAAGAGATCGAGGTCGAGGTGCAGCAGCGCGAAGCCGCGCCGGCCGCGGGCGGCTGCCTCGATCGCGCGGGCGAGCGCCGCGTCGAGCGCGCGGCGGTTCGCCAGTCCGGTCAGCGCGTCGGTCATCGCCTGGGTTTCGGCGGCGCTTCGCGCGGCCCGGAGGCGTCGATTGAGCGCGGCGAGTTCGTCCATGACGACGGCCTTGGCCTCGGTCAGGTAGAGAAGCTCGACGGTCAGGTCGGTCGGGGCAAAATCGGCGCTGGTAAGCCGATGCTCGCGCACCGCCTCGGCGACGGCGATACCGAAGGAGAGGTTGACGAGGATCCCCCGATCCTCCCGGAGTGCGACGAGATGGCCGCGAAACGCAGTGCGCGCGCCCTGGCGCAACCGCAGTTGCAGCCTCTGGCCGGCGAGCCGTCGGACCTCCTCCATCGTTGCCGCGGATCGGGGGCGGGTCAGTTCGAACCGGTCGAGGAATCGCGCGCCCTCGATCGGATCCGGTCCGCAGACCCTGGCGAGGGTCGGACCCGCCGCCCTGATCTGCCCGTCCGGGACCACCCACAGCGACAGGGGCATCAGCCGGCCGAGATCCGCGGCGGCAAGAACGACCGGGTCATCGGGCCGGGCGCCGTCCATCACCGCGCCTCCGGCAGCGCGAGCGCGAAGTCGCGCCCGGCCGCGAAGGACGAGTCGAGGAGTTCGATCGCCACGGTCTCGAGCTCACCTGCGGCCTCTCCCGGTTCGATCAGCGCGAGCGCGCCGTAGTCGTCCGCCATGGCCCGCAGGATGCCGGCAAAGACGAAACCGAAACCCGGCTGGGGGCCGACGCAGCACAGCCGATAGCGCGAGGGTCCGGTGGCGTCGAGTGCGAGTGCGGGAAGCTCGAGGTCGGAGACGGCAAGGTGCACCCGGTCGGGCAGTTCGTCGAGCGAATGCAGGAAGTCCTCGTAGCTCTCGCCACCGAAGCGGAGCAGGCGGCGAAGCGGCTCGACGCCGACAAGATAGATCCCCACATCCTCCAGCAAGACTTCGCGCGGCTTGTCGAGACGGCGGGCGGCGGCGAAGAGAACGGCATCTGTGACGGCGGCGTCATAGAGTTCGAGCGCCTCGAACCCCTGCGGATCGAATCCGGCATCGACGGCCACGCCGGCCCATACATCCGGGCCGTAGGTGTCCCGCAGGAAGCACTGGATCGAGCGGTTGACAAGACCGTGCATGGGCCCCCCTTCACGCGAAAACGCTACGCGAAGGGGGGTTAAGAAAAGCCGAACCGCTACAATTGCTCAGAAATCGGTGGGCGCACCGCCTTCTTCCTTGCGACGGGCCACGAAGGCGCGAAGCTCCTCCCGCACGGCGTCGTCCATCGGCGGCGCCTCGAACTCCGCGAGGATCGCCTTGGCGATCCGGTGCGCACGCTCGGCGGTCCAGATCGCACCGTCGATCTGCCAGGCTTCGAAATTGCGCCAGTCGGAGGCGAAGGGCGCGTAGAAGGCGGTGCTGTAGCGGTCCTGCGTGTGCTGGCAGCCGAAGTAATGTCCTTCGGCCCCCACCTCGGCGATGGTCTCCACGGCGATGTCGTCGGGCGTCGTGGCCCAGACCTGGGGCTCCATGTAGCGCTGGAGCATCTGCACCACCTCGCAGTCCATCACGAACTTCTCGGGGCTGGCGATCAGCCCGCCTTCAAGCCATCCCGCCGCGTGATAGACCATGTTGGTGCCCGACTGCATGGCTGCCCAGAGGCTGTTGGAGGTCTCCCACATCGACTGGCCGTCGGGCACGTTCGCGGCGCAGACGCCGGAGGAGCGCAGTGGCAGGCCGTAGAGCCGGGCGAGTTGCCCGGTCATCTGGGTGGCGCGCATGTATTCGGGCGTACCGAAGGCCGGCGCGCCCGACTTCATGTCGACGTTCGAGGTGAAGGTGCCGATCATCGCCGGCGACCCCGGCGCGGCATATTGCAGGAGCGCGATCGCGCTGAGTGCCTCGGCGATGGAAAGAGTCACCGCCCCCGCCATCGTCACCGGGGCCATCGCGCCCGCGAGCGTGAAGGGCGTGACGACGACCAACTGGCCGGCGCGGGCGAGCCTGAGCGCCCCGTCGATCATCGGGAAATCGTGCTTGAGCGGCGACACCGAGTTGATGTTGGTGAACATCCGGGGGCTCGCCCGGAATTCCTCGTGGCTGAGCCCGCCGGCGATCCGCACCATCTCCATCGCGTCCTCGACGCGTTCCTTGCCCAGCGCATAGGCGTGGCAGACCTTGTCGGTCAGCGTCAGCTTTTCGAAAAGGCAGTCGAGATGGCGGATCGAGGGGTGGACGTCGACCGGCTCCACCGGGTAGCCGCCAGCAAAATGGATGCAGTTGAAATACTGCGTCAGCTTGATGAAGTCGCGGAACCCCTCCATGAACCCCGGCACCTTGCCACGGGCGAGGTCCCAGTAGTTCGGCGGCGAGGAGACGTTGCCGAAATAGATCTCGCGGCCCCCGAAGGTCAGCGTCCGGTCCGGGTTGCGCGGCGTGACGGTGAAGCGGCGGGGCGCGCGGCCCACCATCTCCATCACGAAATCCTCGTCCATCCGGACCGTCTCGCCATCCACCCGCACCCCGGCCTGACGGAAGAGCGCCAGCGCCTCCTCGTTCAGGAAGCGGATTCCGATGTCCTTGAGGATGCGCATGGCGCCCTTGTGGATCGCCTGAACGCCGGTGTCGTCCAGCGGCTCCATCGGCCGGTCCGGATTGATCGGGATGCGCCAGGGCATCTGCTCGATCGCGCGCCCGCCGGCACGTTCGGCATGGCCTGCCCTTCCCCCTGCCCGCCTGCGTTTCGGTTCGCTTCCCATCGCCGCCCTCCGTTGCCGGTCGCCCAAGAATGGGGCGCGGTCCGCGCGCTTCGCCGCCTGTTGCGACGGGAATGCGTCGTTTTTGAACCGCCGACGCTGCGCGAGGTCAGGCTGGGGCGGCCTCCCGGGTGGCCAGCCAGCCGGGCAGATGGCCGATGTCGGGCAGCACGACGTCGGCGACGGAGGCCAGTTCCGCGGCGTCCGCGACGCCGGTAAGCACCGCGACGGTCGGCATTCCCGCGGCGCGGCCGGCCAGGAGGTCGTGGCGGCTGTCCCCGATCATCGCGACGCCGGAGGGGTCGAGCCCCATCGCCCGGGCGAAAGCCAGCAGCGGCCCCGGCTGGGGCTTTGCACCATGGCCGCTGTCGAAACCGGCAATGAAATCGAAGTAGCGCTCCACCCCGGCCCAGACGAGATGCGCGCGCGCAGGCTCCTCGCCGTCGTTGGTGACAAGTCCGATCTTCAGCCCCATGGCGCGGAAGCGCTCGAAGAGCGGCGGCAGCGGGACCGCGGGCACAAGCTCCGCCTCGGCTGAAAGCGCGTTCATCCGCGCGACGAGCGCATCCGGCGCCATGCCGGGAAGATGCGGCAGCAAGAGCGCCGCGATCTCAGGCACCGGGTGGGCGATCACGGCGCTGTCGCGGGCGAATGTGCCGGTCGCAACGTCATAGCCGACCGCGCGGCCGAGTACCTCGGGCACCACCCCTGCCTCCTCCGCGAGGTTCACGAGCAGGCGGCGCGACCACGCACCCCAGGTCGCCCGGAAATCGAACAGCGTGCCGTCCTTGTCGAAAAGAAGTCCCCGGATCACCGCCGTTCCCATTCCCGTCCCCGTCGCCGTTTGCCGCACGCCCGGTCCCGGCTACCCGAGCCCCGGCCGCGCGACATTCGCCGCTTTGCCGGTCCGGCGCAATGGGTCAGGTCCAGTGCGTCTCGGCGCCGCCGGGCAGCGCCCGGCGGGCCGCCAGCGGATCGGAATAGGCGTAGCCCGCGGCATCGCAGAAGGCGACGATCCAGGCGTCGTCCATCAGCAGGAAGTCGAGCGTCGACACCAGGAAATCCGGCTCGGCTGCCCGCGCGCGGAGTTCTTCGGCCGAGGTTCCCGTCGCACCGAGGAACACCGACAGCAACTCGTGATTGCCCACGAGCCAGGCCAGCGCGTGCAACGCGAGCGTCTCGGCGAATTCCGCCCCCGCGGGCCCGTTCTTACGCATCCGTTACCTTCGCGGAAAGCATTTCTTAACCATTGCAAACGAAAGATGAGTGCAAGGAACGGTGAAGTAAAGCGAACGGAGGCCCCCCGTGGCCGGCAAGATTCTCATTGTGGACGACGTCGCGACAAACCGCATCGTGCTGAAGGTGAAGCTCGCCGCCGCCTATTACGAGACCGTGCAGGCGGCAAGTGGCGCCGAAGCGCTGGGGCTCGCGCGGTCGCTGCGGCCCGATCTTGTGCTTCTGGACGTGGAATTGCCCGACATGGATGGAATCACCGTCTGCGAGGCTCTGAAGGCCGACCCCGCGACGCGCGACATCCCCGTGGTGATGATCACCGCCTTCCGCGACAGCGCCCGCAAAATGGACGCGCTGAAGGCCGGTGCCGAGGAGGTGTTCTGGAAGCCCATCGACGAGCTCGTGCTGCTCGCAAGGCTCAGAAGCCTGCTCCGGGCGCGTGAAACGGCCGAACAGCTCGGCCTGCGCGACAGCACCTACCGGGAACTCGGTTTCGCGGAGGCCGCGCAGGAATTCGCGGGCCAGGCGCTCGTCGGGCTCGTCGCCGGGCGGGCCGAGACCGCGCTCGCCTGGAAGCGGGAGTTGCAGGGCCACCTCGGCGACCGCATCCTGGTGCTCGACCGGGAAACCGCGCTCGGCACCTTTGCCGGTGGCAAGGTACCGGACGTCTTCGTGGTGGCCGCCGATCTCGGCCGGGCCGGCGAAGGGCTCAGGCTCATGTCGGAACTGCGCTCGCGCGCGGCCACGCGCTATTCCTCGGTCTGCGTCATGCTGCCCGCGCAGGGACGGGAAGTGGCGGCCGTCGCGCTCGACCTCGGCGCGGCCGACCTGATCGAGGAAAACGCCGACCCGGCGGAAATGGCGCTCCGGATCACCACCCAGATCGCGCGCAAGCGGCAGTCCGACCGGCTGCGCGCGTCGGTCGCCGACGGACTGCGCCTCGCCATGATGGACCCGCTCACGGGCCTGCACAACCGCCGCTATGCCTTGCCGCATCTGGCGCGCATCGCCGAACGGGCAGAGGCGACCGGACGTCAGTTCGCGGTCATGGTGCTCGACCTCGACCGCTTCAAGGCGATCAACGACACGCTCGGCCACGCGGCAGGCGACGCGGTGCTTGTCGAGGTGGCGGACCGGCTCAGGTCGAACCTGCGGGCGGTGGACCTCATCGCGCGGATCGGCGGCGAGGAGTTTCTCGTGGCGCTCCCCGACACCACGCTCGATGCGGCGCGGGCGACCGCCGAGCGTCTCCGCCGCGTGGTGGGCGAACGGCCGGTCCGGCTCAAGGACGGCAGCGGCGTCGCGGTGACGACGTCCATCGGGCTCGCCCTCGGCGGACGCGGCGCGCGCGGGCTCGAGGACCTGATCGGCCTCGCGGACACGGCACTTCTCGATGCCAAGGCCGAGGGGCGGAACCAGGTCACCATCGGCCGCTCAGCGGCCTGAGCGGCGGAAGGGCACGCGCTCCGCCCCGGGGAGCTCACCCCCCCTTCCGGTCCCGCGTCAGCATGCGTTCGATACGGTCGGCCAGCGCTGCCCGCGCCTCGGGCGTCATCTGCGCAAGGCGCTCGAGGAAGAGCCGACGGCCGAGTGCGAACCGTTCCTCGGCCCGCGATCCCTGGCGCACCAGCAGGGCCTCTACGGTGGCCGCGTCCCAGGGCTCGGCACGGAGCGCCGCTGCGAGTTGGGCCACGTTCTCGGCGGCCTCGCGACGCCGCGCGCCGGCATCGGGCGCGGCGGCCATGAATGCGTCGCGCAGCGCCCTGCGATCCTCGCGGGTCAGCGCCTCGGTGAAGGGGCCGAAGCCGACGTCGCGCACCTCGCGGTGGTGGCGCAGACCCGCGCCAAGGATGGCCGCGCCCACGAAGAGGTTCACCGCCAGCGACACGACGAGCGCCCAGGTCTTCCAGCGTCCGCCCGGCGCGGACGGCGCGGGGGCCGCGTCCTTCGGCGTTTCCGGCTCCGCCATCGTCAACCCTCCCATCCGGCCAGGAACGGGACCGTGTCGCCTCCCGGCAAGAGATCCGTCGCCCCGGCGACCGCATCCACCCCGACGAGGCGCGCGAGCGCGTCCGCGTCGCCGAGCCCGGCATAGCCGAACCAGAGACCCGCGACAGT
>NZ_WBUS01000064.1 GCF_008933605.1 Albidovulum sp.
GGTTGGGCCGGGCGATGGCGCGCGACCTGCGGGTCGAGCGCGGGCTGCGCCTTGCCTCCGCCTCGGTCTTCGGGCTTCTGGCCGCCAAACTCGCCTGGGACAGCCGCACATGAGCCGCATCGACGACACGAAGACCTTCATCCCCGTCCGCATCGCCGTCTTGACGGTCTCGGATACCCGCTCGCTTGCCGAAGACCGGTCGGGCGACACGCTCGTCCAGCGGTTGACCGAAGCGGGACATATCCTTGCCGACCGCAAGATCGTGCAGGACGAACGCGACCTCGTGGCGGCACAACTGCGCGCCTGGATCGCCGACCGGGGCGTGGACGTGATCATCTCGACCGGCGGCACGGGGCTGACCGGGCGCGACGTCACGGTCGAGGCCCACCGCGAGGTCTACGAGAAGGAGATCGAGGCCTTCGCGACGGTCTTTACGATCGTCTCGATGCAGAAGATCGGCACCTCGGCGGTGCAGAGCAGGGCCACGGGCGGGGTCGCGGGCGGGACCTATCTCTTTGCCCTGCCGGGCAGTCCCGGCGCCTGCAAGGACGCCTGGGACGAGATCCTGAAATGGCAGCTCGATTATCGCCACCGCCCCTGCAATTTCGTGGAAATCATGCCACGGCTCGACGAACACCTGCGCCGCAAGTGACGCCGCCGTTAACACCCCCGTGTGGTCACGCTTTCGCGCTTGGAGCAGCCGGCCCGCGGGGGTAGGATGATCGGAGGGCGCTAACCAGACGGATTTCATGCGTTTTCTGACCCGCAGCCTTGTCGGCCTCTTCCTTGCCGCGCTGACGCTGGCCCTTCTGGCCATCGGTGCGATGGAGTTGAAGACGGCGATCGAGATCAGCACCGCCCCCCCGCCGCCCGCGAAGCCGGCCGAGGAACGCGCCTTCACGGCGCGGGTGATGACGCTGAGGCCCGGACGTATCGCGCCGGTGATGACGGCCTACGGCGAGGTCCGCGCGAGCCGGCGGCTGGAACTGCGGTCGGCCTCGGCCGGGGAAATAGTGGAACTCGCGCCCGAATTCGCCGACGGAACCGCCGTCGCCGCGGGCCAGCTTCTGGTGCGCATCGACCCCGCGGACGCGCAATCCGCGCGCGACATCGCCGAGACCCAGCTCCGCCAGGCCGAGGTCGAGGCGCGCGACTCTGCCCGCGCGCTCGTGCTCGCGCGGGACGATCTGGCCGCGGCCGAGGAGCAGCGGGCGCTCAGGGCGCAGGCGCTCGACCGGCAGAAGCAACTCGGCACGCGCGGTCTCGGCATGGCGGCGGACATGGAGGCGGCGGAACTCGCGATGTCCAGCGCCAGCCAGGGTGTCGTCTCGCGGCGGCAGGCCGTGGCCCTGGCCGAGGCGCGGACCGACAAGGCCGCCGCCGCCATCGACGCGGCGCGGTTGACACTGGCCGAGGCCGAGCGGCGGCTGGCCGACACCGAACTCCGCGCCGGCTTTTCCGGGGTGCTGTCCGGCATCACGGCCGTGGCCGGCGGGCTTGTCGCCAATGGCGAGAAGCTCGGCGAACTCATCGACCCGACGGCGCTCGAAGTCGCGGTCCGGCTTTCCACCGCGCAATTCGCGCGGCTGATCGACGAGGCCGGGCAACTGCGCCCGCTGCCCGTGACCGCGGCGCTCGACGTGCCCGGCGGCCGGCTGGAGGCTGCGGGCCGGCTTGCGCGCGTCGATGCGGCTGTGGGTGCGGGGCTGAGCGGCCGGCTGGTGTTCGCCACGCTCGACCAAGCCCTGGGCTTCCGGCCGGGCGATTTCGTGACGCTGGAAGTTGCCGAGCCGCCCATCGAAGGCGTCGCGCTCGTGCCGGCGCAGGCCCTCGGCACCGACGGCACCGTGCTCGTCCTCGGCGAGGGCGACAGGCTGGACGCGGTACCGGCCGAGATCCTTCGCCGACAGGGCGACGCGGTGATCCTGCGCGTGGGCGCGCTCGCCGGGCGCGAGATCGTGGTCGAGCGGACGGCGCTCCTCGGCGGGGGGATCCTCGTGCGGCCGGTGCGCGACCAGGAATCGGGCCTTTCCGGCTCGGAGGACGTCACGTCGGGCGGCCCGGTCGCCTTCGTCGAACTCTCGCCCGAACGGCGCGCCGCGCTCATCGCCTTTGTCGAGGACAGCGCGGCCATGTCCGAGTCCGCGAAGGCCGAGGTCCTGGCCCGGCTGCGCCAGTCCCGCGTCCCGAGCGAGGTCGTGGACCGGCTTGAAGCCCGGATGGGGGGCTGAGCCCATGGCCGCGCGGCACGACCGGCTGGCGGCGGCGGGCGGTATCCTGTCCTACTTCACGCGCCATGCCACGGCGGCGAACCTCGTGCTCGCGCTCTTTCTGGCGGCGGGACTTGCGGCCCTGCCGCAGATGCGCGCGCAGTACTTCCCCGACGTCGTCGTCCAGCAGGTCAACGTCGCCGTCACCTGGGACGATGCCGGCGCCGAGGATGTCGACCGGGGGGTGATCCAGCTCCTTCTGCCCGGGCTCCTCGCCGTCGAGGGCGTCACCGACAGCCTGGCCATCTCGCGCGAAGGCTTCGGCGAGGTCACGCTCGATTTCGAGCCGGGCTGGGACATGAGTCGCGCGGTGAGCGAAGTGGAAACCGCCGTCGCCGGCGTGACGAACCTGCCCGACGACATCGATCAGCCGGTCATCAAGCGCAATGGCTGGCGCGACCGGGTGACGGACATGGTGGTCACCGGCCCGGTGTCGCCCGACCAGCTTCTGCGCATCGCCGACGAGTTTCTCGACCGGCTCTATCAGGCCGGCGTGACGCGAGCGACGATCGAGGGACTCGCCGCGCCCGAGATCACCGTCGAGCTGCCGATGGCCGAACTCATGCGCCACGACCTGACGCTGTCAGACATCTCGGCCCGCATCGCGTCCGAGACGGCGGCCGACCCAGCCGGTTCCATCGCCAGCGGCGCGGCCCGGCTCAGGGCCGGATCGGAGCGGCGTACGCCCGAGGCGCTGCGGCAGATCGTACTCAAGTCGAAGCCTGACGGAACCTCGCTGACGCTTGGCGAAGTTGCGGTGATCACCGACACCGGCGGCACCGGCAAGCAGGCCTATTTCGTGGGCGACAATCCCGCGATCGCGCTTCGCGCCGACCGCTCGGCCGACGGCGACGCGATCGAGATCCAGCGCAAGGTGGAACAGGTCGCCGAAGAGATGCGCCCCGGTCTGCCGAAGGGCGTCACCATCGACCTGACGCGCGTCCGCTCGCAGGACATCATCGCCCGGCTCGAGATCCTCATCGCCAACGGGCTGATGGGTCTCGGCCTCGTGCTGGCGATGCTCTTTCTCTTCCTCAACGCGCGCACCGCGCTCTGGGTCGCGGCCGGCATCCCGGTGGCGATGCTCGCGGCCGTGGCGATGATGCATCTCTTCGGGCTCACGCTGAACATGATCTCCATCTTCGCGCTGATCCTGACCACGGGGATCGTCGTCGATGACGCCATCGTGGTGGGCGAGCACGCCGACTTCCGCTTCCGGCGGCTGGGCGAGGCACCCTTCGTCGCAGCCGAGACGGCGGTGCGGCGCATGGCGGCGCCGGTCTTCTCCTCGACGGCGACGACCATCGTCGCCTTCCTCGGTCTCATGGCGATCACCGGGCGCTTCGGAGAGATGATCCGCGACATTCCCTTCACGGTCGCCGTGGTTCTTGCCGCCTCGCTTCTCGAAGCGTTTCTGATCCTGCCCAACCACATGGCCCATGCGCTGACCTCGGCCGGGCGCCGGCGGTGGTACGACGCGCCGAGCCGGGTGGTGAACCGGGGTTTCGCATGGGTCCGCGACAAGGTGATGCGGCCGCTCGTGGCCGGCGTCATCGTCGCGCGCTACCCGGTTCTCGCCGGGGCCCTCGCGCTCCTGGCCTATGCGGGCGGTCTCTTCCTCAAGGGCGAGGTGCGCTGGCAGTTCTTCTCCTCGCCCGAGCAGGCCTCCATCACCGGCAACTTCACGATGCTCGCCGGCGCGACGCGCGAGGACACGCTGGAGGTCATGCGCGGCCTGCAGCACGCGACCGAAAAGGTCGCTGCCGGTTTCCGCGAACACTACGGGGTCGAGCCCCTGAGCTACGTCATCGCGCAGGTCGGCTCCAATGCCTTCCGTCCGCTCGAAAGCGCGCAGGGCAAGGATCGCGACCTCCTCGGCTCGATCTCGGTCGAACTCGTCGATCCCGACCTCAGGCCCTGGACCAGTTCGGAATTCGTCACCGCTCTGCAGGAAGCCGCGCCGCACCATCCCTTCCTTGAAGAGCTGTCCTTCCGCGGCTGGCGCCATGGCCCCGGAGGCGATGCGCTTGACGTGCAGCTCTCCGGGCCGGAGGCCACGGTTCTGAAATCTGCCGCCGAGGACCTGAAGCACGCGCTTGCACCCTTTCCCGAGGTCTCGGCGCTCGAGGATTCGCTGCCCTACGACAAGGACGAACTCATCCTTGATCTCACCCCGCAGGGGCGCGCGCTCGGCTTTACGGTCGACGAGCTTGGCCGGGAACTGCGGGCCCGGCTCAATGGCATCACTGCGGCGAGCTTCCCGGAGGGGACCCGAACGGTCGACGTGACGGTCGAGCTGGCGTCAGGCGAGATCACCGCCGATTTCCTCGACCGGATGCTGATGCGGACGCCCGAGGGCGCCTATGTGCCGCTTGCCGACATTGTCACGGTGGAACCAAAGAGCGGCTTTTCCCGCATTCGGCGGGAGGGGGGCGACCGCGTCGTGAGTGTGACCGGCGACATCGCCGAGGACGACCCCGAACGCGTGGCCGCGATCCTCGACACGCTCAACCGCGACATCCTGCCGGAAATCGCCGCGAAACACGGCGTCAGCTACACCGTAGCCGGCCTCAGCGAACAGGAGGACACCTTCCTCAGCGAGGCGACCATCGGCTTCGCCGCGGCTCTCGTGGGAATCTACGTCATCCTTGCGTGGATCTTCTCGAGCTGGACGCGGCCAGTCGTCGTCATGGCGGTCATCCCCTTCGGCCTGATCGGCGCGATCTACGGCCATGCCGTCTGGGACCTGCCGATGTCGATGTTCTCGGTCGTGGGCCTCATCGGCATGTCCGGGATCATCGTCAACGACGCCATCGTGCTCGTCAGCACCGTGGACGAGTACGCGGTCCGGCGTCCGCTCATCCCCGCGGTCATCGACGCCGTGGCCGACCGGCTGAGGGCAGTTTTCCTGACGACCGCCACGACCGTGATCGGGCTCGCGCCGCTGCTGTTCGAGACCTCCCGTCAGGCCCAGTTCCTGAAACCCACGGTGGTGACGCTCTGCTACGGCCTCGGCTTCGGCATGCTGCTCGTGCTGCTCGTCGTGCCCGCCCTTCTGGTCATGCAGGCCGATGTCGCCCGCCGGCTTGCCGCCTTCCGCCGCGGCGCCCGGCGGGGTCCCGTGCGGGGGTACCTGCGGGCGGCCGTGGCGATTCTTGCGGTGTTGTTCGCGGCCCTCCTGGGGCCGGCACTTCTGGCGGGTGAGGGCTATGTCGCTGCCTTACTGACCTATGCCGCGGCTTCTGCGGCCGCGCTTGTTCTGGTCTGGGGTGTCGCCGCGCGGCGCGTTGGCCGCGCCGCCCGCGGCTGAGACGCCATCAGCCTGCGCAGCCCTGGACTTCGACGACGCGGCCGCCGCTTCCGAACAGGGTGATGCGGACCGCCGAGCGGTCGAGCGCGAAGGGCCTTGCATCGGCCGGAACGAGGTCGGCCGTGGCGCTGAGTTCGTCGCCGTTGCGGCGCGTCTCGGCCGGCGAGACCCAGACGCTCCGGTCGGCGAGTTCCACCACCGCGATCTCATCCGGACCGAGACGCGGCAGCGCGAGCCGCGACGTCAGTCTCAGCCCGTCCCGGATCGGCTCCGCCTCGCACCGCGCCGCGGTCAGGCCCGCCTCCGTCGCGCTTTCCGGCATTTCCGCAAGCGCGGCGCGGATCACCGGATCGGGCGCTCCACCGGGGGCGAGGTCGGCCGCGACCGCCACGGTCATCGGCACGCAGATCTCGTTGCAGACGCCGAGGTCGATTTCCGCCTCGATATGCACGGGCTGTCCCGCCTCGGCGGGGCGGAACTCGATCGGCAGGACGAGCGACTCGTGGTAGCCGAAGCTGCGCATGCCATTGAGCTCGAAGACTTCGGGTTTCGGCCAGTGGAAGGAGAGTGCGCCGATGTTGGAGGAGCCCGACCAGTCGAACTCGGGCGGGATCCCGCCCTCGCCCGGGGCACGCCAGTAGGTCTTCCAGCCCGGTGCGAGACGAAGCTCCAATGCCGCCATCTGGGTTCCGGCCTCGGTCTGCCAGCCTTCACGAATGGTGGCCGACACGACGTTCGCCGGCACCTCCTGCGCGAGGACGGGTGCGGCGAAAGCGAGAAGCGCAAGAGGGCAGGCGGCAGGAAATCTCATGCGGCACAAGGTAGGCGAGCCGCAGCGGATTGGAAGCGGCAAGGCAGCAACTCACGAAGAGTTTTGCACCGAGCCGGGGACGGCCACCCCTTGCATCGCCCCGGGACTCACCCGACATTCGGGTCAGGAGGCCATGCGATGAACCTCAATGGCAAGCTTCTGATCGCGATGCCCGGTATGGGCGATCCCCGCTTCGAGCACAGCGTCGTTTTCCTCTGCGCCCATTCCGAGGACGGCGCGATGGGGCTCATTGTCAACAAGCCGGCCGGCGGTCTGACCTTCGACCGCCTCGCCGAGCAGCTTGGCATCCAGCGCAGCGACCGCTCGCGCGACATCAGGGTCCATTTCGGCGGACCGGTGGAACATTCGCGCGGTTTCGTCCTGCATTCGGGCGACTACGCCGGCACCGGCACCACCCTCAAGGTCGATGACCGCTTCGGCATGACGGCGACGCTGGACATCCTCGAGGCGATCGCGGCGGGGCGCGGACCCTCCGCGTCGCTCCTTGCCCTCGGCTATGCCGGCTGGGGGCCGGGGCAGCTTGAGGACGAGATCTTGCGCAATGGCTGGCTGACCTGCGAGGCGGCGCCCGATCTGGTCTTCTCCAGCCGCGATGGCGAGAAATGGACCCGCGCGCTGAAGACGATCGGCGTCGATCCGCTGACCCTGTCATCGGCGGCGGGGCGCGCCTGATCCTTCGGACGGGTCAATGGCGCGGCGCCGCGGCGCGGCGCAACCTGTCGTTGATCGCCCGGCCCAACCCGCGCTCCGGAATCGGTGAAACCGCGATCGTCCCCGTCGCGCGGGCGTCGGCCTCGCGCAGGAAGTGGAAGAGGTTCGCCGCCGCTTCGATGAGATCGCCGGTGGAGGAAAGGTTGAGGTCGGCACCCCGCGCCTCGGGTCCGAAACCGATCCAGAATTCCCGCGGCTCGCGGCCGGTCGCTTCCAGCCGTATCGGTGCTGAGGGTGCGTAGTGAGAGGCCAGTTGCCCGGGCGCGCTGGGCCTGGTGGCATCTCCTCCCGTCGGCAGCGGCGCACCGAGGCAAGCCTCCAGCGCCTCCGCCGGGATTCCGCCCGGTCGCAGGAGTTCGGGGCCGTCGGCAAGCCCGAGGATCGTGGATTCCACCCCGACCGCGCAAGGCCCGCCATTGACCACCGCCGCGATGCGCCCGGAAAGGCCGGCCAGGACGTGTTCCGCGCGGGTTGGGCTGACCTTCCCGGATGGGTTGGCCGAAGGCGCGGCGACAGGCCCGCCGAAGGCCGAGAGCAGCGCGCGCGCCACGGGATGCTCCGGCATCCGCACCGCGACTGTGGAAAGGCCCGCGGTGACGAGCTCGGATAGTGCCGCCTCTGGCCGCAACGGCAGGACGAGCGTCAGTGGCCCCGGCCAGAATGTCTGCGCCACCTTCTCGGCCCGGGCGTCGAACAGGGCGACGCTTCGGGCCATGGCCATGTCGGCCACATGGACGATGAGCGGGTTGAACCGGGGCCGCCCCTTGGCCTCGAAAATCCGCGCGACCGCAAGGTCCGAGCGCGCGTCGCCGCCGAGGCCGTAGACCGTCTCGGTCGGAAAGGCCACGAGAGCCGCGTTGGCAAGAAGGCCCGCCGCCCGCGCCAGCCCCGCCGCGTCGGCCTTGAGGATCTCGGTCACCGCACGCTCCCCGACTCGTTGCCGCAGCGTCCCCGTGACGCAGCGTCCCGGTTGAAGGGGCATGACCTTGCGGCAATCATGTCCCCGGAACACGTGACATACGCGCCGGGGCCGGACTTGCCAAGGCGACGAGGAGGAAACGATGCCCTACCGCGCGCCCCTGGACGACATCCGCTTCATCCTCGACCAGGTCGTGCCGCTTGCCCCGGTCGCCGCGACGGACCGCTACGCCGAGGCGACCCCCGATCTCGTCGAGGCGATCCTGACGGAGGCGGCGCGCCTTTGCGACACGGTCATGGCCCCGCTGCAACGCGCGGGCGATCTTCATCCGGCGCGGCTGGAGAATGGCACCGTCCGCTCCACCCCCGGTTTTGCCGAGGCCTTCCGCCAGATCGCGGAGGGCGGCTGGGTCGGCGTCAGCGCGCCGCTGGAACATGGCGGCATGGGCCTGCCGCAGGCGCTGAACATGGCCTTGCACGACATGATGTCGGGCGCCTGCCTCGCGCTCGGGCTCAACCCCCTGCTGACCCAGGGACAGGTCGAGGCCCTCGACCATCACGCCAGCGCGGAGCTGAAGGCGCTCTACCTGCCCAAGCTCATCTCGGGCGAATGGTCGGGCACGATGAACCTGACGGAGCCGCAGGCGGGCAGCGACGTCGGCGCGCTGAGGACTAGGGCGGAACCGAACGGCGACGGGACCTTCGCGGTGACCGGGCAGAAGATCTTCATCTCCTGGGGCGACTGCGACATGACGGAGAACGTCTGCCACCTCGTCCTCGCCCGCCTGCCCGGCGCGCCGGCAGGCACCAAGGGGATCAGCCTTTTCCTGGTGCCGAAATTCATCCCCGACGCGAACGGCAAGCCCGGCGTGAAGAACGGCGTGACTGTCGTCAGCCTGGAACACAAGCTCGGCCTGCACGGCTCGCCGACCTGCGTGATGGAGTACGACCGCGCGACCGGCTGGCTCGTCGGCGCCGAGCAGGGCGGCATGGCAGCGATGTTCACCATGATGAACAACGCCCGCCTTGCCGTCGGCGTGCAGGGCGTGGGCGTCGCCGAGGCCGCCTGCCAGGCCGCCGTCGCCTACGCCGCCGACCGGCGCCAAATGGGGCCGATCATCGACCATCCCGATGTGCGCCGGATGCTCGCCACGATGCGGGCGGAAGTCTTCGCCGCGCGCGCCATCGCGCTGGCCTGCGCGGTGGCGACCGACATGGCGCAGGCGACGGGCGAGGACGACTGGCGCGCCCGCGCGGCGTTCCTCACCCCCATCGCCAAGGCCTACGGCACGGACGTGGGATGCGACGTCTCCTCGACGGCGATGCAGGTGCATGGCGGCATGGGCTATGTCGAGGAAACGGGCGTCGCCCAGTTCTGGCGCGACGTGCGGGTGACGGCGATCTACGAGGGCACGAACGGCATCCAGGCGATGGACCTCGTCGGCCGCAAGATGATGGACGGGGGCGAGGCCGCCTACCGGCTCCTCGAAGAGATCGAGGCGGGGGCGGAGGCGGCGCGGGCGTGCCTGCCCGACCTCGCCGGCGCCGTCTGGTCCGCGGCCGAGACGCTGCGCGAGGCGACGGAGGCGATGGCAGGCCGTGCCATGCCGGACCGCTTCGCCGGCGCCGTGCCCTATCTCAGGGCCTTTGCCCGCGTCCTCGGCGCGCATTTCCACCTGCGCGCGGCGCTGGCAGAAGGCGGGACGGGCCTGCGCAGTGCGCTGGCGCGGGTCCATATCGACCGGCTGCTGCCGCAATACGCGGCCTGCCTTGCCGAGGCGAAGGACGGCACCGGGGCGCTCTTCGACCTGACCTCGGAGGCGCTGGCATCGTGACAGGCGCGGCCGACGACGGGATCCGCTATCCCTTCGCCGAGCCGCCGGCGCCTGGCGGCGCCATCGAGGTTGCCGAGGGCGTTCTCTGGCTGCGCCTGCCGCTGCCCATGGCGCTCGATCACGTGAATGTCTTCGCGCTTGACGACGGAGACGGCTGGACCCTCGTCGATACCGGGCTCGACACGCGGAAGGCCCGCGCGATCTGGGAGGCGGTGCTTTCCGGCCCGCTCGCGGGGCGCCCGGTGCGCCGGGTGGTCGTGACCCACTATCACCCCGATCACGTCGGCCTTGCCGGATGGTTTCAGGCGCGGGGGGCCGAACTGGTGACCACCCGGACCTCCTGGCTTTTCGCGCGGATGCTCACACTTGATGAACATCCCCTGCCCGCGGCCGAGACGTTGGACTTCTGGCGCCGCGCCGGGATGACGTCCGATCTGCTCACGCGCCGGGCCGCCGAACGTCCCTTCAACTTCTGCGACGTGGTGGCACCCATGCCGCTCGGATACACCAGGATCGCCGAGGGGTCCCGGCTCCGCGCCGGCGGGCGCGACTGGATCGTGCGGGTGGGGCATGGCCACGCGCCGGAACATGCGACGCTCTGGGACGAGGGCGCGCCGCTCGTCCTCGGCGGCGACCAGCTCCTGCCCTCGATCTCGGCCAACCTCGGCGTCTACGCCAGCGAACCCCTGGCCGATCCGGTGGGCGAGTGGCTGGACAGTTGCGCCGCGTTCCAGCATGTCGCCCGTCCCGAACATTTCGTCCTTCCGGGCCACAAGCTCCCGTTTACCGGACTGCCGCTGCGCCTGGTCCAGATGATCGAGAACCACCGCGGCGCGCTCGACCGGCTTGTGGATCACCTGACCCTGCCGCGCACGGCCGCGGAATGCTTCCTCCCGCTTTTCAAGCGGCCGATCGGAGAGGCGGAATACGGCCTCGCGCTGGTGGAGGCGGTTGCACATCTCAACCATCTTATGCACCGTGGGCGGGCGGAGCGGGAGCTCGATGCGAACGGAGCGTGGATGTGGCGGGCCGTGACCTGACCGACGAAATCCGCACCTCGGCCGAGGTGCACGAGGCTTCGGCCCTGCCCCGGGCGCGGGTCGCCCACACTGCACCCGACGCGCCGAAAACGGCCGAGATGTGTCCCCTGCCGGAGGCGGTGGCCGCCGAGCCGCTGGAGGCGAAGAGCCCGGCGCAATGGGCCTACGAACGGCTGATCCTCTACATCCAGAACTTCGAGACCCAGCTCGACGACAAGCACGAGGTGGCGATGGGCTTCACCGGCGGCGACGTCGGTGTGCTGCAGATCGAGGGTATCGGATACTTCGACCCCGACATCGTGACCTTCTACGGCCGCGACGAGGACGGCGCGCGGACACAGCTCATCCAGCATGTCTCGCAGCTCAACGTCATGCTCCGCGCGCTTCCCAAGGCGGCGGAGGTGGAGGAGCCGCGGCGGATCGGCTTCCGGCTGGCTGCCGACCTCGGCAAGTCGTGATCAGGACGGGTGTCGGATTTGCACCAGCGGGCGCCGTGCCGCCGCGCCGGGGTCGTGACAGGGGCGGATGAATCGGCTATTCGGGCTGAAACGCGGGATCAGGAGCGAGACGATGGCCGAACACAAACCGGGCAGCATGGATATCCGGGCGCAGGAAAAGACCTTTGCCGGCTTCGTGCGTTTCACGATCTGGGCGGTCGCTCTCATCATCGCCGTGCTGATCTTCATGGCGCTCGTCAACGCCTGACCTGAACCGGACCCCTATAGCCATGCGCCGGCTTGCCATCAGCCTGACACTGCCGCTTGCGCTCGTCCTTGCCGGATGCGGCGCGGAGCCGGTCTGGGCACCCGACGAAGCGGTGTCGCGCGCGCGCTTCGCCTCGGGCGAGCCGCCGTCGATCACGCTCTACACGGTCGTCCGCAAGAAGAGCGGCGAAGGCGCGCATTCCGGCATCATGATCGACGGCAGCCAGCGTGTCCTCTTCGACCCCGCCGGCACCTGGCATCATCCCTGGGTGCCCGAGCGGAACGACCTGCACTACGGCATCACCGAGCAGATGCGGAAGTTCTACATCGACTATCATGCGCGCGAGACCTACGATGTCGTCTCGCAGAAACTCTATGTGTCGCCCGCCGTGGCCGAGGCGGCCATCCGCAAGGCGGAGGCCTATGGCGCCGTCAACAAGGCCTTCTGCGGAAACTCGGTCAGCGACATCCTCCAGGGCTTGCCGGGCTTCGAATCGATCCCGAAGACGTTCTTCCCGAACCGGATCATGAACGCCTTCGGCGAGCTGCCCGGCGTGCAGACGAAACTGCACGAGGACGGCGACCCCGATGACCATTCGGGGGTCCTGATGGTCCAGCAGAGCGCCTCGATCGAACCGACGATGCCGTCGCGCTAGGCGGCGACGGGCGTCAGTCGAAGATCCCGGTGACGCGGCCGAGCAGCATGAAGGCGCGGGCGGTGCGGGTTTCCGCGAGCGAGGCGATCTCCTGATCGGTCGCGTTCTTCTCGAACTCCGCGAAGGTCCTGTCGAAGAGCCGCAGGAAGTGGTGCACGGTGTCGCGGAAGATCGTGTCCTGCCGCATCCTCCCGGCCGTGAGCGCGAGGCTCGAGCGGTCGCGGACCCCGCCGAGGGCCGCGATGGTCTTGCCCCGCTCGCCCTGGGCAAAGCGCCGCCAGATCTCCGGACGGGCCCGGTCCGGCCGCAGGTCGTCCATGTAGATGCCATCCTGGCTGAGCAGGGTCAGGGCGTCCTGCGCGGCGCGGATGAGCTTGGCGAGTCCGCGGTCGTCGAGCGCCCGGCGCAGAGCCCGGAAGCCCTCGCGGTCGTTCTCGCTGTCGGGGAAGTTCAAGGCACGGATGAAATCGGCGACGGAAACCGGCGCGGCCTCGGATTCGGCGGGCGTGCCGAGCGCGAGCGCCGGCTGTTCGTCGGCCGCCGCCAATGCCGCGGCCGGCGCAATGAAGGCGGCCTTGCGGTCGGCCGATGCCTGGACGGCATCGGCATCGCGCCGCGAGGTGAAGGTGGCGATGGCGGTCTCGGCCTGTTTGGCCGCGGCCGCGATCTCCTCCAGCCGTTTCTCGACCGAGGACTTGGCGAGGCCCCCCTGCGCCTGGGTGACGTAGGCGTGGCGCATCGCGTCGATGGCGGCCTGAAGCCGCTGCGTCTCGTCCTTCATCGCGCGCGCCGTCCTGAGCGTGACGACTGCGATCCAGATCAGCGCGAGCGGCAGGAAGATCGCCACCAGCACCATGACCGCGCCGAGCGACCCGCCCGCACTGCCGCCGTCCCCTGCGAAGAGAAAGAAGCCACCGACAAGCGCCAGCCAGATCAGGCTGACCACCCCGGCGATGACCTCGGCCGGGCCGACCGCAGTTTCGGAGGAGGACCGGCTGTAGAGGCCGAACCCGCTGCGGTCGCCTCCGGCCCCGTCCGACTGCTGCCCGTCCGACATTTCCACCCCTCCGTGCCCCGCCGGTCAGACGTAGCGGATGCTCAGGACCTCGTAACTCTTCTCGCCTCCGGGCGTGCGGACCTCGACGCTGTCGCCCGCGTCCTTTCCGATCAGCGCCCGCGCGAGCGGCGAGCGGATGTTGAGAAGACCCCTCTCGATATCCGCCTCGGACTCGCCGACGATCTGGTAGGTGCGCTCCTCGTCGCTGTCCTCGTCCACGAGCGTCACGGTAGCGCCGAACTTGATCGCGCCAGAGAGCGTGGCCGGGTCGATCACCTCGGCGCGCGACAGGATGGACTCCAGTTCCTTGATCCGGCCCTCGACGAAGCTCTGCCGCTCGCGCGCCGCATGGTACTCGGCATTTTCCGACAGGTCCCCATGCTCCCGTGCCTCGGCGATGGCCCGGATCACGGCCGGCCGCTCGACCGACTTCAGCGTCTTCAGTTCCTGGTCCAGCGCGGTGTGTCCCGCGCGGGTCATCGGTATCTTTTCCATCTTCGCCTGTACGAGAAACGTGGTCGTGAAAATGCCCGGATAATGCGCAACATTAGCTGTAAACCCGGGATATGACTCGGAAGTCAATAGGCGCGCGGCGGCGGTCGCTGCACGTCGCGGGATTTGGCCGGGGCGCGGGCGCGGTGACATTGTGAGACTGTTCTTCCGATTTTGCGTCGTCTACGCCGTGATCTCGCTCCCAGCCATAATGCTCGTGCGCGACGTCGGATTCGAGTTGCTGGTCGAGGCGGGGCTTGCCACGATCGAGTTCGGGACCGCGATCCTCTCCGTCGGGAAGTGGACGCTTCCCGTCCTGCTGCTCCTGCCGTTCCTCATCGGGATGCGCGGTCTTGCCGCGAACCTCGGGAACCTTTTCTATGCCCTCGCGGGAAGCAGTCTCTTTCAGGCGACCTTCTCGCTGGTGAAATCCTCGATCCCGTTCTTCGTTCCCTTCTACGCCGATCCGCCGCTGGCCGCGTTCGACCGCTGGCTTCACGGCGGGGTCGATCCCTGGACCATCGCCCACCGCTGGGCCGGCGCCTTTCCCGTGGAGCGGCTCTTTCCGCTCTATCTCGAGGTCTGGCTCTTTCCGGCAATCGGTTTCGTCGTCTTCCTGGCGCTGACCGATCGGGACCGCGAGCGGCAGATGCGGTTCATCGTCCTCTTCTTCACCTGCTGGGTGCTTCTCGGCACCGTCCTCGCGGTCGCCGGCGCCTCTGTCGGGCCGGTGTTCTACGACGCGCTCCTCGGTGGCGACCGGTTCGCGAACCTGACCGCCGCGCTCGCCGCCTCGCCGATGGCCGCGGACAATCTTTCCGATGTGCAGGACTACCTCTGGGCGTCTTACGAGCGTCGCGGCCTGGCGCTCGGCTCGGGCATCTCGGCCTTTCCGAGCGTCCATGTCGCCGTGGCGACGATGATCGCGCTCTATCTCGCCGAACGCCGGTGGTGGCTCGCGGTGCCGGGAGGGGCCTTCGTCGCGGCGATCCTCTTCCTGTCGGTCTATACCGGCTATCACTACGCCGTGGACGGGTATTTCTCGATCCTCGCCGTGGCCGCGGTCTGGGCGGCCCTGCGCCGGGCGCGGCCCGCCACCTTCGCGTCCGGGCCCGTGCAACTGCCTCCGAATGCAGGCCCGGCAGTGCCGTGACGACCCCGGTGCACCGAATGCCCGCTTCCGGCCCTCGGTCCGCCGCGTCGTTGTTGCCTCCTCTCCCCCGGTAAGCTAACGATCTGTCCCGACATGGGCGGCGGAACAGAACGGCGAAAGGGAGAGAGATGGCGGACGTGATCCGGGAGTCGATGGAATACGACGTTGTCATCGTGGGGGCGGGGCCTTCGGGCCTGTCTGCGGCGATCCGTCTGAAGCAGGTCGATCCGGATCTGAACGTCGTGGTTCTGGAGAAGGGCTCCGAGGTTGGCGCCCACATCCTCTCCGGCGCGGTGCTCGACACCTCGGGTCTGGATGCTCTCCTTCCCGACTGGAAGGACAAGGGCGCGCCGGTCACCGTCGAGGTGAAGCAGGACAACTTCTACATCCTCGGCCCGGCGGGCCAGATCCGCATCCCGAACTGGCCGATGCCGCCGCTGATGTCGAACCACGGCAAGTACATCGTATCGATGGCCAATGTCTGCCGCTGGCTTGCGCAGGAGGCCGAGGCGCTGGGGGTGGAGATCTTCCCGGGCTTCGCGGCCTCCGAACTCGTCTATGGCGACAAGGGCGAGGTAAAGGGCGTTGTCGCCGGCGTCATGGGTGTCAACTCAGACGGCACGCCGGGACCGAACTATGAACCGGGGATGGAACTCCTCGGCAAGTATGTGCTGCTGTCGGAAGGCGTGCGCGGCTCGCTCGCCAAGGAGGTGATCGCCCGCTACGAGCTTTCGAAGGGCCACTGCCCGCAGAAGTTCGGCCTCGGCATGAAGGAGATCTGGGAGATCGACCCCGCCAAGCACCGCGAGGGCACGGTGACGCACACGATGGGCTGGCCCCTGGGCCGGAACGCGGGCGGCGGGTCGTTCATCTATCACCTCGAGAACAACCAGGTCTATGTCGGCTTCGTCGTTCACCTGAACTACGAGAACCCGCACCTCTATCCCTACATGGAATTCCAGCGCTTCAAGCACCACCCGATGGTGGCCGAGCTCCTGAAGGGCGGCAAGCGCGTGGCCTATGGCGCCCGCGCGATCAGCGAGGGCGGCTGGCAGTCGATCCCGAAGCTGGTTGCGCCGGGGGTGGCGCTCCTCGGCTGCTCGGCGGGGCTCGTGAACGTGCCCAGGATCAAGGGCAACCACAACGCGATGCTCTCGGGCATCGCCGCGGCCGAGGCGGCAGCGGCGGCGATCAAGGCCGGACGGTCGGGCGACGAACTGGCCGACTACGAGGCCGA
Source organism: Albidovulum sp. (assembly GCF_008933605.1). Classification (GTDB taxonomy): domain Bacteria; phylum Pseudomonadota; class Alphaproteobacteria; order Rhodobacterales; family Rhodobacteraceae; genus Albidovulum. Next base: position 16,216 of record NZ_WBUS01000064.1, read on the forward strand.
CCTGCGCGCGGGCCCGATTGCGAAGGACCTCAGGCGGGTGAGGAACGTCAAGCCGATGTGGTCGCGCTGGGGGATGATCCCGAGCCTCGTCTTCGGCGGTCTCGACATGTGGACGAACAATCTCTTCGGCATCTCGCTCTTCGGCACGCTCCGGCACGGCAAGTCGGATGCTGCCGCGACGGGCGAGGCGGCGAAGTTCCCTAAGATCGACTATCCCAAGCCCGATGGCGTGCTCTCGTTCGACCGGCTGACCAACGTCGCCTTCAGCTTCACCAACCACGAGGAAAGCCAGCCCTGCCACCTGCGGCTGAAGGACCCCTCCGTGCCGATCGCGGTGAACCTGCCGAAATACGCCGAGCCCGCGCAGCGCTACTGCCCGGCGGGGGTCTACGAGGTGATCGAGGGCGAGGGCGGCCCGCGCTTCCAGATCAACTTCCAGAACTGCGTGCACTGCAAGACCTGCGACATCAAGGACCCGTCCCAGAACATCAACTGGACCACCCCCCAGGGCGGCGACGGCCCGAACTATCCGAACATGTAACATTTTCGGCAGAATCCGCGCGCACGGACGTCCGGCGGGGCGCCCCGCATTGCCTTGGCACGGCGCCCGGCTTAGGCTCTCGCGGCCCCAGCGAAGGATGCGCCCCGTGACGACCCGCACGCTCAAGCTTACCCTCCTCATCGGTTTCGGGCTCGCGGCGTCGCTGCCGGCCATGGCCTTCGACGGCGCGTCCGGCCCCTACCTTGCCGGCCGGCTGGCGAGCATGGAGTCCGACTACGTGGCGGCGGCCGACTACTACACCCGTGCGCTCGCCGCCGATCCCGGCAATCCCGCCCTTCTCGAGGACACGATCGTGTCGCAGATCGGCCGCGGGGCGGTGGAACGTGCCGTGCCGCCCGCCCGCGCCCTCGAAACCCTTGGGGCAAAAAGCCAGATCGCGGACCTCGTCGTTCTCACCGACCTTGCGAAGGCCGGCGACTTCGCCGGGGCGCTGGCCGAACTCGACAAGGGCCGCAGCGCCGGCGCCCTCGTAGATGGCCTCTTCCGCGCCTGGGCGCTGGTCGGGCAGGGCCAGATGTCCGACGCGACGGTCGCGTTCGACAAGGTGGCCGGGGCGCAGGGCAGCCGGGCCTTCGGGCTCTACCACAAGGGCCTCGCGCTCGCCTCGGTGGGTGATTTCGAGGGCGCCGACCGCATCTTCTCCGGCGAGGAGGGCGGGCCGCTCCGCGCGACCCGGCGCGGCATCCTTGCCCATGCCGAGATCCTCAGCCAGCTTGAGCGCAATCCGGCAGCCGTCGAGCTGATCGACAAGACGCTGGGCGAGATGCCCGATCCGCGCTTCGCCGCCGTCAGGGCCGATCTCGCGGCCGGAAAGCCCCTCGCCTTCGAAATGGTGCGCGATGCGACCGACGGGCTCGCCGAGGTCTTTTTCACCGTCGCCTCCGCGCTCCAGGGCGAAAGCGCCGACATCAACACGCTCGCCTATGCCCGCATGGCCGAATACCTCGCGCCCGACAACGCCGACATGCTCTTGCTCGTGGCCGAACTCCTGGAAGCGCAGGCCCAGCATGATCTCGCAACCGTCACCTATGCGAAGATCCCGAGCGAGGATCCGGCCTATGTCGCCGCCGAGCTCGGCCGCGCCGATGCGCTGATCGCGGCAGGGCGGACCGAGGCCGGGATCGAAGTGCTGGAACAGCTGGCGCGCAACCATCCGGACCGGTCTGACATCTGGGGCGCGCTCGGCGACATCCTGCGCCGGCAGGAACGCTTCAAGGAGTCCGCTGCCGCCTATGACAAGGCCCTCGCGACCTTCACCACCGAAGAGCCGGGGCAATGGGTGCTCTACTACACGCGCGGTATCGCGCACGAGCGGACGAAGGACTGGCCGGCAGCCGAGGCCGATTTTCGCAAGGCGCTGGAGCTGAGGCCCGACCAGCCGGCCGTGCTGAATTACCTCGGCTACTCCTACCTCGAACGGAAGGAGAATTATGACGAGGCGCTGGCGATGATCGAGAAGGCCGTCGCCGAGCGCCCGGACGATGGCGCCATCGTCGACAGTCTCGGCTGGGCGCTCTACCGGCTCGGCCGCTACGAGGAAGCAGTGGGACACCTGGAACAGGCGGTCGAGTTGATGCCGGTCGATCCGGTGGTGAACGACCATCTCGGCGATATCTACTGGGCCGTCGGGCGCACGCGCGAGGCGGAGTTCCAGTGGAAGCGGGCGCTCTCGTTCGAGCCCGACACCGAGGAAGAGACCACGCGCATCCGCCGCAAACTGGAGGTCGGGCTCGACGTGGTTCTGAAGGAAGAGGGCGCGGAACCTCTTGCTGTCACCAAGAATGGCAATTGAGGAAACCGCAGCCGCGAAGCTGAATCTGGCGCTGCACGTCACCGGTCAGCGGGCCGACGGCTATCACTTGCTCGACAGCCTCGTCGTCTTCGCCGACGTGGGCGACCTGGTCACGGTGGAACGGGCCGTCGCGCTGACGCTCGCCGTCGCGGGGCCGGAGGGGAGCGGACTGACGGCGGGGGAGGACAACCTTGTCCTCCGCGCCGCCCGCACCTTCCCGCCGGGGCGCGGGGCCGCCATCACGCTGGAAAAGATCCTGCCCTTGGCTTCCGGCATCGGGGGCGGCTCGGCCGACGCGGCGGCGACGCTCCGGGCGCTGTCGCGGCTCTGGGA